>JAKOVF010000351.1 GCA_029782225.1 Chloroflexota bacterium | reverse complement strand
TCATCGTAACGCTTGCACAAGTCATCGTAGGCAGTAGCGGAGATAATGTATGAATCAAGCATAATGTCTTGTCGGCCGCTCCTTCGCCCGATCTCTTTCTCTAGCTCACGTAAGCGCTCCCACAAACTGGCTTTGTCATCATGACTATAGGCCTTAGCGTGTATCATACCGTGCGGTTCAATAAAGACGATGCGCTGTTTTCTCTCATCCACAATCCATAGAATAAAATCAGGGTAGAAGCGGATCTCCTGGAAGAAACCCACGCCTTTGCCTCTGCTCAAATTTCGCAGGAGAAAGATTTCCTTTCCCGCTAGAGACTTGTCTTTTTCGGACTCCCAGTAGGCCTTCAGGTCTCGCACGAAACGTTCTTCGCTCTCTTCGAGCGGTGGCGGGTCAGCGGTGAGCATATTGCCTTTTTTAAGAAGCAGAGGCAGATAGACGCTCCGATCGAAGTAAAGGCGCGGCAACCCGCTGTTTTCTTCTTTAATGAGCCTATCCATATCTTCGCACATTTTTTCGACGGCGGTAACTAGGCTGCTGTGTGAGCGCGGCAAGCGCACGATGATATAGGTGGCATTGTTTTCCTGTACGCTCGGACGGTTGAAGGCTAGGTTGGGATCATCAAGGTTGAGGGTGCGATAGACTAGGTTTTGGCTGTCCCAGCACTCGTGAGCTCGGCGGTAGAAGGTGTCCAAATACTTGCGCAGGATGGCTGTGACCGCCTCTTGCAAACGGGCATGATCCGTGAAGGTGCGCGGCCAGAACACGGCTTCACTCGCCTTAAGGGTATAGGGCACCTTTTCTAGGATAACAGGCAGGGTTTCGGGACGAATGACCACGTTGCTCCAGCCTTTGCGCGCCTTGTAGGCTAAGAGGTCAAGGTAGGCCTGTTCCCATTCCACCAATGCCAAGCTTTCTGGCGGGATATTCCCCTCATGTCCGCTTTGAACGCGGACGGCCTTTAGGCCATCCTTGGCGCTTTCCAGCGCCAGCACTTTGATCGATAAATCCACTCGTAGGCGGATGCTTTCATCAGGGGTAAGCAAGAGTACCGTCTCGGTAGCAAAGTCACGACCGCTCTCAGGACGCGGCAGCACCAGCCCGCGTTGAAGCACCTGTTCGTTGGTCCATACAGGGAGCGGTAGCTCAAGTAGCGGCTCGGTCTCTACTCCTTCTCGGTCGAGGTACTCGCGGAATTGGGCCATGTAGTTGGCGCGCACAGCGAAGATGTTGAGTGTCTCCAGAAGGTTGATATGTGGTGGATGATTGCCTGGAAGGGCAGCACTGCGTTTTAGAGAATGATTTTTCCCGCGCAAGCGTACACCGCGCCCAAAGAGTTGGATGATCTGTGGACCTTCCTGCCGCCCAATGTTGAGAAGTCCCATGTTGGATACGCGCCAGGAATTCCAGCCTTCCATGAATTTCTTGGCACCAATTAGAATGTTAAGTGACGTATCGGGACGGTTGATGTCCGTAAAAAGGGATAGAGCGATAGCATCTTCTTCCAGCGTGATGCCGGCGTCATCGGTTTCTACCAGTTTTTTGAAATCGTTGGTGTCGCCAATGTAGATGAGACCGAAATACTCCTCTGAACCCGATGCCCTTAATCCCAGTTCACCAGCAGCACCTTTTATGTCGCACAGGTGCAGGCCGCCACTGGTTTGGGCGTGAAAAACCCGCCATAGGATGTCGTCGTATAAGGCCTCGGTGGTTAGACCACTTTCTCGCACGTACGAGAATCGCCCATCGAACAAGTCTCTCCCATCTGGCGTAGTCAGGCCACTTTTTCCCGCCAGAAGTGCTTCGAGGCCCTTGATCACCCGGTCACGGCTTGCCAATACCCGATGGAGAAAACGCACCACATTTAGCACGTCGCTGCGTTTTCGTCTGTTCTCGCTGTAGACAGCGTTGACCGTGCTGCCGACGAACACCCAGAGCGGCTTTTCCAGATTGTATGAGCGCAGGGCATCGGCTTGTTCATCAAACAGGCGCTGCTGCTCGTAGAAAGAGAGCAGGTTGCCCAGGAGGAGCAGATCGGTTTTTGCCTCGTCGGTCTCATCCTGAAGGTTGAGGATTCGATAGTCCTTGCCGTAGCCATCCCCGTAAAAGTAGCGGTAGGAGTAGTCAAATACGATGGCCTTGCCGTATTCGGCGGTGAGCGGGTCGTTGCGTGCCGCCGAGAGAGCCTGCCCAAAGGTAGCACTGTACTCAAAGGTGAAACCTGTTTCGCCAAGCGCATCCCGATACTTGCGCCAGGCTTCACCACCAGAGCCTTTATGCCCTTCGTCTACGAAGATCAGATTGCGGCCCTCGAAGGCCTCCACTGGCACGCTAACCCCACCGCCACGCTTTTCTTCTACTAGTTTCGTGATTTCGATAACCTGAACGATATGTTCGCTGTCACCCCACAATCCGCCGCAGTTGAGGTCGAAGCGGAGGGCGGGAATGCCGGAAGCGGAGAATTCGGCCAGGTGTTGCTCGCTCAGACCCTCGTTGGGTGTGATCAGAAGGATGTTGTCGAAAGGCTCCTGGTTGTAATGCAGGAATTGATAGTAATTAAGATGAAGAATCAGCGTCTTGCCGCTACCCGTAGCCATCCAGTAAGCCAGCTTGGTCAGGTCGGTTTCGGTGAAGGGCTCGTCCTGTGGCTCGCCGGGCGATTTTTCTGCGTTGCGCTGACGCGCAAAGCTGTTCAGGTCGGCCAGGAGTTGCGCTTTGTGGTTGACGAGTCGGTCAAGAACGATTTCCGTGTAGAGCGCTGCCAGATATTGAAAATAGCGGAGGGTGATGGGCTGGGTGCGGCGGGCGTTAATGACTGCCAGGTGGGCGCGAATGTTGTCGTCATAGCGTGCAAGGTCATCGGCAGAGATTTTGAGCTTGCTGCCGCGCGAGATAAGGCGGTAGTACCTCCACGAAAATCGAGCTCGCCACCTGGAAGTATTCCTGGGCGGAAGGCACGTACGTTTCCTTTGGATGCAAAACCCTGTGGCCGTAGGTAACCCTCCCGGCCGCCTTACCCGCGACCGTGAGAGGGACCACCTCTCTATCGTAGAGGCTCACAACCCATCTTATCGGCCTGAACCAGCGCCAGTTCCCATCGCCCCAC
>JAKOVF010000337.1 GCA_029782225.1 Chloroflexota bacterium | reverse complement strand
TCACTCCAATTCCGTCCATACAGTACAACTCCCATTGCACAGAACCGACCTCAAATCATTTTTTTCATTCCGATAGTTAGCGTTTTACGGCCCGAGCGTCGCATCGAATTTGGCGGGACGATCTGTCGCATCAAAATAGAATCTCAAACCAACCGCGTTGCTGTGTCCACCACAAAAGCCACCGCTTCCATTCGTCCCAATCCGCGTGAGCACTTTGAGCGACAATACATCCGTGAGACCATTAAAGTCTTGCGCGTTAAAGGGCGCGAATGCCACGCTACTCGCCAACGCATTGTTGGCGTTCCGGGTAATGCCTTGGATGCAGAGCGTTTCACCCGAAGCGATCAGCATGCCGTTCTTGTAAACCTCGGCGCGCACGTCAAAGCGTGTGCCTTGGTCGTCGCTGTTCTTTAATCCCAGCCACACATGCAAGTCATTGAGTGTTGTCAATTCCCCATCCGTGAGGATGGGTGCGGCAAGCCATGTGCCGATTTCTTTCCACGAATTGCCGCCGTTAAAGTTGACACTTGTGGAATCTTTGTACTTGGCTGTTGTGGCAGTTGGGGCAGCGGTGTCAAGGAGCAGAACGGGCGGATTGTTGTTTGGACCAATGCCGCGCAAGTAAAAACCCTGGGCTGTACTGGGAGTTGGCGTATGCGTTGGCAGCGGAGTGCTCGTCGCGGTGGCTGTCGGAAGCTCTGTGGGTGTGTTGCTTGGAAGCGTTGTCGGCGTGTACATCGGAGTCCATGTCGGGGTCGGGGTTTCGGTTGCCGTCGTCGTTGCTGTTGGCGTCCAAGTCGGTGTGGGAGTATTGAACGGGTTCCGCTCCCCGGCAAGATATTCCGCAATCGCCGTGTCCAGCGTTTCAATGCTCTCTTGCCCTGCGCCGTTCAATATTCCATCGTCATCTGCATCCGCCGCAAGTTCGGCAAGCCAATTTGTTGGAGAAATGTTGCGATCCTTTGCCTGCTGCGAAATCCCCGCCAATGCCAGCGCATACGCCGTTTCGGGTGCATCCGCCGAATGAGTTTGCCCATCGTACAGGTTCGCGGGATGAACTCCTGTGATACTTGTCGGAACGGTATCTTTTTCTCCCAATTGATACTGGAACGACACCCATTGATTGTATCCAGTGACGTGATACCACAATCCGTACGTTGAACCATTTGCCACTTGATAGCGCGCTAGGCGAAACGCCAAATCCGTAAGCGGCGTCACCGCGCCGCCAACCGAAAAGCCAACATGGTAAACGGGAATGGCAGCATACAGTGTTTGTCCCTCGAAGGAAATCGACTGCCCCGTTGCCTCATCTACAAACTGTCCGCTGTTTGCCTGGATGACCAATACCTGACCATTTAGACTGGACGGTAACTCTGGAATTGTATAACTGCCATCGGCAGACGTTTGACCCGCGTCAACCCCAGATAAAGGCAATAAGCTTCCATCTGGCTGCATGACAAACAGGTTGATGGTTGCGCCACCAACAGGGCCTTTGCTCACTGTGCCATCAATCGGCGCAGAATTCGTTTGATTGCCACTGCAAGGGACTACGACTGGCGGGTCAACGTCACCCCGCAGGTAATCCCACCAGTTGCCCAACTGACTTGCATCACAACGAATTACCCCATTCGTCCCCGGAACATGCTGCATCCACCAAACATGAAACTTGGATTTATCACCGGTTTCCCATACATTTGCACCCCCTGCACAGTCCCACGCACCAGCGCCATTACAGAATATCGTTGGCGCAGGCGTAGGTGTGATAGGTCTTGGATCCCAAGTCGCACACCCGTTGATGAATCCATATGGAGGGTCCTTCAAGCCCGGGCCCAGGCGGTCCAATGATTGAGGTGCTACGGCTTGCTCATCAGGCAGTTTTACATTCGGCGACCAATGTGCTAACCCGCACTGCGCTGGTTGTGCTGCGGTGCGTGCCCGCGCGCTGAATCCTCGCAGCCCCGCACAAGCATTTCTAAGATCAGGGGGAGGGTTGCCTGGAGCATTCCAGGGCCAAATTGGCGGAAGTGGAACATTGAATTCGCACGGGAAATATTTCGCAAAGACTTGCTCCATGTAGTGGTGATAGGTTTCTTGCGCGTTCGCGTGATGTGTTGCATAGTTGAAAGCAAAGATCGCGAAATCGCGGTCTGCCAGACCAGGCCCACGGGCCGGCGGTGGAGTCGCTGGTGGAGTGCAGTCTCGCTCATTATGAGCCCCTGCATAGACATAGTGCTGAAGGTGAGGCCCAGATGTGACAACTTCAGCCATGTTACTCGCGCCATTCTCAAGCACCCAAACCTCTTGGATATTTCCGTTATTGATCAATGTACAAAGATCATCCTGAAATTGGGTGACAACATTGTCAAATATCGTCGTATAGTCTGCGCCTTGGCATCCTTGGGCGACCAGCGCATCCGAACATTGAGGTACTTGGCCAAAGATTGAATGAAATTCTTGATTACTTGAACCCTTGAAAAGCTCCCAAGCCAAGTATGGTGAGCCCGCTCCGTGATATTTGGTTCCCTCTGCCAAATTCTCACGCAAATCGCATACCAAACTATTCGCGTCGGCAAGAGAATTGGGGCTTGTGGCATAGACAATGACATAGACATTAATCGTCTTTTGTCCAGCCGCTTGCGTTTGGCAGGTAGGCCCTGGAGTCGCGGTTGGCGTATACGTTGGCGTGGATGTTGGCGTATACGTTGGCGTGGATGTTGACGTATTTGTTGGCGTTAAAGTCGCTGTTGCTGTTGCGGTCGCTGTTGCAGTCGGCGTCCCTACACTTGGCGGTGTCAACTTCATCGCATATGCATTCACATCGTCCCCAAATCCCAAACTGCCTGCCACATATACTGCGCCACTCCCATCTACCGCCACACCGCTCGCGCTGTCGTATGTCCCTCCACCAATAACACGTGTCCAAGTCGGCGTCAGCGCATTGTTCAAGCGCAAGACAAGACCATCGTAGTCACCATTCTGCGGCGCAAGCCAATCACTCGAATTGAAATCACCCATGACAAACACTTGTCCTTGCGCGTCCGCCGCTACATCCAACGCGCGGTCATCGCCCGTTCCGCCAAACAATTGCGTTGTTGCACCGCCGCTTGCATCCAGATGGATGACAAACGCATCATCGCACGGACGGGAACCTTCAATGTCGGGACACATGCCGCCGTGATACCCTGACCAATCGGAAGAATTCGTGATTCCAACGACATATACATTTCGTACGCTATCCACTGAAATTCCCTGCGCCCAATCTGTTCCTGTACCCCCGAAAATTTGATATGCCCCGGTCGAGTGATTTTGAACCAACACTTGATCACTATCGTCAACCTGACCAATACCTGTAACCCATGCCGTGCCAGCACTATCCAAACTGACAGCAGTAAAGTATGTTGTCGTACCAATATCTGTAAATGACACAGTATTGAAATTGCCGCTTGTGTCCAACGTCGCAAAAAACGCTGAATCATTTAGATTCGTTGCGCCCCAATCTTGAGAGCGCGAACTGCCAACGACATTCAACTCATTTTGATAGAGTGCCAAATCAAAAGCGAAATCGAAATCGCTCCCGCCCAATAGCTGCGCCCATTCCAATCCGCCCCCACTCACCTTCACCACAAAGCCATCCTCGTATCCTGAATTATTTCCCGTGAGGGGAAAATTTGATGAATACGTAGAACCACTCACGAATGCATTGCCATTCGCATCTACTACAATTCCAGAACCATCATCACTCTCTGTGCCACCAAAGACAGTACTCTGAATTTGATTCCCCTCAGAGCGCATTTGAATATTCCTACTTGGTAGAATAGGGGTTGCCAAACACACCTATCCCAACCAAGTAGGAGTCACTATTGTCGCCGCGAACCAAATCATACACAAGTGATCTGACTGACCGCGAATGGGAAATGCTGCAACCACTTCTGCAACGTCCGCGCGGTCCGGGTCGTCCGATGAAATTGGATTTACGCCAAGTCCTGAATGCCATCTTTTATGTTGTCCGCACGGGTTGTCAGTGGGAAAATTTGCCCGCCGATTTTCCAAATCACAACAGCGTGTTTTATCACTATCGCAAATGGTGCCGCGATGGCACGTGGGACCACATTAACACTGTCTTGCGCCGCGCGGCACGTGTCGCAGAAGGGCGCAACCCCGAACCCACGGCCGGAATCATTGATTCGCAAAGTGCCAAAACCACTGAATCCGGCGGCACATGTGGCTACGATGCAGGCAAAAAACTTAAAGGACGCAAACGCCATATCGTCGTGGACACGATGGGCAATCTCTTGCAAGTCGTCGTGCATGCGGCGAACGTGCAAGACTATCACGGTGCCAAAACGCTCCTCACCCAAACCTTGGACTTGGTCAAGACCCTGCAAAAACTGTGGGCGGACGGCATCTACAAAAATGGCGGTTTAGTCGAGTGGGCGGCGGAAGTGTTGCAGATTGTTTTGGAAATTGTCCCGCGTGCGCCCGACCAAAAGGGTTTTCAAGTTTTACCCCGCCGTTGGGTCGTAGAGCGCACGTTTGCGTGGCTCGGACGATATCGGCGGCTGAGCAAAGATTTCGAACGCTGCACCCAAAGCAGTGAAGGGGTCGTCTATCTGGCGTCCATTCGGCGTTTGCTCTGCCGTCTTACCACTGCTCACTAATATTCAAATGCGCTCTCAGAATCAAATTTGAACATGAAGGTATCACTCGTGAATGGACTTGGATTCCCCGTAGATTGCAGATTTGCAGAATAGGTCGAACCTGTGACGTATGCGTTCCCAATAGCATCAATGGCAATATCATTTCCAAAATCCGCGCCATCTCCACCAAACAACGTTTGGTACACTACATCATCATCAAACGTCGCTTCAGTACTTTTTGATGTTATGCCAGTGGCAAACGGTCCGGTCAACACACCACCCTCGATTTGAACGCTCGGCAATTTTTCCTGCTTGCCTGTTTTGTTCACCACATGAAACAAGGGCAACGTAAACGCGCGCACCGCCGTTTTGACTTGCACGCCATTCTTGGCGAGGTTCAATTCTTGCGCGCCTTGGATGCGGAGTTTCACTTGGGATACATCTGCACCCTTGCGCGCGACGAGGCGCGGCGTAAAGCGTCCCTCGTTTGAAGTGAGAATCAAATCAATTTTCGGATAAATATTTTTCAGCCGCACGCCTTCCCACACCGGCACATCGGTGCGCCATGTGTCGGGATTGTCACCCAGATAAAAAGACATTTGCGTGTCAATGTGGCGCAACGGCATGATTTTTATTTTCTTGTTCGCGCCAACAAATTTGAGATTGAGATTAACACCCTGTCGTGTCGGCGGCGCGGTGTTCGGCTTGCGCCGGCGTTTGGGCAATGGCTCAAGCACGGACAAAATCAAACTCTTGTTCCGCACCGTCAAAATCGAACTGCCCAGCTGCGCTTGGAATTTGACGCGCGCATCCGCGAATTGTCCAACATTCTCGACAAAGAAAATGGGAGAACGTTTCGACGATGCGCGTTGTAAAGTGTTTTGGGAGGATTGTGTCTGCGATTCGCGCGCGGGGGGAATTTGCTGTGCGCGCAGCGCAGGAGTGAAATTAAACAATCCAAATAGACCGAACAAACCGAACACGAACAAAACAAGGCGGGAGAGACGAAGTGAGTTCATTGTCAGCTCCTATTCAGTTGAATTTGGAAATACAAATAAACGAGGCGCGCGGATTATAGCATACAAAGATTCTGTTGCGCGCGCTATTCAATAATGAGGCAAACAAATTTTCATGTCCGGACAATTTCCAACAAACTAAAGTGGATTGATTAGTTACCCCTCGTCGAATTGCGGCGAGGGGTTTTGCTATTCGCATCATGTTGCGGCAACATTTCCGTAAGGTGGAATCGGAAACACCCATGCGTGCATTTTTGTCACCGCTTTCCGCAACTCGCCTTCCGGCGCAAACAGATTGATCCAGTCGATCTGTGGATACATTAGGAGTTCATCCAACGCTGCTGCGCCAATCTGATCTCTTCGCAGCGTCCAGAGGATTGCCGCCCGCGTCGCCGGCAACGTCGCACTGTTCGATTCGGGTTCGATATGAAATGCCCAGCCCGCTCGATTGAGTTCTGCAAGTTGCAGAAAGAATTCGTCCATCGCGCACCTCCTGCGCGCATTATAGGACGAACGAGCGTTCTACACAAAGGGTCACTCGGTTTGGTGCGAACTCTGCATTAGCACTAACGTCGTGTGACGCTTTGCGCCGTCAAGGAATGGGCCATTTCAATACATCGCGCAGCGCGCGGAATAGCACTTGATCCCAGCGCATACTCGCTTGATCGAAGGGTTGCTTCCAGATCGTCGGGTCAACCTCTTCCATCGCCTTTTCCACTTTTTCCGCGCTGTCGCCGCGCTGTAAGCACAAATCACCGGGCAGGCGAATAAAGAGGAAATAGTTGTCGCCACAATCGCCGCGCGGAAATTGATACGAACCTTCGGGATGTATGCTTCGCGATGGATCAAAAATCGCTTTGCCGTATTCACCTGCCAACAGCACGAGCGACATAAGCAAAAAAAGTACGAGCCACATTCGGAGAGCTGAAGAAATGTTCTTGAGTGTGCTGGTCACTTTCTCATTCCTCCCGAAAAAGAATTGAGGTAGGAGCAGCGTTTTGCCACTCCTACCTCAATCTCTTCTGAATGAATTCGGACGCAGCCATGGCTGGTCCTCAAATCTTTGTACGCGGTACAATATCAATTGACCGCGTGAGCTGCAATCACCAAGACAGCACGGATCGGAATCTGTGCTGTCATGACGCGTTCATTGAATCTCACTCAGCAACTCACCTTTGAGCAAACTCATTGCTCGGGTGAGTG
>JAKOVF010000336.1 GCA_029782225.1 Chloroflexota bacterium | reverse complement strand
ATTTTCTGCCAACCTACTCGCCGCGTTTGAATCCGATTGAGCGGGTCTGGCGCCATTTCCGACGCAACGTCACAGACAACTATTTCTTTCGCACCATGGCCCGTTTAATGGCGGCCGTCGAAGCCTTCATTTCTGAGATGGCTGAGTCACCCGATGTCATTCTCAAGATTGTTGCATGATTTTTGCAGTTCTATTTAGGGTAACGAGTGTTGCATTCAGCCCAGATGGCAAGTTGTTGGCGTCAGGGAGTAATGATAGCACCATCATCTTTTGGGATATGAGTACACATCAACCTCTTGGCGAACCACTTGTTGGACACATCCTTGGGATAACGAGTGTTGCATTCAGTCCAGATGGCAACTTATTGGCCTCTGGGAGCCACGATAGTGGCATCATCTTTTGGAATGTGAATACACATCAGCCCATCGCTCACCGACTCACAGTCCATCGATACGATGTGCTAGGTATCGCATTCAGCCCAGATGGCAGACTGTTCGCCTCTGGCAGTAGAGACAACACAATTATTCTCTGGGATTCAGATACGCGGGAGCCAATAGGACAAGCTTTCACCGGACATCAGGACGTTGTTCAGAGTGTTACATTCAGTCCGAACGGCAAGATGCTGGCATCAGGGAGTTTGGACAAATCTATCCTCCTATGGGATCTTGACTTGTCATCGTGGGAAGCTCGAGCTTGTTACGTTGCCAACCGCAATTTCACGCGGGCAGAATACGCGCAATACATCAACCGCGAGTCTGCCACATATGATAACGAATATGCAGAAAATCCGACCTGCCCCGGTTTGCCAATAGAACCCATGCCGACGCCGACGCCGAGTTCGACACCGTGAATCATTTGGAATGAGACCTGCGTACTTTTTCCACTTTCTTTTTCAACCAAAGTGTTGGTTGAAAAAATTTCCAACAAAATAGTGCGTTTTGCTTCAGATGAATCATTGCCACACCAAAAATCATTTCCCAAACCATTGACCCTCACATTTCATTCTGTTATAGTAGCGCCGTAATCGGCTGGAACGTTTTGTGTTCCACCCCTCGTCTGAAACGAATTCCGTTTTGTTTGATTGCCTGAGCCACTGAACGCGAACCCATTGCAATCACGCTTGGGATAAAAATAATCGGCGACAACTAAACGCCGCGGAACCGTTTGACATGCGGAGAGGGAGGACTGTTATCTCGCGTTTGCGAGTTAACGGGTCCTCCCTCTTTTTGTTTTTCTCAAAAGACCATGAACGCGAGCGATGTTGCACAAGATACTAATGCCACGACGTGGAGTTTCGATGCTGTTGCGGAAGAAACCATTGACGCGTGGACACGGCTCGTGCGGTGCTATTACCCGAATCTTGCAACACCGATTGCGCGTGCGCTCGCACAACGCGCCCTGCAGGGACCCTATGGCTTTGCGCTGTTCTCCATTTCACAGGGCATCCATCAATTCGACGAAACAGCGTTGCGCGAATTGACCGGCAGCGAATTGCAAATGCTCTCGGCGCTGCTCCAAGAATTGCGCGAACAAACACAACGATTGCTCGTTCAAGTCAACGCGTTGTGGCATCCCGATTTGGAGAAAATCGCACATCTTGCATCAGAGTCGCGCCGCGCGGGGATTGAGATATTGCCTCCTGATGTGCGTTACAGCGACGTACAGTTTTCGATTGAATCGGAACGCCGCGCGATTTGCTATGGCATCGGCGCAATCAAAAATGTAGGCGAAGGCGCAGCGCGCACAATTGTCAATGCGCGCTGCGTGGGCGAACCGTTCTCATCGCTTGCGGATTTCTGCCAACGCGTGCTGTTGAAACAGGTCAATCGCCGCGCGCTCGAAGCGCTCATCAGCGCGGGCGCGCTCGACGGACTCGGCGAACGCGCGGTACTGCTCAAGAGTGTGGAACGATTGATCGCGTGCAGCGCAGCCGCGTCCATGTTGCAAGAAAAAGGACAGTTATCGCTCTTCGAGAACGCGGCAGCCGAATTTGCGAACGTCGAACTTGTATTCACCGCGCCGATGTCGCAAGCCGAAAAAGCAAAATTGGAACGCGAACATATGGGCATCGTGTTCGCGGAAGATTCGATGGAACGTTTGCGCGCGTTGTTGCGCGAACGAAATGAGAAAGCGTTGTCGTCCATCGCTCTTGCCGATTGCACGGAACAGAACGGAATGCTCACGACAGCGGGCATCATCAAAAGTATTCGCAAGACCAAAACGAAAAAAGGCGAGCCGATGGCGTTCGTGCAAATTCAAGATGACGAAGGTGATGTTGAACTCGTGCTGTTTCCGCGCGCGTACACGAACGCGGCATCTCTGTTGCATAAAGAGAATGCCATCTTGGTCGAGGGACGCATTCAAACGCGCGACGACAAGAATTCGTTTATCGTCGAACGTGTGCAAGCACTTTTCGATGATGACACGCAAACAGCAAGTGAAGGGGATTCAACAGTCGAGAACGTGGTTACAAATACCGCGACAGATTCTCCCTTGCCACCGCTCCGTCGCATTGCCGAAGCACGCGCGAAAAAAACAATCGCTGTCGCGCAACCCATTCCAAGCGCGCCCCCACTCCGCCGCGCCGCAACCGTGTTTGGTACACGTGGTTCTGAAATCGTGACACGTCACTCACCGATACCAGCACGCGTCGAGGAACAACGCGACGACGAATTGGAAATCCCGAATGATGCTTTGGAGATTCAAGAAAAATCTGTTGATGGGCAAGATGTAGTAGCGCGTCGCATCTATATCCATTTTCGAGAATTACCGCCCGAGGAAGGCGCAGCATACGTTCGCCCGCTCTTTGAATTGTTCAACGCGCATCCGGGCGCCGACGAGGTAGCATTGCTGTTCGAACGCAGCGACGCGCCCATCCAAATTGGCGCGCCGCACGGCGTGGACTATGACGCCATCAGCAATGCAGTAGTAGAGATGATTGGTGAGGATGCGATGGTCGAGATTTAGCAGAAAGGAGGTTGCGCGGATCTCTCACTCGTAAATTGATTTCGCTCAAGCCAGTACGCGGAGCGCGTTTGAGTGGTGTGCAAATTCCGCGCAACATCAAAAACCATAAACGGCAAGATTGACACAAATGAGAATCAGGTCGAAGCGATATGAAATCGCCTCGACCTGATTTTTTTTCAGGAGGAAATGAACATGCTTACAGTCCTGAACAATTATCGCAAGTGGCTCGCGTTGTTTTTGATTCTCTCGCTCGTGCTGTTGGCGGGCGAATATGGCAAAGCGATTTTCGACCCATCGAAAAGTATGCACGAACAGGGTTCGTGGCAATATCCGCGCAACGACTGCGGCGACAACTATTTCCTCTTTATTCGCCTGCCCGGGAAATTGTGCGTTGAACGCGGCGATAGCGCAGAGCGTGTGGAGAAAGCGATGGAAGAGGTGGACCCGAACATTTGGAACAAACCATTCCACGAAGCAAATGCAAGTTGGGACCAAGTTCTCTATCGTGCGCTGCGCGATATTCTCAAGTGGAACATTCCTTAATCCCACGATTTGTCACACGCGAGTGAAAGAGCATCCATCCGCGTAATCGTCGTGTGACATCTTGAATAGAACGTGCGTTCGTCCTATAATGCGCTCACCACATTCAAAAATGAGGTGAGCGCAATGGACGAATTCTTTTTGCAACTTGCCGAATTGAATCGCGCGGGCTGGGCGTTTCAAATCGAACCGGAATCGAACGACGCAAAATTGCCCGCAACGCGCGCAGCAATCATCTGGTCATTCCGTTGTGATGAGATGGAATCGTTACTGAATGAACTGCCAGTGTATCCGTTGATTGACTGGATCAACCTCTTCGCGCCCGAAAGCGAGTTGCGTAAAGCGGTGGCGTTGATGCACGCGCGGGTGTTTCCGATATCGCCGTTTGGGGCCATTTCGACAACGTGAAAGAGAATACCCCTCGTCGAAATTTGACGAGGGGTGACGATCAAATGCAGGCGCTCAGTTTTGGCGATGGGTAAAAAGTCCTGTGACATTTTTTGACACATCGCGCGCAAGAGAATCCTTGTATGCTATAATCGCCGCGTTTCGATTGTTTGCATTTTTAAATACAACTGAATAGGAGACCACAATGAACTCACATCGTCTCTCCCGCCTTGTTTTGTTCGTGTTCGTTTTGTTCGGTCTGTTTGGATTGTTTAATTTCACCCCTGCTCTGCGCGCACAGGAAATCGCCCCCGCGCGCGAACCGCAGACACAATCCTCCCAAAACACTTTGCGACGCGCGTCGTCGAAACACTCTCCCGTTTTCTTTGTCGAAAATGTGGGACAGTTTGACAAGCGCGTCAAATTCCAAGCGCAGCTGGGCAGTTCGATTCTGACGGTGCGGAACAAGAGTTTGGTTTTGTCCGTGCTTGAACCACTGCCAGACCCTTCGACACGCTCAGGGCAGCGCAAGCCGAACACCGCGCCGCCGACGCGACAGGGTGTTAGTCTCAATCTCAAATTTGTTGGCGCGAACAAGAAAATAAAAATCGTGCCGTTCCGCCGCATTGACACGCGGATGTCGTTTTATTTGGGCGACAATCCCGACACATGGCGCACCGATGTGCCGGTGTGGGAAGGCGTGCGGCTGAAAAACTTTTACCCGAAAATTGATTTGGTGCTCACCTCAAAAGATGGACGCTTTACGCCGCGTCTCGTCGCGCGCAAGGGCGCAGATGTATCGCAAGTGAAACTCCGCATTCGCGGCGCGCAAGAATTGACCCTTGCCAAGAATGGAGTGCAGGTCAAAACGGTGGTGCGCGCGTTCACGCTGCCGTTCTTCCGAGTCGTGCATAAAGCCAGCCCGAACCAAACATTGCCGGATGCCCGCGTCGAAGGAGATGTGGTGACTGCGCCATTCACAACCAAAGCGGCATCCAAAAAATCGAACGCCGAGCTGGATGACGATACGGTTTATCAAACTCTGTTCGGCGGCGGGGTTGTGGATGTTAGCAACGATATCGCGGTGGACAGCGGGGGAAACGCGTACGTGGCAGGTTCAAGATATTCCGCCAACTTTGATTCTGACGCGTTCGTCGTCAAATTGGATTCTACTGGCACGGTAATTCAAACCACGATTTTTGGCGGTTCCGAAAGCGATGACGCGTCGGGGATTGTGGTGGATGCAGAGGGCAATGCGTTCGTGAGTGGTTCGACGTTTTCATCCGATTTTGCTGGTGGTGGGAATCCCTATGATTACGATGGCTTTGTGGCAAAGGTCAATGCAAGTGGAGGACTGGACTGGGCACAACGGCTGGGCGGGACCGATTTGGATTTCGCGAATGGGTTGGCTTGGAATGGCACAAGTTTGCTCGTGGGCGGGTCATCAAGTTCCGCGAATTGGGGCGCATCCAGTGAGGGGTCAGGATATCTGATTGCAGTGGACATGAATGGCAGTTTGGGCGCGCCAGAATTTTTGAATCTTGGCGCCGAAGGGACGTACGTTTCGGTTGTGACGGTTAGCAGCAGTACGGTATGGGTGACGGGAGCATCCAGCGCCGACGGAAACGCGCAGGGCTTTGTTCAGAATCGTTCGAGCGGGCAAACGCAGACCTTTGGCGGTTCAGGGAATGAGTCCCCCAGTGACGTTGCAGTAGATGCTGCGGGAAATGCGTATGTGGTTGGCGCTACCGATTCGACCGATTGGGCTGGCTATCATGCTGGTGATTGTATCGGTCCCGAAATCGCGCGAGAAAGTGCGGAGCCATGTCACGATGTGTTTGTGGCGCGGGTAGGCGCGGACGGTGCGTTGACGACGCAGTTGTTTGGCGGGAGTGGGGACGATTGGGGCAATGGAATTGCGGTGAATGGGCAAGGGGAAGTTTTTGTCGTGGGTGACAATGGTTCGGGTGACTGGCTGACGCCATATTACGGGGATGGGGATGGATTTGTCCTGCGGTTGAACAGCACCTTGACGCCAACGTGGACGCGCGTGATTGGTGGAAGTTCATTTGATGGCGCAGGTGGTGTCACGGTGGACGCGAGCAGCGCGGTGTATGTGGCAGGCAATCAGAGTGACGGGAACGATGTGAATGCGTATGCGATGAAGTTGATGCCGAGTGACCCGTTGGTTAGGTTAGAGGTTTTGAATGCAAGTGGAACGACCGTTACGACTTTAACCACCAATAGCGATGGCTGGTACGAACAGAATCCTCTGTCCGTCATGCTAACCATCACGAATGTGAATCCGGTGGACATCACACTAGATGTCACAAGCACTTTTAATTCTCCAAATCAGCAGACAAGGTTTTATGTTTTTGATGAGCAAGGATTGCCAGGAGAACCAATTTGCTACCCGGACATATCTCATTATGCAGGTGAGGCATACAGTTTTACCAACTATCGAACAGTTTGTACTGACCTGTTGATACCAGCCAATACAGCACTCTCCTTCTCATCCAAGATTTGGGTACAACCCTCTGTCGCCGGACAACTAAATCTAAGTGTAGATGCAGAGGAGCAAGGCAATTCCTACGGACAAGCACAACGAGTCATCTCGCTACCTACGGCACAGATCCGCCCAATCATTTTTGTCCCAGGTTTTGCAAATACAATACCTTTTGCACCCACCTATGATCAAAGTAATCCCTGGGCTACGGCCGGGGCTGCTAATGTAATTGCCGAATACAACAAACTCTTCACAGTGCTCGAAATAATGGGGTATGAACGTGACAAAAGTTATTTCGAGTTTGTCTATGATTGGTTTAAATCATATATGGTGTCTGCATTCTATCTGAGAAACGCCATATCAGAGATATATGCGCCAAAAGCAAGTGTCATTCCATGGGTGGCTGGGTACTCGAACCCAAATGCAGTAAGTTTCGACATTATCGGACACAGTGCTGGCACAGTAGTCGCCAGAGCTTATCTTCAAGGTTCTTGGTACGAAAATAATACGAGCCACTTTGTCAGTATCGGAGGGCCTTGGAAAGGTGTGCCGATTACCTATCGGATCGTCGAGGGAATAGCGCCGGATCCTTCCATTGATGAGAATCCACTATTCTTACTCAGCTATTTGCTTTATGGTCCTCAGCGCGCCATGGATTCTAGTTATGGACATGAGGAGTGTGTTCCTATCCCATGGCCAAAGATCTGTAGATGGGTTCTGACACCTGAAGATGAATATCAGTTTGCCCACGATCCTGATTATGGCCCGGCAAGCATGCCGGAATTGTTTCCGGTTTATGCGCCTGCACATCTTTTACAGAACGGACGAACTTCCTCTCAAGTAGAATTCCCGTATGGAAGAATGGCAAATCCCTTACTGGAGTCTGCTGAAGTCAGAACGGGCACAATTGACGATGTGAACAATCAAACGATGGGAGGCAAAGTCTTTGATCCCTACAATATCAATCCGCGCATCCTTCCAAGTACATTGCACGGTTTTACGACACAGTATCACGGATTGAATACATCCAACGCAATAGCCAATTTTGGCGCACGTTTGGGCAATCAAAATGTCTGCATCGTCTATGGAACAGGACTCGCGACTGATGAGGCATATGAAGTTGGAATGCCCGGAAATCAGCCTCCATATTGGTTCAATGGCACTAGAAGTCTAACAACTCAGAATAGTTATAAGTATCAAAGCACGGTAGGTGACAATTCGGTACTGGTCTCAAGTGCCTTTGACGACTCAATGTGGGGCGCTCCAACCCCGGTAACTACAATTCTCACTGGAGCAGAGCATCTGACAATGTCTGCCGAACCAGCGACGATTGAGGCGGTCTTGCAGTGTCTGACTTCTCAGAATTTACCAGAAGCCCTTCTGTTATATGGTGGAGCACAAAATGCGACCAGTCAAAAGAGTTTGGTCATTACCGCTCTTAGCCCCGTTGAGCTTACGTTAACCGACCCACAAGGTCGTCGATTGGGACATCAATCCGTCATTGGCAGTGATTTTTATCAGGAGATTCCAAACAGTTTTTACTTTCGCGATCAGCTCAATGGGCACAAGTACCTCATGGTCACCGATCCCGAAGTGGGTGATTATATTCTGACTGTGACGGGCACAGACACAGGCGCGTATAGACTCTTTGGGATGTATTCCGATGGAATAGATGTCGCCAATCTTTTTTACATCGAAGGAACGACCACACAGAATCAAGTCGAATCGACCACGTTTGGACTGCCCGAAACGGCCGCTGAAGTACCTGTCCCACCACAGGTCAACGCAGGTAGTGACCTAACAAGTACTGTTGGCACACCGATGACATTTAACGGTACATTCAGCGATCCAAATCCAAATGATACGCACCAACTGACGTGGAACTTTGGAGATGGAAGCAGTGCGGCAGATACGTTGACACCAGTTCACACCTACAGTACAGCAGGTAACTTTACTGTAACGTTGACAGTTCGTGATAGTTCAGGGTTTGTGATCACCGATACACTCCAAGTCAACATCGCTGCGCCACCCACCCCTACGCCAACCACCACTTACACACCGACCGACACTGCTACACCAACAAGCACAGCGGCGTCCACATTCACGGCAACGATCACACCAACGGCGACGCCAACACCCATCGCGACTGCTACGCCGCTTACCGCAGAGAGTTTCTACATGCACGGCATCGGTCCAAACAACAATCCGCCGGTGTTGCTGCTGGACTCCACAGCGCTAACTGCTTCGACGGCAAAATACAAAGATTCCACCGGCGTCAACTTCAATGGCGGAAATCCGTGGGAAGAAATTGGCACATGGATCACGGCGCCAACTGTAACGAATGGAGAACTGAGCACGCTGGAGGACCTGCATGTCTGGTTAGGATTAAAGAACAGTGATGACCAGGGCACTCGCTTTGATGTGCGCGCAGAACTCTACAAGAACGGCACGCTGATCGCTTCAGGAGAGACACACTGCATTCAGGGCATTACACGGAATGCGAACAATGCGTTGGAAAGTGTGGTGACTTTCGAGCCGTTCGCGGCACAAACGTTCGATGGACTTACCGATGTGTTGTCCCTCAAAGTACTCACGCGGATTGGAACGAATGGGAGTGGTGGATTCTGTGGTGGACATAGTAACGCGGTGGGCTTGCGCTTGTATTTCGATAGCATAACCCGTCCATCGCGATTTGAAGCGACATTCGCGCCATGAGTGCTGGAGCGGATTGAGTAATGATGCGCGTCTGGATACGAATCTCACCGTTTGTTGGCGTGTTGACCGTGCTGTCGCTGCTATGGCTGGTGTATTGGAGCTGGTGTTGGGGTTGGTGGGGAAGGAACAATTCGTGGCTGCAATACTTCGTTCAATGTGCCTGCCCCAGCATCAGCGAACAAGCGCGCTTTCCGACACAGGCAGAGGTACTGGTGTCCGGCTGTCAAGACGAATCAACGAAACATGCGATTCTCTCTCAAATGCTCAATGCAGGTTTCGTTGGCGGTTATCATATTGCGAAGAATTGGTGGATCGGGCGAAGTGTTAATGATTATGTGATCGTTAACCCTACAAACGGAAGTTTTGCTGTTCCAAAGTATACTTTTACACAAGGTGCTGCACTTGACCCAACGATATTAGCGCTGATTCAGAAAGCCAAGAATGTTTATTGGCAACAGGATTTGGGAATTCTGCTTGCGTTGTCGTCAATGGAAACCCCAGGAAGTGGGGGAAGCATAGTTTTGACAAGTCAAGATGATACTCCTCTTTCCAGGGAACTATTGAGAAATCAAATTAGCTTGGAACTCTCAATAAATGGAACTCCATATGATACTGTTGGCTCTGGGGGAACGGTCATCTCTCGAAACCGCCTCTTTCTTTACCGCGGCGGAATTCGTCTGGTTGCAGGAGATCAACGCGTTGTAGATGGCTCTGAACTTGCAGGGCGTTTTTTCGCCGTAGGATGGGCAGAGAGCGATCGTGGCGCGCTTTTGGAAGGGAATAACAGTCTTTACCTTTACGGCGGCGGCTTCCAAGTCGTTGTGCCAACGGGTCCTGTCGTACCACAGCCGATCCTGCTCTTGCGTGTCCCTGCTGAGTATTTGCCGCCGCACGTGCGCGCAGAAAGGGAAGCGCAGATACAACAGGAACAACTCGTACGGACACTGGGCAACCTTTCGGTGTTTCTTTCGTTGAGCATCGCCCTGCTGTTGGTGGGACTCGTAGTCCTCCGACGGACAAGACGCTTGCCGCACTGACCGATGCAAGATTGACAACACTCAACAACCTGCCTGTGTGGCTTGGCCTAAAGAATAGTGACGACCAAGGTACCCGCTTTGACTTGCGTGCAGAGATCTACAAGAACGGCACAGTGTTATCGCGTTCGAACCGTTTAATGCACAGTCGTTTGATGGGACGACGGATGCGTTGTCCCTCAAAGTGCTGACGCGAATTGGGACGAATGGAAGCGGTGGCTTTTGTGGTGGACACAGCAACGCGGTTGGTTTGAGATTCTATTTTGATGCGACAGATCGTCCCGCCAAATTCGATGCGACGCTCGGGCCGTAAAACGCTAACTATCGGAATGAAAAAAATGATTTGAGGTCGGTTCTGTGCAATGGGAGTTGTACTGTATGGACGGAATTGGAGTGA
>JAKOVF010000335.1 GCA_029782225.1 Chloroflexota bacterium | reverse complement strand
AATCGCAAAAAGCCGCCTACACAAGATGGCCGACCCTTGCGTCGCTATCGCAAACGTTGGAAAGTCGAACGCACCTTTTCCTGGTTCGGCAATTACCGACGCCTGGTCGTCCGTTGGGAACGTTCGTTGACAATCTATCTGGCCTTCTTTCATCTCACCTGTCTGCTCATTACTCTTAACCAGTTATGAAACCACTTCTAGTCGCGTAGTTCAGTAGTAAAGCTTCTGAGGTGATGAACCTCGGAAGCTTTTTGTTCCTGTGAGAAAATATCATATGGCGAATCTTGTATCATAAGAACAACGGATACGGAAAGAAACTGTACAGTTATTTTTCTTGTGTGAAGCCTTTCGATGAAGGGTAGAACGAGAAACGAAGGCACATCCTGGCATGGGTTATAAAATATCGCGTAGAAACTACGAGGTATTTGGTTAGTTTTTGTGGAATACCACAAACGGTTGTCTTCAAAATTTGTGGAGATCTACTGTGTACCAGGGATCGATTTGGTCGTAAATTAATAACAATTGCGTAAAGAAATTAATAACAAGTATGAAAGGCGTGAAGCTGACCATAGTCATCCGAACAGTATAAGTGCTTCGACATCCAGGAAGTTCTGTCTTTACAGTGGATCGCATGGGGAGTGATCACCATCATCACCCCGTGGCCTATCCTCATCATCTGATCGTAAAAACCCAGACATCGAATTTCATATAGGAGGTGTTCACTAAAGATTTATCAGGGGACACAATCACCAAGGCGCAAAACCTGAACTTAACAAAGGAGAATCCAATGCAACGCTTCACATGTTTTACGCGCGTCTTCAATAAGTCCATCTTCATTATCATGGTTACGGCATTGACCTTGCTGCTAACCAACACTGCTTCCGCATCAGCTGACCTGATTCCACCTGATGTTCTTATAGATTCGGGTCCGCTCCTCTCCACAAACCTCTCAGATGCAACCTTTGAATTCCATGCCATCGATAACGTCACTGCTTCGGAGAATCTGAAATTCTGGTGTGATCTGGATGGCAATGGATGGGAAAATTGCTCCAGCAATCCCGGCCTGTGGTCGTATACCGGTCTACCTGAAGGCACTCATACTTTCTCACTGGATGCAGTTGATGAAGCCGGAAACCGACTCGATCCCAACTTCGTCGAATATACCTGGGTAATAGATCTAACCAGCCCGGCCACACCTGTTGTGAATGCACCCTCCAGCTTCACAAACGATTTGACCCCCACGATTCTTGGCACGGCAGAAGCCGATACCTGGATCAACGTGTGGTATTTCGATGACCTCGGAAGTCCAATTCAGATCTGCGAAAATGTTCAGGCAACCGGATCAGGTAACTGGTCCTGCGTTTCGCTTGAAACCCTGCCGCAACGCGAAATCGAACTGGTCATCAATGCCACTGACGATGCCGGCAATGCGAGCAGTGACACATCATACTTCTTTACAGTGGATCTCACCGCACCAGTTGTTCCCACTATGGATGCACAAGGCAGCAGCACCAATAATTCAACTCCTGCCATCAGTGGTACCGCAGAGCCCGGTAGCTGGGTCAATGTATGGTATTTTGATGATCTGGGCAATCCGATTCAAATCTGTCAGGATGTTTTGGTGGACGGTTTAGGTGATTGGTCCTGTGTTTCGTCCGCGGCCCTGCCCGAACGCGACATCGACCTGGTCCTCAATGCCACGGATGCCGCGGGTAACATGAGTAGTGATACATCAGGTTTCATTGCGGTAGATCTCACGGTTCCGGATACACAAATCAGCTCGCGGCCCGCCAACCCGAGCAGCAGTCCCGATGCAACCTTTGCCTTCACCAGCACAGATGCGACAGCCATCTTTGAATGCAAGTTGGATAGCGCAAGTTTCGCTGCTTGTACCGGTCCACAGACACAGAAGTACACAGGTCTGGCAAGTGGATCTCATACTTTCAGCGTGCGCGCTAAGGATACCGCTGGGAATTTGGATGCTACTCCTGCATCTTATACCTGGACGATCAATACACTCCCGGTCGTTCCTGGAGCAGCTACGCTCACTTCACCCATTGGAAACATCGGAACGAACTACACACCCACTTTCACCTGGGATACGGTGTACGGCGCGACCTGGTATTACTTATGGGTCAATGGGCCTTCCGGAAATGTCTTCAAGTTCTGGTACACCTCTGCCCTGGCCAATTGCAGCGACACAACGTGTTCAGTCACTCCGGCCGGTCTCTTATTGGGTGCCGGCAACTACACCTGGTGGATCCAGACCTGGAGTTCCGCTGGTACCGGTCCGTGGAGTTCATCCATGAGCTTCACGACCTCGCTGGCAGGCACGGCTACGTTGGTCTCACCTCAAGACACCCTCGGCACCAATTACAACCCGACCTACACCTGGAATGAGGTTCCTGGCGCCACGTGGTACTATCTCTGGGTCAATGGACCGTCCGGGAACGTAGTCAAGCAATGGTATAGCTCTGCACAAGCCAACTGCAATGGCAGCACTTGCTCTGTTACTCCGACGACCACCTTGGCCGGTGGAACCCATATCTGGTGGATCCAAACCTGGAACTCAGCGGGTACCGGCCCCTGGAGCGCGGGCATGACCTTTAGCATCACTCCGCTTGCTGCCGCTACATTGACTGCACCAACAAGCACGATCGGTACACACACGCCGACCTACGTGTGGGATGACGTCCCGGGAGCCACCTGGTACTACCTGTGGATCAATGGTCCATCTGGCAATCTCTTTAAGCAGTGGTACACCTCTGCCCAAGCTAACTGCAATGGCACCACCTGCTCCGTCACACCCGCCCTCACCCTGAGTGCTGGAACCCACACCTGGTGGATCGAAACCTGGAACTCAGCGGGTACCGGCCCCTGGAGCGCGGGCATGACCTTTACAGCTCAATAATTAAGCCCTGGTTTCGTAGGATGATGATCAAAATCTAGTTCGAAGCATAAAGAGAATATACCTTCTGGTCCAGGAATCTGCGCCGGGAGGTCTATTCTTTTAATTCAGTGGTGGCTTAGAACCATACTCTCATCAGCCTGATCACGAAACACTTGCAGTCATTCGGCCGAAATCTGCATCCCGGAAAAAGTCTGTATAATCCTGTTCAGGAGACAACCATGCCGATCCATTATCGCAAGGGTACTCTTGAAGATAATTACGCCACCTTCACCATCTTTCAACAATCCATGCTGGACTTCAGTGTCCATGCGGGCGTGCTGGCAATTACCGGAGGTCAAAGCCCGGAGCAAATGGCAAAATCATGGGAGCGCCGCGCCTCGCTCTGGAATCACCTGGCAGAGACTTGCGATCAGTTCTGGATTGCAGAAGAAGACGGCAGACCCGTTGGCTACGCGCGCAGCATCCTGCGCGGGAACCTGCGTGAGTTGACCGAGTTCTTTGTCCTGCCCGGCAATCAGACGGCGGGCGTTGGCAGAGGGTTGATCGAGCGAGCTTTTCCACGTGAGGGCGCAGAACACCGTGTCATTGTCGCCACCAGCGACCTCCGCGCGCTGGCGCGGTATTTGAAATCGGGTGTGTATCCCTACATAACCGAGCTATACGTGGAACGAATCCCCGAACGCGTGGAAGTGGAATCAGATCTGGAGGTCACGGGTATGGCTTCGGATGAAAATCCGCTTCAGACGACGGCGGAAATAGATGAGGCGATTCTCAGGCATTCGCGTCCGCTCGACCATACATGGCTGATGAAGGAACGCACCGGCTACCTTTATTGTCGTGCGGAAAAAGTCGTTGGCTATGGCTATATTCACAAGGATTTCTACGGTCCATTCGCAGCGTTGGACAACAAGGATTTTCCGGCCATCCTTGCACATGCTGAAACTCAAGCCTGTGAGCTTGGAGCAGAGCGCGTAGGTTTTGAGCTTCCACTCATCAACCGCGTTGCCACAGACTATCTGATGAAGCGGGGCTATCGCCTCGAGGGCTTCTTCGGCTCGATCATGTCCGACTCGCCGTTTGGAAAGTTTGAGAATTATCTGTTGACCAGTCCCCCCTATTTTTTATAGCGAGACACTGAAACACAAAATCAGGAGGCAGCTCACATCGCCTCCTGATTTTTTATGTTAGTGAATTCCCCGTGCCAGTTCCATGATTTCCTTTTTGCTCTCATACACATTGACGAGCTTTCCATCGCGCATTTGGAGCACACGATCTACATATTTGCACATCCGCAGATCGTGCGTCACCATGATCCCCGCGCGGTTGTTTTCATGGATCAGATTCGCAAATGTTTCGACTACCTGGAATGCACGCTCGGTGTCGAGAGAGGCTGTCGGCTCATCGGCAAGCACAACGGCCGGGCTGTGGATCAGGGCGCGTGCAATTGCGACGCGTTGCTGCTGTCCGCCGGACATTTGAGCAGGCAAACTGTGCAGGCGTTCTGACAGCCCCAACCGATCCAGCAGCTCCTGAGAGCGGACCCGGCCGGCTTTATCCAGCCGGTTGTTGAGGCGCAGCATGAATTCGACATTTTCCTGCGCCGTTAAATAAGGGACCAGGTTATTCGACTGGAACGTAAACCCGATCTTTTCGCGGCGCAGTCTGACACGCTGCTTTTCATTCATTTTGGTGAGATCGCTGCCTTCGATGGAAACCTGTCCCTGTGAGGGTGTCAGGAGGGCAGCCAGAATGGAAAGCAGGGTTGTCTTGCCGGAACCACTCGGTCCTACCAGCGCGACAAATTCACCGGCTTTCACCTGAAAAGAGACACAGTCCACGGCGCGGATGATTGCGCCATCCAATGAAAAGGTTTTGACTAAATCTTTGACTTCGAGAGCAACTGAATTCATAATTTTTCTATTATTTTCCGGAATCCGACGACTGGAGTCGGCGGACCAAAGTCAGGAGAGTTTGCACTCCTTCTCAACCTAACCGCAGCGCCTTGAGCGGTTCGATCCGCACGGCGTAGATGATAGAGACCAGTCCACCTGCCGGGCCAATTCCCAGAAGCAGGGCAATTGCAATCAACGAACGAGGACCGTTAAAGACAAGTGGAATGGTCGGCGGGAAGCCAAGCGAGAAGAGATAGGTAAGCAAACCGCCAATTGCCACGCCAAAGGCAGTCACGAGAATGATTTGAATGACCGCAGCAACGCCGACGACTGCGTTCGAGGAACCGATCGCTTTCAATACACCCACCTGTGGGACTTTCTGCAGGATCTGGATTTGAAAGAAACCACCGATGACCAGCACACCGATCAAGAGGGTGAAAAAACCCTGGGTCTGAACAGTCCCTTGTTGCGCCGAATAGCCGGGGATATTGTTGATCGTGGTGGCAATATCAGCAACTTCGATGTTGGGGACATTCGCAACCAGTCTCTGGGCCACGATATCCTGCTGAGAGGGATCGGTCAGCCGGACGGCGACGATATTGGGATAAGGGGTATCGCTCGCCAGGTCCGATTCAGATTGCGGGCGGATTTGCTCCCAGGTAGACGGCGGGACAAAGATCGTCGGCTGAAAGAAATAGGATTGTCCATCCACAAGCCCCACAACTTTCAATTTGAAGAATTTATCATCCGTGCCCTGTGTGGAACGGATTTCGATCTCATCCCCAACCTTGATTCCGGATCGCAAGGCGACGTTTCGATCGATCACCGTTTCGCGCGCCTCCCCTGAGCGGAAGGCGCGGCCATCCAAGATCTGTGGCATCCCCGGCCGACCCGGGTCGGCACCGAGCAGGGATACTTTCAATGGCTTTGGCAGGGAAACAATCTCAGTGCTGGATGTGTAAATCGGGCCGGCGTCAGCCACCCCATCCACGCGACGAACCGAACGTGCTGTATTGGTCTCGAGGCGGCTGGAGGAGATAATGTAATCAGACTTCTCCAAAAAGACGATGAGTTGTGCATCCAAATTGGCAACATATTGGCGGTTGCCGTTGGCCAGCCCCTCTCCGAGGGCAGCAATGAACAGCACCAGCAGGGTGATCAAAGCGATCACAAGACCGACAAGGATGAAGCGCCCGCGATTGCGCAGGAGTTCCTTCAAGGCGAGATAAAAAGCGAGAAATGTATTCCGCATGATTTCTGAACTTCCTTCATTATGAAACGTGCTGCGGCAAAGTCCTGCAGTAAGATATGTACATTCTAGCAGGTTGTACATATTTTGTCAATATTTTGAACACATTTAACATGCCAAAATGTAGGTCAGAAAAAGGATTTTTTGCCCGGCCGAAACGTGTATACTTCACTCGCATGAGGATTTCACGGCAAACAATCATCGTTTTTTTTCTGCTTGAATTGACGTCCTGCCAGCTAGCGCATGCTCCAGCATCAAGTCAAATGCTCCAGTTGGGGGCAGCGAAGGAAAATGGTGTGGAAGTAAGCATCAGCCTGACACGCGCCGAAAATCAGCCGCCTGCCTTGTCTGCCACTTTCACTCCCCTGGAGCCCGGCCTGCACCTGTACAGCAAAGACCTTCCGAAGAACGGTGTGGAGGGTCTCGGGCGCCCTACCCTGCTTGAGCTGGGAGAGAACAGCCAACTCACCCCGCTGGGCGAATTGACTGAAAGTGTGCCGCCAGAAATCTCGGATTTTGAGTCAAAGAATTTACTGGTCTATCCACCCGGCGAGGTGACGTTGAGTATGCGCGTGGCATTGCCTTCCGGTGCCTGCTGGCTGGATGAAAATGTCCTTGTGACCTACATGGCTTGCAGTGACACGGGTTGCAGGCCGCCAGTTATGGGCAAGAAGATTAAAGTGCACGTACCCTGTGCAGATGTTGTCATAAACCCATAATGGGAAGGGAAATCCAAATGAATAGCAGAATCGTCTTTGCCATCACTATACCTGTCTTGCTCGCATGTAATTTTCTGTTTCCAATACCGGCCGCGCCAACTGAACCGCCAACAAAAGCTGCCCTTACAGTCACGGTCACGCAGCCCCATCTGCTACCCACCGAAGAGTCAGTAGCCACCGGGAGCGCATACACTGAGGTCCGCCTGCACCCGGGCAACGGGGACTTGAACTCGCTTTTAGCAACCGAAGCAGAAAAAGCAACCAAATTGGGGCTATTACCCGTCGTCGAGTTTGATGCGACCTGGTGTCCGCCCTGTCAGGCGATCAACAAAGCCTTGAAGGATAAGAACGAACTCATGGTCAAGGCCTATAGCGGCGTGTATCTTATCAAATTGGATGTAGATGAGTGGGGCTGGAATGTAGATGGGTTCAACTTTACGGGAATCCCGGTCTACTTCAAATTGGATGCACAAGGGCAACGTACTGGCGAAGTCATTGACGGCGGCGCCTGGAACGAGGATATTCCAGAAAACATCGCACCTGTCATGGATCGGTTTTTCCATACAGGAAATTAGATATTATTCCGGGAAAGGTGAAAACAAATCTGCCCGAGTTCTATTACTGCGGGCAGATTTGTTTTATCTGTGTTGGTGGCAATCTATGCAATGTGCAGGATGGACTTCTCCACTTTACTACCCACCTTCTCGATGCGCCGCCAACTGCTGTTGTCATTGAGCGTGATCCAGCGGCGCTCCTCCGTTCGGTAGAACCAATCCTTATCCTGTTGATAGAAGATCTGGACACCGGTCGATTCCCAGATGTTGAGAATTTCATTCCCATGCGCGTGGGTATCATCAAAATCAGTCGTGGCACGCTGGCCCATCTCACTGTACAGTTCGTTCAGCTCCAGTAAAAGCGTGTTGATCTGCGGCTCCAGATGGCTAACCTTGAGACCGATACGCTTGGCTTCATCGAACAGGATGGGATACCCATGTGAGGGATACTTGGCGTTCAATGCGCTGGCGATTCCCTCGGCCACCTTATCGTCCTGAATGTGATATGCCAGCAATTCCCGACACAGCATAATGGAAAGCGACTCCGCCCGGTCCACGGCGCCAATGACGAGGGGATGCACATGCTGGAATAACTGCTGATATGGATTCTCGTTCGAATCGGACCTCTGGGCCTGCCACAGCCGCACGACACGAGTCAGCTCATCCAGGCTGACGCTCACGCGCTCGTTGTCGCGGTCAATCGGCGAAAGCGCGTGCGTGAGAGACGTATCCACTGGTGTGAGATACGCCATCGGTCCCATCTGAATCTCATTCGCGCCGAGCGTGATCATGGTCGCGGCGGAGGCGCACTCAAGAGGGACAAGTGCGATCACACGGTCGCAGTACTGGCGGAGCAGGTTCACCAGCCGCAGGGACGACTGTCCGTTGCCGCCGCTGGATTTGATGAAAAGATAAATGCTCTCGCTCCTCCCCAGCTTTTCAAGCAATTCATACAACGCTACCACATCATCATGGCAGACACTGCCGCGCGGGTTATTCCAGTAAGTGACGAGTGTCCCGCCCAGCAGGGAAGTTAGCTGTTTGATGAGTGCCTGGGTCTTATCGAAAAGGATGGGGGGCTGTTTAACTTTCGAAGCGTTACTTTGTTGTGCCATGGTTTACTCCTGCCGGAACTGTTTCAAAACAGCCCGCATGATAACATGCTTCGCCCTTGAACAGGCTTGGCCGCGTGGACTATCCGGGAAATGAAATTATCGCCGGGACCAGACCCAGCCGGCGCCAAACCCGAGCAATTCCCCGATAAGGATCACGATCAACGCGCCCGTCAGGCCAGTAGACGTTAACCAGTCGGTGCCTCCGGGCAGACCGAGAACAAGGTAGTTGTAGGCAATCAGTCCGCCCACCAACATGCCAAGCACCAGGCGCACTGCCACCCGGCGGACCACCAGTCGCCGGCTGAACCAGTATCCCACCCAGGCGCTGAAGGAGATCAGTAACATGGCGATAAACCATGCGTTCATTCGCGGATACCCCTGCCGGGTGACAAATTGATCCTCGGGCAGAATGACCGGCGTAGGAGTAGCGGGCTCCGCAGATTCGGTCATCTGCGGCTCAACCACGGTCACTGCCACCGCGCCGGATTGTGAAACATTCAGTTGCATCACCAGGGATCGCGTTGCCGGTTCACTGGCTGCGCGAATTTCCAACAGGCCGGGCTTATCCAGCCCGAAGGAAGTCCGTGCCACACCCTGCATCGTGGTTGTATCCACCTGCTTCAGGATGCCGCCGCCTTCACCGGTCAACACCATCGAAAAGCGGACGACCGTGCCGTCCGGCACATTGTGCCCATTATGATCACGGATTGGACCGGTCCGGATCGCGATCGTGTCACCGATCTTGAACAGCGGAATCGCGGTGGGCTCGGGAGTGGTGGCTGTCCCCGTTGAAACGGGAGCAGGCGGGAGGTCCAGAGAGAGCGAGATGATCTGATCCGGGTCCGGGCTGACAACAGTGCTTAAATCGTAATCCACCGCAGGGATGGACACCGGCGACGCCCCTACGGGAGTCAATTCCTTGAAAAGCAGCCGCGCGGCCACATCCACAAAGGGAGATTGATAGCTGTAGAGGGCAAAGTAGGCCGTGATGTTCGACAGATCCGTGGAGTCGAAATAATAGGGCGCACCAAACGAGAACAGGATGATGTGTTTGTTACGCACAAGGTCAGGGCGTTCACGGATAAAACGGCTGACCAATGCAGGCTGCCCGCTGCTGGAACCCGTGATCGAAATAACGATCCATTCAGACCGTGCAATGTCATTCTCAATAAATGGGGGGTCACGCTTTTCGAGCAGATCCTGCAGGTTCTGGAACGAATGCGATGCCAGGCGAAAATCTGAGGTCTGGTTGCCGCTTCCAGGGCCGTACAGGCGAACAACCGTTTGCTGCAATGCATCCACGGCCAGTGTCGGCTGTTCGACGCACAGGCTGCATTGTTTGACCACGGCCGTATCCGTCAGGAAGACCACCCGCTCGCGGATCTGCGGAGGTGAGGGAAAGACTGTTGCAAGATCCTGAGGGTCAGGGCTGATCAACGTGGCTGCATTACGCGCGACGTTAAAAGTGATATCGGTCGCATTGCCAATCGCCTTTACGAGGTCGGATGGCCTTTGCACATTGCTGTAGGTGAAGCTGCCATACAGATTGAATTTCTTGGCGAGGATGCGCGTCACGGCTGCATCCACGCGCTGGGCAAAGGCGGGATCCTCGTTATACTTTTGCGCAAAGAATTTCAGGATATCCACCGTGGTGGTATAGGTGTCGGTCGTGTCGTTTGCCTGGATTTTTCCCAGATAGATCAGGTCATTCCCTGCAAGGAAGGCATCCCGCGCGGCAAAGGAGGCTGAGAAAGGATCGCCGGTCTGCGTATAAAAGTTGCGTACAGAGCGCGTACCGATATCGTCGCTCACGATCAGGCCGCCATTCGCGCGCCATTCAGCAAACTCAGGGAGGGCAAGAATATTTGCCAGGGCCTGCGCGTCAAAACTGAGCGGGCGCGTCGTGGCCCGGATATTTCCCTGGAATCCCTGATAGCGAACGTGAGCAGCCAGCAGACCATCGGTGGTGGCCTCGGGCGCCTTCACATTCCCGGTTACATCAAAGAAGGGAGCCAGGTCAATTTGCTTCAACTGGTCGAGCGACTTTCGGATGGTGGGAATCTCATCCTCAGGGGAGCGATTGGAACCGCCGCGCCCCGGGAAATGCCGGGCAATGACCAGCAGGTGGTCAGCACTGCCAGCATGTAACCCACTGACATAGGCTTGCGCCATCTGACCCACCCAATACGGATCGCCGCCAAACACGCGGGTACCTAAATCTCCACTCTCTGAGGCCGTGGGAGTCTCCAGCACATCCAGCGAGGGCCCCAGCATTAAGTTGAAGCCAAGCGCGGAAAGCTCCTGACCCTGTACCTGGCCAACCTGGGTTGCCAGGTCCGTGCTCCAGGCCGCACCGATTGCCATCTCGCTGGGTAGAGGTGTCAGCCCGGATAGGATTTGATCCGCAATTGCGCCGTTGCCTTCTTCTGTAATCCCGATAAACAATGGGATGTACGTTGAAGGAAGCAGTTGGTCTGTCAGCGGGTCAGTTACAGGATGCTGGGAACTGTCCCACTCGCTGAACTGGAGGCTGGAGATCAGAGCCTGTGCATCATTCACTGTTCCGGGTGCAGCTGTAAAGTTATCATTGGAAGAAAGCAGGACTACTCCGCCTACATGATGCCGAACGATCAGGTCATAGATCTTGGACTCATTGCTCGTATCGGTACCGGCAAAGGTCACCAGGAACAACTGCCCTACTTTTTCTTCAGGTGTCATCGAATTCAGAAGGGATGAGACCCCGGGAGGCGGCTCATAGGAACGCGCAATTACAGATGTCTGCGTAATAAATACGCTGATAATGATTGAACAAAGAATCAGAGAGCTAATAAGCAGTCTCCAGGCTTTCATTTCCCCCACCATACAGGCATCGCCGTGTTAATCTGCGCATCCATCGGGACTGGATGCTGCTTCAGAAATCCTGACAGATTCACGCGCCCCTCCCGAGCGCGCGAACGGCGGTCTGTGGATCGTCAGTAAAGATTCCGTCCACGCCCCATTCTTTCAATCGCACGATATCCTGTGCAGAATTCACGGTCCAAACATGGACACGCCGTTTCAAACGATGCACTCGCTGTACTTGTTGCTGGTCTACATCCGTGAGATAGGGATGCAAAGCCTGATACTCGCCAAACATGAATCCGAACGAACGTGCCCACATACCTTTCCATCCGTCCAAAGCCAGCAGCCCTCGCGGGACATTCGGCAGGAGGTTTGCAGTCTTCTTCAGGTTGTAGGCAAAGAAAGATGAGAAAATGATGTGGTCTTCCAGCGCGTGCTTCTTCACCAAAGCACAGACCTTCTCGGCCAGATCATCGCGGCCCGCATAGTAATTGGTAAGTTCCACATTAATGAGGCCCTTCTGCCCTTCGGACTCAAAAACCTCCTCCAGCGTAGGAACCTTCTCGCCGCGGAATTTTTCAGAGAAGGAGGCTCCTGCATCCAGCTCACGCATTTTGGCCACCGTAAGAGCGGATACGCGACCTTGTCCATTCGTGGTGCGGTCCACAGTGGAATCATGCATGACCACAACCTGGCCATCGGCGCTCAACTTGGCGTCGAGTTCAATCGCGTCCGCACCCTGCTCAAAAGCCATGACGAATGACGCGAGCGTATTCTCAGGTGCATGGGCACATGCGCCTCGATGACCGAAGACTATAGGGCGAGGGAGTTCGTAGAGCAGGGACATTATTGGATTTATATATTTCGGCGCGGTCGGCGTTCTAACACCGGCGGACATGTTAGTCTGTGCTGGCCAGTTTAGGGAGAACGTACCCTACATTCAAAACTGCTCACCGCGCAAGGCCGCCGAGAACGGTGGCTCGAGCGAGATTAAATATCCACGAAATATGCTTTGGCGGCGCGATCAAGCATTTCGCGGGACATACTGGGCTGGACAGCCAGATAGCTGGCGATGTCATTGATCTGGTCACACAGGTCGCGGGGATGAGAGGCGCGCAGCTTACGGTTGCGCTTAATGTACCATTCCTGCAAAAGATAGGCGAGGCCCTGGTCGTTGTATTCGATTCTCTTGGTCTGTGCCACGCGGCGGAAGATCTCGCGGTATTCTTCAAAGGATGGATCACCAATCTCTACTTTGTGCCGCAGGCGGCGCAGGAAGGCTTCATCTACGAGGTCTTTTGGCGGGAGATTCGTGGAAAAGACGATCAAAACGTCGAAGGGTACCTCAACCTTACGTCCCGTGTGGAGGCGCAAGTAGTCGAGTCTGTTTTCGAGCGGCACGATCCAGCGGTTGAGTAAATCTCGCGGCCGAACCTGTTGACGTCCAAAGTCATCGATCAAAAGGATGCCGCCATTTGCTTTCACCTGGAATGGCGCTTCATAGAATTTATGCGTGTCATCAAAGACCAGGTCAAGGCCTTCAAGGGTAAGCTCGCCACCCACCACGATAAAGGGCCGGCGGATCTTGATCCAGCGCGGGTCACGGCGCGTGTTCGTGCGCAGGTTGCCTGTGGCAGCGCCATTGCCGCCATCTGACTCCGGCGCAAGGCTATGGCTGACCGCATCATAGACTTTGATGACCTGTCCATCCAGATACAGAGCATAGGGGATGTACATGTTCTGGCTGAGCACGAGGTTGCCAAAGGCACGGGCAATACTGGTTTTGCCATTACCTGGAGGGCCGTACATAAAGATGGAGGTCCCTGAGTTCAGGGCAGGACCAAGGCGCTGAAATGTGCTTTCTGAAATGACCAGCTGCGACAGAATTTGGCGCATCGTGCGCGTTGTCACCGTGAGGCGGCTGCTCTTCTGGCGGCGAATAGCCTCGTTGTAGACCTCGAATGGAACCGGCGCCGGACCAGCATACTGGCTGCGCTCCAGCGCTTCACGGGCGCGTACGATGCCCTGCCCGGTGATGCCGTAGGTGTAAGCACCCTCTCCGAGTCCGCCCTGCGACGATTTGACCTCGATCAGTTTCTCCTGTTTTAGTGCAAATAGCAGTTGATCTGTCACTCCAGCGAACGGCAGCGCGATCTCCTCAGAGATCTTAAAACCGGTCAGATAACCGCGAAAATATAGAACTTTGAGCACATGGTCCTGTAACCACAGAGGCGAAAGACCGGTGTCTTCCAGGCTGTTGATCTGCGGGGGATAAAACCCGCTCGAAGTTGATGGTGTTCCAATCTGTCCGGTATTCAATTTGGTCATAACCAGAGTCCCTTAAGTGCATGAAATAAATGAAAAATCACTGGATAGGCAGATTATACTGCGGATTGATGGCTGCCTAATTGTCTATCAGCTTACAGATTCGTGCTTTCGTTTATAATCCAGGGACTATGAAACTTTCCGTCATTATCCCTGTTTATAACGAAGTTGAAAGCATTCAGGAAATCATCAAACGCGTGCAGTCAACAAAACTTGCCAAGGAGATTGTCATCGTGGATGACGGCTCACAGGACGGCACACGCGACGTACTCAAGAAATTGGACGGAAAAGGCGGTGTATGCGTCATTCTGCACGAGCAGAATCAGGGTAAGGGCGCAGCCGTGCGCACGGGATTGAACACAGCTCAGGGAGATATACTCCTGATCCAGGATGCCGATCTGGAATACGACCCGCGTGATTATCCGCATCTCCTCCAGCCGATTCAGGAAGGCATCGCAGACGTGGTTTACGGCTCACGCTTTCTGGGTGGACCGCGCCGCGCCACCATGTACTGGCACATGATCGCCAACAAACTGCTGACGTTCATGACCAATATCCTGTATGATACGATCCTCACGGATATGGAGACCGGCTACAAGATTTTTCGCCGTGAGGTGATCAAGGGCATGGAGATCCGGGCAAATGGCTTCAATTTCGAGCCGGAGTTTACAGCCAAGATCCTCAAGCGACACTATCGAATTTACGAGGTCCCGATTACTTTCAACCCCCGCGATTATTCGGAAGGCAAGAAGATCAAACTGCACGATGCCTTCGAAGCGGTCTGGACGCTATTGAAATATCGGTTCGTGGATTAATCTGTCGAGAACGTCCCGAAGGCCTGGAAGTCGTTGGAACTCTTCGGGGCGCTGCTATTTAAACAGGTCTAATAACACCTGTTCCAGCCCATCCAGAGACTCTCGTACCGCATCCGACAGCCCGCGGCGTGTCTGCATGGACGCCGGCTGGACCGCCACGAGGAGGGCCTCCGGCCGCTTCTCTTCGGGTATGACCTTGAACAGCAATGCCAGATTGGCTGTATGGGTGGACACTCCAAAATCCGTCAGTTGAGCCATCTCGATCAGCGCGATTTCGCCGGGCTTGGCGCCAATGTCCGCCGCGTCTACAACGAGTACCAAATCTGCACCTGAATCTTCAATGGGGCCAATGTAGTTCTCAGGCACATCGCCCGCGTCGATCAGAGGGATTTCGATTTTTCCATGCAACCGCTGTATGAGATACGGACCAATCCCATCATCCCCCTGGAGGATGTTTCCCACACCAAGGAGGAGTACTTTCCGACCGGCTATTCGTTCCCGCAATTCGTCCAGTATTGCATTCATTTCTCGATAGATTTTACTCCAGGCTCAAATCCCGTACTGGAACTGAAGATATTATCGCATGGCTGAAGCCGTATCTTACGGGGAGCCGGGCCAGACAGTGTATTAAGCCAGCTTATCTTGTACATGAAAGTGAAACATCCAAAGCTACTCATCAAATTCGACAGCTTGTCTATATCTCTTGCGAGTTTCCGAAGAGCATGTTCATACATATCTTTGAAGCGGCGGATTGCTCATTGGGTCGAAGAGACCAAGCAATGATCACGTTGTCATAAAACACCTTTGACATTTGTTCATATGGCCGATGACTTCCCATACTTGTATTTTGTGACAGATTTCACAAAATAAGGGTAGCGGTATCGTTGTGTCTTTTTGTGCTAAATAGAGGAAACCATGACAGATATCCAGACAATTCCCCCTCCGCAGAAAATCCTGCCTAAACAAATCGAAGACCTGACGCTTCTTGACGAAGTGGTCGAGCGGACCGCCGGCGTTTCGCGATTGGAAATGTGCATCCAGTGCGGGACGTGCGGCGGCTCCTGCCCTTCGGCGGCAGACATGGATCACACACCTCGCATGTTATTTGCGATGCTGCGGGCTGGCATGAGACGCGATGCCCTGATGAGCAATACTTTCTGGATCTGCGTGTCATGCTATCACTGCGTGGTCAGATGCCCGCAAAATGTGCACATCGCAGATGTGATGTACACCTTGAAAGGCATGGCCATCGAAGCCAAGCTCTATCAGGACTCGACGGCGCCTGACTTTTCACAGACCTTTGTGGATATGGTCGAAGAATACGGGCGTAGCTTTGAATTCGGCCTGGCCACGCGACACTATCTCAAGCACTTCCCCCTCAGGCTGCCGAGCATGGCCCCGATGGGCCTGGGGATGCTGGCAAAGGAACGCATGGCGATGACGCCCAAGCGGATCAAAAATATCAAGCAGCTCAAGGCCATCCTGAAGCGGGCCAAACAAGTGGAAGCGGATGTGCATGATAAAGCAATCTACAGACGTTCCCAGGAGGCCAAACATGGATAAGTACATCCTGTATCCCGGCTGTTCGATGGAATCCAGTGCCAAGGCTTACTACGATTCATTGCTGCAAATCGCACCGGTGATCGGCCTGGAGTTGGAGGAAATTCACGATTGGAACTGCTGCGGCGCGACCGAGTACCTGGGTATCAGCCTTACGCCGGCTTATTCATTGATTTCACGAAACCTGGCTTTGGCATCCAAGCAGGCCAACGGAAATCACACGGTTGTTGCCCCTTGCTCCGCCTGTTATCTCAACCTCGCCAAAGCGGACTACTATATGCGCGAGCAACCCAGCCTGGGCGTGATGGTCAATGAAGCGCTGGCAGCGGGTGGACTTTCCTATAAGCCTGGTTCACTCGACATTCGCCACTTGCTCGATGTCATCGTCTACGATATTGGGCTGGATACCGTCAAGAGCAAAGTGACCCGGCCACTCGCGGGGCTTCGCGTTGCTCCTTACCTCGGCTGCATGGTGCCGCGGCCAGATTACGAACATCGCTGGTCAGATCATGAACATCCTGTGGAGCTGGATATTTTGCTCAAAGCCCTCGGAGCGGAAGTGATTGACTTCCCGCTCAAGACACACTGCTGTGGCGGTCACATGACGCAGATCGGGCCGGATACTGCCTTTGAGTTGATTCGTCGCCTGGTCTCTTCCGCCGATCATTACGAAGCGGATTTAATGGCAACACTCTGCCCCATGTGCCAGATGAACATCGATGCGTATCAGGGCGAGATGAACCATCACTTTGGCACCAGTTATCACATGCCAATCATCTTCTTCACCCAGCTGATGGGACTTGCATTCGGCATGGACGCAAAACTCCTCGGCTTCGGCATGGAACTGGTCAGCGCGAAGAAGGCGTTGGCAAAGATTGGCGTCGATGCACCTGAACCAGTCGAGGTCGCGCCTGTGAAGCCGCGCAAAGCAGAGGGATTGCCCATGCCTCAGCAGCTTCCACGCAGGACGCCAAAAGTGGCAGAGAAAGGTAAGGTGGCGAAATGACCAACGGTAACGGAAGCAAGCCCAAGGGGGAGGAAAGAATCGGGGTCTACGTCTGCCATTGTGGCTCGAACATCGCGGGCGTCGTGGATGTGCAGCAGGTGGCCGAGTGGGCTGCGTCCAGGCTGAAACATCGCGGTGTAGTGATCGGGCGTGACTACAAGTTCATGTGCTCGAGCCTCGGCCAGGAATTGATAGAGAAAGATATCAAAGAGCTAAGGCTGACGAGAGTTGTCGTTGCGGCCTGTTCGCCCCATCTGCATGAAAAGACATTCCGCACGGCCTGTGAGCGCGCTGGACTGAACCCCTTCCTGTGTGAGTTGGTTTCCATCCGCGAACAGGTTTCGTGGGTACATACGGACAAGGTCGCGGCGACGTCGAAAGCAAAGGCGGTGGTTTCAGGCGGTATCGAACGTGTGTTACATCATGTTGCGCTCGACCCACTGCGCGTGCCCATTCATCCCGCAACGCTGGTCGTGGGCGGAGGCATCGCTGGCATTCAGGCCGCGCTCGAAATCGCGAACGCAGGGTATCGTGTGTATCTCGTGGAGCGCGAACCTTCCATAGGCGGGCATATGGCGCAGTTCGATAAGACCTTCCCAACACTGGATTGCGCCGCGTGCATTCTGACGCCGAGAATGGTGGAGGCTGGCACACATCCGAACATCACGTTGCTCACTTATAGCAATGTGGAAAAAGTGGAAGGGTACGTTGGCAACTTCAGCGTAACCATCCGCAAGAAGGCGCGCAAAATCAGGACCGAAGATTGTACGGGCTGCGGCATCTGCCAGGAGAAATGCCCAAAGAAAGTCATTGACGATGTATACGAAGCCGGGCTGGGCTATCGCAAGGCCGTATACACACCGTTTGCGCAAGCCGTGCCAAAATATCCTGTGATGGATGTGGCAAACTGTACTTACTTTGAAAAGGGCACATGCAAGGCTTGCGAGAAGTTCTGCCCCACCAACGCCATTGACTTCAAACAGGAAGATGAAGTCATGCACGTGGATGTAGGCAATATCATTCTTGCGACAGGTTATGACATCTTCGATGCACGCAAGGTCACCAACTATGGTTACGGACGACTTGCCAATGTGTTCACTTCGCTTGAACTCGAACGGCTCACCAACGCGGCTGGCCCAACGAATGGACAAATCGTTTTACGCGATGGCAAGACCATTCCAAAGGCAGTTGGCGTGGTTCACTGCGTCGGCTCGCGTGACCGCAACTTCAACAACTACTGCTCGGTCATCTGCTGTATGCAGAGTTTGAAGTTCGCGCATCTCGTCCATGAGCGGACGGGTGCAGTCGTCTACAACTTCTACATTGACATGCGCACGCCGTTCAAGGATTACGATGAATTCTATCAGCGCGTGATGGAGGAAGGTACGCTGTTCGTGCGCGGTAAAGTGGCCGAAGTGACCGACGCGGCGCGGCTGCCCGGCGAAGAAGGCAAGCTCATTATCCAGGTGGAAGATACATTGGCCGGCAAGCAGCGCCGCATTCCGGTCGATATGGTCATTCTTTCGGTTGGCCTGGAGCCGCGCAAGGATGCAAAGGAAACTGCCAAGCAATTCGGCATCTCATGCTCAGCCAACGGTTGGTTCACCGAACGGCATCCCAAACTCGATCCTGTCGCCACGATGACCGAAGGCATTTACATCGCAGGTTGTGCGCAAGGCCCGAAGGACATCCCCGCCACTGTTTCGCAGGGCGCGGCCGCGGCGGCACGCGTGCTAGGCAAGATCCAGCAAAAGGAAATCGCCCTCGAACCCATCCGCGCCACGGTCAACGAAGCACAATGCTCGGGCTGCCGCATCTGCAACAACCTGTGCCCGTTCAACGCCATCCTGTTCCACGAAGACCGCATGGTGACGGAAATCAACCCCGCCCTCTGCCAGGGTTGCGGTACCTGTGTAGCGGCCTGTCCCGCGGGCGCAATCAGCGGCACGGGATTCAGCAACGAGCAAATCTTCGCACAAATCGAAGGCTTGCTGTTATTGAATGTTGAATCCGAACCTGTGGCGGCATAGGAGGTTGAGATGAATAACAACGAAACTTTCGAACCCACCATCATCGGCTTCACCTGCAACTGGTGCTCCTATCGCGCCGCCGATCTTGCAGGGACTGCCCGGTTGAAATATCCGCCGAACATTCGCCTCATCCGCCTGATGTGCTCGGGACGCCTCGATCCGACCTTCGTCTTCAAGGCTCTCGCCAACGGTGCGGACGGCGTCATGATCACCGGATGCCATCCCGGCGAATGTCACTATCTCGAACAGAACTACAAAGCCTTGCGGCGCTTCCATTTGATGAGACGAACGCTTCAAGGCCTCGGACTGGAGCCTGCTCGCCTTAAATTGGTCTGGGCCTCCGCGGCGGAGGGAGCGAGGTTCGCGCATGAGGTCGCCTCGTTCGTGGAAGAGATACGCGCACTGGGGCCACTTCATTGGGGAAAGCCCGGGGAAAGACCACCGACCACGGACGAAGGACAATCGTCGGTTGTCCATCGTCCATCGTCTGAATTCGAGGAGGTGCCAGCATGACAGTCAACGGCAGCAAACCAAAGTTCGCAATGTATTGGGCGGCCTCCTGCGGCGGATGTGAGATCGCCGTGCTGAACATCCACGAGAAGATTTTGGATGTGGATGCCAACTTCGATGTTGTCTTCTGGCCCGTTGCGATGGACGCCAAATACAAAGATGTTGAAGCGATGGAAGACGGCTCGATCCTGCTCACCCTCTTCAATGGCGGCATCCGTAACGACGAGAATGAACATATCGCCAAACTGCTTCGCCGGAAATCGAAGATACTCGTCGCGTTTGGCTCCTGCGCCAACGAGGGATGTATCCCCGGGCTCGCCAACTTGAGCGACTCGCGCGAGATTGTCTCCACTGCCTTCAATACCATCACTACGGATAACCCCAACCAAATCTATCCGCGGACTTCATTCGATGTACCTGAAGGTGAAATCCACATCCCGAAGATTCTGCCCATCCTCCAAACACTCGATCAAGTCGTTGACGTGGACTATTACATGCCGGGTTGTCCGCCCGAGTCGCATCAGATCGCGGCGGTAATTGATCTCGTTGTACAGGTGCTTCAAGGTAAAGCGGAACTGCCGCCGAAGGGAACCGTCATCGGTGCGGGGAATTCAACCGTCTGCGATGAATGCAAGCGGACTCGCAATATCAAGATGGTGAAATCCTTCAAGAGGATTTGGGGCATGGAAATTGATCCGGAGCTGTGCCTGCTTGAACAGGGGATTCCGTGTAACGGTCCCGCGACCAGAAGCGGATGTAACGCGCGCTGTCCATCCGCGAATGCGCAGTGCATAGGCTGTTACGGCCCCGCTGAGGGTGTCATCGATTACGGCGCGCGGTTATGCTCGGCCTTTGCATCCGTCATCGACAGCACCGATCCTGAAGAGATTGACCTTATCCTGGATGGCCTCGTTGATCCCACCGGACAGTTCTATCGGTTCAATCTGGCTGGTTCCTTGTTGAAGGCTGGCAAGTCCGCCTGGGACAAAGAGGAGGTGTAGCATGACACAGCGAATCACGATAGACCCAATCACCCGCCTGGAAGGTCATGGCAAGATCGAAATCTTTTTGAACGAAGAAGGCGATGTAGCCAACACCTACTTCCAGATCCCTGAACTGCGCGGCTTCGAACGATTCTGCATTGGGCGTCCGGTTGAAGAAATGCCCCTGCTCACGAATCGTATCTGCGGGGTATGCCCCGAAGCGCATCACATGGCCGCCGCCAAAGCCGCGGACGCGGTCTATCATGTCGATCCGCCGCGCACGGCCAAACTCCTGCGCGAACTGCTGTATTCCGCATTCTACGTCACTGACCACGCCACCCACTTCTATGCACTCGGCGGCCCTGATTTTGTGATGGGGCCAGACGCGCCTGTGGCTGAGAGAAACATCCTCGGTGTAATTCACAAAGTGGGACTTGAAATCGCGGGTAAGGTTATCCAGGCGCGCAAGGCAGGACACACTGTCGTTGAAATGATCGGTGGACGGAAAGTTCATCCCTGCACTTCGATCCCTGGCGGCCTGACCAAGGGTATCACCGAAGAACAGCGCAAAGAAATTGAAGAGATGGGACGCTGGGCGGTTGAGTTTGGTCAGTTCTCGCTAAAGCTTTTCAATGACATCGTGCTGGGCAACAGGGCCTACGTCGATCTCATCCTCGGCGACATCTACACTCACCGCACCTACTATATGGGGATGGTAGACGAGAATAACCATATCAACTTCTACGATGGCAAAGTCCGCGTGGTCGATCCCGAAGGCAAGGAATTTGTCAAATACGCGCCGAAGGATTACGCCGAGCACATCGCTGAGCACGTCGAGCCGTGGACCTATCTCAAGTTCCCCTATTTGAAGAAGGTTGGCTGGAAGGGATTTGTAGATGGCAAAGACTCAGGCATCTACATGGCCACGCCGCTCTCGCGCGTTAACGCAGCCGATGGGATGGCAACCCCGCGCGCACAGGAAGAGTACGAACGCTTCTTCGGTACGCTCGGTGGGAAACCTGTCCATCAGAGATTGGCTACCCACTGGGCACGCCTCGTCGAGCTACTTTACGCGGCCGAGCGCTGGGTGGAACTTGCCACCGATCCCGAGATCACATCCCCGAACTTCCACACGATTCCCACGGAGAAACCGACGGAGGGCGTGGGCATCGTCGAAGCGCCGCGCGGGACTCTCACACATCATTACTGGACCGATGAGCGGGGCGTGCTGACCAAGGTGAATCTCATCGTCGGCACCACCAACAACTATGCGCCGATCAGCATGTCCATCAACAAGGCGGCGACCAGCCTCATCAAGAAGGGAACGGTGGTCACCGAGCCGATGCTGAACATGGTCGAGATGGCATTCCGCGCCTATGATCCCTGCTTCGGCTGTGCGACCCATTCCCTTCCCGGCCGAATGCCGCTCCAAGTGACCATTCGCGATGCGAATGGGAATCCGGTGGAAGTGTTGAAGCAGTATTGTTGATGAACCCGTCATTGCGAGAGCGATAGCCCGAAGCAATGACGTAACCTGGGCAGTGAGGAGCCCTCGCATGATGAAGGATGAGCAACGAACGCAAGGGATTCCGGCGATGCAGTTCGCTTGTCCTTCGTCGACTCTTGTGATCGGGTTGGGCAATCCGATCCTTGGAGATGATGGCGTTGGATGGACTGTGGCGGAAAAGGTCAGACAGCAGGTGGTCAATAATCCACGCTATCAGATTTGCTATCGTCCGGTTGACTCGAAGGTCATCCATCATCAACCACTGGTTGAGGTGGATTGCGCATCCCTTGGCGGACTCTCGCTCATGGAGCGGATGCTGGGATATCAAAGGGTGATCCTTGTCGATTCAATGGAGACAGGTCAAGGTCCCGCGGGAAGCGTAGAGGTCTTTCCACTGTCCTCGTTGCAGAACCCAATGGATGGTCATTCTGCGTCTGCGCACGATACATCCCTCATAACCGCCCTGGAAACTGCAAAAGCAATGGGGCTGTCTGTGCCGCAGTCTGTTGAGATCGTTGCAATCGAAGCCCGAAACGTGTACGATTTTTCTGAGGAGCTTTCACCTGCAGTGGCCGAGGCCGTGCCCTTCGCCGTGCAGGCTGTGATCGATTTGCTCAAGGAGGAGCCATGATTTCCCCTGAACTGTTGCGAAGATTCCCCTTCTTCAATTTCATGGATGAGGCGCAGTTAAAAGCCGTCGCCATGATCGCAGAAGAATTGACATACGAGAAAGATGAAGTCATCGTTGAGGCCGGCAAACCCGCGGATCATTTTTTCTTCCTGATCGACGGAGATGTGGCTTATTATGCGGTTGTCACCTCAGAGCATGACCCATACTACAGGAAGGAATATTTCGTCTCCGATATTAACCCGGGTGAGATCTTTGGGATCTCTGCTTTGATCGAGCCGTATGTTTACACTGCTACCCTGAGGAGTGACAAGGTCTCGCATGTGATCGAGATCAAAGCCTCTGCCCTGCGCGCGCTTTGCGAAGTGGACCTGAAACTCTCCTGCGGGTTAAGCCGCGCGGTTGCCAAAGCTGCCATGGAGAGGCTGCAAAACACACGTATGCAGCTGGTAGTGGCAAATCGCGAAAAGTGAGCTGAAAGTGAGCAGTGTAGCGAAGGCGAGCTGAGGATTTCCCCCCTTCGTCGAGCAACTCAAAAGGCTTTGGAAGTCTGCCAGATTTCCAGGGCCTTCTCTTATAACTGGTGCCCAACGACTGGCGTTAGCGGCGGCGGCAAAGGCGTGGAATGTTCTTACCCATGAAGGTCAGAGCGATCTGGCTGCAGCGTTATCAAGAAAACAGTGCCGCAATTCCTGATACTCGGCGTTTTCAGCCCTGTCTTTATCCATTATTCATGAAATTAAAAACCGGACTCCACGCTTTTGGAGCAAGAAATCATCACCGGAAAAACAATCAAACTCTGAAAACAAATTTCCCTCTCTGGTTTCTCCATATAGCCAAACTTGCTGCCCCAAGACGAATAATGTCCCTGTACATTAACACCGCCAGCGCAGGCAGATAAAGCGTTACAACAATCCAATTTTGCCAACCACCGGGCAGATGAATCCAGCCGCCAAAAACAAGCAGAGCGGGCAGGGTCAGCCATGAAAGGACCACCTGGAATGTCAGCTCATGCTTATTGGAAGCTACCAGCATCAGTGCCAGCTGGTCGTAGACAACCCGTTGGGGCATAAGCGCCATGATCACCAGCAGCCAGGCACGCTTGTCTCGCCAGTGAAACAGGGCCAGGAAAACAAGAGGTCCAAAGGGTAACGAGAAGATTGGCAGCAAACCTGTATATCCAGAAATCTGCTTCACCCATACCAGCGGCCATGAGGGATAAATCACCAATGAAAGAATCAATATAAACGCGCTAACCCACGCACCCAGAACATTGAATGGTTTATGGGTAAGAATCAGGGGCAGGGCATTTTGTGGTTTGATCAATACCAGCGGCATCATTGCGGGTATAAACCACAGGCAAGTGATCCAGGGGCCCCATTGCGCACACAACAGGGCATAGATAACGGGCCAGGAGAGCAACATCAACAAGGTCCACAATTTCCCGTCATGCATCAATAGTCACGCCAGTAAACCTGCGCCCAATCCGGCAAACAATGCCGAAGCCAATGGGTCTGCCAGGAAAGAGAATGGCAATGCAAAAAAAGCAGCCGGTAGTGGATATGAAACCCAATCGATTCCGACTGGATGTGAATACGGATCCACGCCGGTCAGCAGGTCACGCGCCATCGTGAGTGAGACGTGAAAATCCCCTGCCGAATGACTGCTTGAAAGGATTTCATGACATAAAAAACCCGCAAGAACGGCAACAAAAACGGATAGAAGAAATTTTTTTATTTTAGACATGTACAATGAGTTCCCCATTGATGAAATCAGGAAATTCTGCAGCAGGCTGCCTGACCACTGTTCATAGGGCAAGCCATATAGACCTCCAAATTGGAGTCGTAAAAGCTGAATCACTACATAATTTCCTCCGTACCTTATACAGTGTAGATACTAACTCGGGCCTTTATTGCGCGATCTCTAAAATCGGGATTCCTATTACCATTCCACCATTACAGGGCTATTATAGGAGCCTGTGCATGAAAAATCAATGTCCCGCTTCGAGATCTCTCGGACCAGAGAAAATGACAAACGCCGAGGATTCTCTCGGCGATGTCTTTATTGCTGAATGCGGACTGAAGTCCACGCTTTTTTTCTTACTTCGTACGCAGGAACCTTCCAATGGGTCGCAGCAGATAACTCAATGTAAGAATCGCTGTGCCGGTGATCGCGATGGTCAACAGCGGACTGATCTCGCTTGCAGCCACACCCAGCAAAAACTTGCTGAAGAAACTGCCAAACGGTGGCAGGCCGGAAAGCCACAACGCCGCGATCAGGAACAGGAGGAACACCCAGGGCATTTTGCCAGCCAATCCCCCCATTTGATCGATCTTATCTGTGTGCAGATTCCGGCGGATGAAATAGGCTGCCAGGAACAGAAGTGCAACTGCGACGCTGCCAGTCAGCATGTAGGAGATCGCGACGCTGGAGGAGAGCGAGGCACCCAGTACGACGAATCCAAGCTGACTCGTGGTCGCCAGGATCAACATGCGCGTGAGGTTTCCTTCGACCCAGGCCAGGAATGCCCAGCCGATCATGCCGATGCAGGCCACTACGCGCGTCAAGGTGATGACTTCATACTGGTTGGGCATGAAAAAGACGCCAAGAATAGCCAGAGCATACAGCCCCCATAAGACACGGGTCAATGTCATATTGGCGTTGAACACACGCAGGATTTGACCGATCAATGACCACAGCGCCGGGATGACCTCCTGATAGAAATCAGCCAGGGCCTGGTCAATGTATTGATAGATCCAATGCGAGGCGCGCTTGAGAGCATGACAGCTGATCAGGTAGAAGTCGAGCGCGCCGCGATCCGCGGCAGCGTAGACTTCCTTGAGTCCCTTTATGCCTTTGACCGGACCGTAGAAATGTGTGCCGGGGACACGGTAGATTTCAGGGTCGAGCACCTCCCCGCCGATGAACACATCTGACTCCACGTGGTTGCGAGGCCGTCCGGCCCAGTAGATGATCAGACCCGCCAGCAGGCTGACGATCACCAGCACCACCGCCAGCCCGGATTGCCATAAACCGATCGGCTGGATTTCGACGCCGAGAATGGGCGCAAGGAAATGCTCGACGGGCCAGCGATAGAAGATGCCAAATACTGTCGCGATCAGGCCGAGCACGAGGATCGGCACCGTCATCATCAACGGTGATTCTTTGACATCTGCCAGTTCCTGTGGCCGGTCACCCCAGAACATGGAGTACAGCAACTTCATGAACGAGGCCAGGGTCAGTGCGGAGCCGAACATCGCAATCAATAGATAGATCGGAAAAGCCGCGCCGCCGTGCTCGATGATGCCCTGATAGATCAGCCATTTTGAAACGAAGGCGTTCAACGGGGGCACACCGGCAATCGCGAGCGATGCGATCAATGTGGCTGCAAACGTCCAGGGCATGGCTTTGGCGAGGCCGCCCATCTCGGAGAACTTCGTCTTGCCGGTCGCGTGCTGCACTGAGCCGCCGCACAGATACAGCGCCCCTTTGACAATCACCATATTGATCAGATGGAATAGCCCGCCGACGATTCCGATCGGGGTGCCAGTACCGATGCCAAGCACCATATAACCGACCTGTGAGACCGAATGGAATGCCAGCATCTTTCGGTAGTCACTTTGCACCATGGCCATCAACACGCCGCCCAGCAAGGTGATCGCACCCATTGTCATCAGGAACCATCCCCCCCATGCCGAAAGATCAAAGACGCTCAGAGTTATCACAGTGAGCAGGTAAAAGCCAAGCATCTTGTCGAGCGAGGTGAAGTATCCCATCACGGTCAGTGGCGTTTCGGTGGAAATCGCCGTGATCCAACTATGTACAGGCATCAGGCCGATTTTCACGAAGGAGCCAAGGACCATCAAAACGAAGGCGGTCCCCGTAAGCCAGGAGTTGACGAGAGTTGGTTGGGCGGAGAAGAAATTGATCGAGAAGGAGCCAGCCTGCGTCCAGAGAAGAGCGAGGCCGAAGAGCAGGGTCAGGTCACCGAATCCAGCCAGGATCAATGTCCGCGTCGACGCGGGCACCGCCGGGTCCCCATTAATTCCTGCCATCAGATACAGCAGAAATCCGTGCAATTCCCAGAAGAACAATAACAGCAACAGATTCTCAGAAAGCACCGCGCCCGAAGTCACGCCGAGCGCCATCAGATAATAAGCATAATATTCGTTGTGACGCGGATGATTCGAGAGGAGCGGGATCGAGAAGAGCGCCGCCAGCAATCCAAAGACCGAGATGACCAGCAGGGTCAGCCGCGCATATGCCGCAGACTGAAAGTCGAACGCGAGCGTCATTTTCGGCGTAAGCGCCAGCCACGGGATATGGATATAGATCATCGGCTGAACAAAGATGAAGATGGACATTGCCACCGATGCAAGCGCGGTCAATACCGTCAGCGCTTCACGCGGACCCTTGAACTGGCGCGGCGTCAACAAGCACACAAATCCGATGAGGATCGGCACGAGGATTGGGTAAAGCAGGAGAGTGTTCATGTTCAGCATCCTTCCCCTCTCCCTCGTGGGAGAGGGGGTAGGGGTGAGGGCTATCCAAACATCTGTTTCGCCAGCACATTGACAACGTCCAACAGCGGCGCGGCAGCGATACCAGCCAGCAGGGAAAGCACCGCGAACAAAGCGACCGTGATCACCATGCCGCGCGTGCCTTCCGTCACCTTATGAGAGGGCACCGGACCCATAAAGACGGCATTGAACAGCCGCAACATATAGGCAATGCTCATTAGCGCGCCGAACACGGCCAGCGCCGCGAACACAGTCTTGCCACCTTCGACCGCGCCGAGGATGATCATGAACTTCCCCACAAACCCAGCGGACGGCGGGAAGCCAATGATCGTAAGCGCGCAGAGGATGAAGGCGACTGCCGTTACCGGCATCACCTTGATCATGCCGCCAAGCTCACGGATGTCCTTCGTATGTGTCTGGTGCTCCACCACGCCGATGGCGAGGAAGAGACCCGCCTTTGCGAGGCTATGCGCCAACAGGAAAACAAGCCCGCCGACGATACCAACCACGGTCATGCTGGCAAATCCAAGATAGACGTATGCCAGTTGACCAAACGTTGAGTAGGCCAGGATGCGCTTGGCGTTGTTTTCCACCAGCGCCGCCCCACTCGCAACGAAAATTGTGATCGTCGCGACCACAGAGGTGATTGTCTGCCAGTTGGGCGGCAGGCTGAACGCGCCGATGAAGATTCGTGCAAAGGCAAACACACCGATCACGACCAGCACCGCGGCATGCAGCAAGGCAGTGACCGGCGAGGGCGCAACACCGGCCGCCGGAAGCCAGATCTGCAAAGGCACCTGCGCCGACTTCGCCAGAATGCCGATGAACATCAACAGCATGGCCGTATCACTGACTGTGTGGCCGCGGATGCTGGCAATGCTCAGGCTGCCGGTCTCATGCCAGACCATTTCCATACCAACCAGCATGCAGAACGAACCAAAAACTGTCATCAGCAGGGCTGTATCGGCGCTCTTGAGGTGCTGGGGGTCGCGGAAAAAGCCGATCAGACGCCACGAGCAAATGGCTGTCACTTCCCAGAAAATATAGATGAGGAGCAAATTGGCTGAAAGGACAAGTCCCATCATCGCGCCAATGAAAAGCACCACGAGGAAGTAATACTCACCAAGATGAGTGTAATTCCTCATGTAGCCGACCGAGTAAACGACGATGAGCAAGCCGACCAGTGCCGCCATCACAGCCACATACACGCCCAGCCCATCGATGACGAACTCAAAGCCAAAACCGGGGATGGCGGATGAACCCAGCAAATATGTGGATGCCGTGCCGGCGAAGGGGATCAGGAGCAGCACATAGATCAGAGTTGCCGCAACGGTCAGAACGGCAATCGCATTACGCAGCAATCCGCTGACACGGTCGGCCAGCAGCGCCAACAGCGAACCGAGAATGGGAATGCCGAAAGTTGCAATCGCTAACATAGGCATATCCTTTTTTGCCACGGAGCTACAGAGCCACGGAGACTTATTTTCTCTCTGTGACTCCGCGCCTCTGTGGCTGGTTAGAGTCCGAGCAGCGCCAAGCCCAGCGCAATCAACCCGACCACCGCGATCTTCGTCCAGAAGAAATTCAACGCCTGGTCAAGTCGCAGGCGTGCGTGCGTGGTCTTGATCAGGATCAGAAGCACCAGCACCGCCAGCAATTTGACGAGGAACGCCAGGATCGAGAGGAACGTCGCTTGAACAGGCCCAAGAAAGAGCAGCACGGCAAGCACAGGCAGGAAGAAGAACATCATGGCCCGCGAGATCTTGAATAGCGCCAGCCCTACGCCGGAATATTCCGCCAGCGGCCCGCCGATCAACTCTGTGTCTGCTTCGCTGATGTCAAAAGGCAGGAAGCCCAGTTTCGCCTGCATGCAAAGCAGGAGCACAGCCAGCGCCAGGATGCCGGAAAGACTCCATGCGAGCGAGCCATGCAGAACTTGATAGCTGGAAATATCTGCAAAGCGAATGGAACCAACCTTCACCATGACCGTGATGGCTGACAGGAGAAATCCAACTTCATACGCCAGCACCATGCTCATCTCGCGGCTCGCACCGATCGCGCCAAAAGGACTGCGCGATGAAGCGCCGCCAATGATCAGTGCAATGGCAGGCAGCATAGAGAGATAGATCAACACGATCAGGTCGCCCATGAACCCAGAAGCGGGGGCAAACAGCGCGCGGAAGACGATCACGCCCGCCATTGTCGCGCCGATCACCGAAAGCAAAGGGGCGGCAAGGAATCCCACTGCCTGCGCGCCGCGCGGCAATACCATTCTTTTGGCAAGCAGTTTGCCAATATCGGCAAAGGGCTGATACCAGGGCGGGCCCATCCGGCTTTGAACAATGGCCGCTACTTTGCGGTCGACCCATGTGAGCAACAGCCCCACCACTGCCATGAACAGGAAGCCGGGGAAGATCAATGTGTAGAGAGCACCGAGGGCAAGCTCACTCAGGTTCATGGCACCTCCACAAATTCCTGCTTCTTCACCTGTTGAGGCACGAGTCCCAGCGCCTGCGCGACACCATACAAAATGGCTTCCGGTCTCGGCGGACAACCAGGGATGTAGATCGCCACCGGCAGAACATTGCCCAACCCGCCGAGTGTCGCGTAGGAGTTATGCCAGATGCCTCCCCCGGTGGGACAACTGCCGACTGCGACAACCAACTTCGGGTCCGGGGTAGCTTCGTACAATCGGAGGAGGCGCTCCTTCACTTGACGGGTAACGGGTCCGGTCACGAGCAGGGCATCTGCATGACGAGGCGTGTGCACGAGTCGAATCCCGAAGCGTTCCACATCGTAATAGGGCGTGAGCACGTTCAGGATCTCGATGTCACAGCCGTTGCACGAACCCGCGTTGACATGATAGACCCAGATGGATTTCTTGAAGCACCAATCAAGAGCGTTCATCGGGTCACCTCCAGCGTAAGCGCAGGCGTATGGATGAAAGCTTTGCGTCGGCAATCGGTGCAAAGCTCAAGGTAGGACGTGTCCTGCAGTTTGATGCCGCTGGCTTCCAGCCTCTCGCGCACAACGCCCACTTGCCGTTCCGTTCCGATCACCGCGCCACATTCGCGGCAGGGAGCGAGTTTAAATTCCGCGTTGATGGCAAGGTCATCGGGATTGGCAGTTGAAAGCTCAAATTGAGAAGTTAATTCAATGGCCTCTTCCGGGCAGAAGTCACGGCACTTGGCGCAATACGTGCAGCGTGCCAGTTCGAAGCGTAAGGTTCGCGTGTTCCCCGTATCGGTGATAGTGATCAATCTGGACGGACAGGCGTTCCCGCACGCGCCGCAGGCCATACACTTCCGTGTATTGAGCTTCGGTCGGCCTCGAAAATTCTCGTCCGGCGAATGCGGCTCGAAGGGATAGCCCAGTGTCACCTGCCCGGCTTGCAGACAGATCAATGCTTCTTTTAATTCGGAGATGGTGTGTTTGAACATTAGCCCTCCTCTCCGCAATCGGACTCCAAAGTCTCCCGACTTTGGACTTCCGACGACTGGAGTCGTCGGACTCCGCCCATAATTTCCTCCCTCGTGAAGATCCTCCCCACGCCCGTATCCTTATCGATCACTGCCATCCGCTCGGTGCAGGAGAAGCACGGATCCAGGCTGCCCACGCTGATCGGTGCATCGGAGATCGTTTGTCCGCGCAGCATGGATGGGATGATCTGCAAGTTGTTGTAGGAAGGCGCGCGCACGCGCCAGCGGTGCGGACGATTGCCCTCGCCCGTCATTACATAATGATGGACTTCCCCACGGGGCGCCTCTACCGAACTGACTCCCACCTGATACGCAGGAATCTCATCGAAGTCGGCCATGATTTCGCCGGGGGGCAATTGTTTCATGGCCTGTCGCAAGATTTTGATGGACTCCATCAACTCGCGAATGCGAACCAGCGTGCGAGCCCAGATGTCACATCCCTGCTCGACGCAAACCGCAAAATCCATTTCATCGTAGGCAGCAAAGGGATGGTCACGGCGGGCGTCGATGTCGATGCCGGAACCGCGGGCAGTTGGGCCAACTACGGCAAAGGCACGCGCATTCTCCGGCGTGATGATACCTGTTCCTTTCAGCCGCGCCTGCAGGGAGGAGTCGTCAAGAATGGCATCCACCACGGCAAGGGCTTCCGTTTCGATCTTATTGAGAACAGGATGGATCCGCTCAATGGCATCTGCGGGCAGGTCACGTGACACGCCGCCGACCTGGTTCATCCCATACGTCTTGCGGTTGCCGGTGATGTACTCGGTCAACCACATGACGGGTTCGCGGATGCGCCAGGCCTGCATGAAGAGCGTGTCGAACCCTATGAAATGACAGGCCAGTCCGATCCACAGGAGGTGGCTGTGAACTCTTTCGAGTTCAAGCAAAATCGTGCGAATGTAACGCGCACGGCGGGGAACTTCGATCCCTGCGGCTTTTTCAACAGCTTGACAGTAACACGTACTGTGAACGCATCCTCATATGCCGCAGATTCGTTCGGCGAGGAAAGGCACCTGTTGATAGGTGAGATCGGAATCTCCCAGCTTCTCGACGCCGCGATGACCGAAGAAACCACGATAGTCAATATCCACGATCTCTTCGCCATGAACATACAAATTGATCAGCACCGGCTCTTCCAGCGTCGGGAAGAATGGGCCAATGGGCAGGACGCTCGTATCTTTTGGCGGGATCTTGATATGGACCTTGTTCTCCGGGGCCGAGTGCGGCCTCTCATCCACTTTGAAATCTTTGCGGAGGGGATAGAGGTTGTTGGGCCAGTCATCCGGCAGCACTAATCGCCTCAAATCCGGATGCCCGACCGGCTCCACGCCGATCAAATCTCTGACCTCCCGTTCAGCCCAGCCCGCACCGGGGATTAAACTGGTAATCGTCGGAATGGTGGGATCGGCCGGGTCAATATCGGTGAAGAGCACGAGGAACGTTTTGTCGGCGTCCAGGCCGAACAACTGACTGATCCGGAAGCAGCCGTCCAGCTTGCGCATGTCTGACCCGCAGGATGTGATAAAACGCCCACCCAGGTCATCGTGAATATGCTGGACCGCCTCCACCAATTGATCTTTGGGCACGCTTGCGATCAGCATGTCCTCACGCGCCTCTTCCAGCCTGATCCCGCCTTTTTGCAGATTCAAGCTGAGGTCCGGTGGGATGCGAGAGTGCATTGCAACTGCCACGTCAACCTCCTTTCCCATTCGCTTTGATCGGAATACTTACAACGGCCCCATAATTCCCGCTGGCACGCGTGACAATGGTATGTAACTCCCTTGTCTGCGCCGAATTCAAAAGCTGATCGAAGTCACCAAACCGCAGGGCGTGTTGGGGTGTGCAGGCAGTTACGCAGGCAGGTGGATTTCCCTCCGCCAGCTGACTCTGGCATAGGTCGCACTTGCGCGAGACCTTGTCCAGCGTGTCAAACCAGACCGCGCCGAACGGGCACGCGATGTTGCACAGACGACAGCCGATGCATTTCATCGAAGCAATTGTGACGGCATCTTCGCTGACACGCGCCATCGCGCCTGTTGGACAGACCTCGACACATGGGCTTTGTTCACAGTGGCGGCAGTTGGCTGGAATGAAAAGTTCATCCACGGCCTGAACGAACATGTGATTGCGCCCGTAGTGCACGGACTCACAGGCTTTCACACATTCCTGGCAATTGTCACAGCGTGTGACATCACAATAGATGACCTTAGGCATGGGCCACCCTCCAGCGTGCAATATGATATTTACCTACGCCAAAGCAGGAAACAAAAAAAGCCACAAGCCATTCATCCACACATGCCTCCGTTCTGCCAACCCAAACAGATGAGGGCACCTCCGGTCCTTTGGCGTGGATGAGATTACTGTAACCCATCCCCCTTGCCGTATTGTGACAGATTTCACTTGTCTATCTTAATTCTATGTCAGGATAAATCAAAAGTCAACGAAAAGGTGACGAAATCCGCTTCACAGGTGACTTTATTCCGGGCGCCGTGAAAATAGGCACTTCCCCACTCATCATTCTCCCCCACAAAACGATTCTCAACAAACGGCTGAGACACTGAGACTTCTGTGTCTCAGCGTCTCAGTGTCTCAGTGGTTCAGATTCTCTATCGTAATTGCAGGCGAGCGGACAAGTCAGCTCGCCCGTTTCACTATGGCTTCACAAAGACCCCATAATCAAGCACATAATCGCCGGCTGCGTAGTCAGCTGATCCATCGTTGATGGGCGCGGTGAAGGTTGCTGTGGTGCTCAAGTGATGCTCACCAGCGGGCCAGTTGCTCAAAGCTGTGTAATACAGTCGGCAATGCTGACCATTGTTTTCCAGGTCTTTCTCCTCCTGCAGCTGATCCAGCGGGACATCCTTACCATCGAGCGTGAACTTCAGTTTGATGTTCTGGAAATTCTGGTCGAGGACTTCCGTGCTGGTCGTACACCAGGCATACAACCACATCAATTTCTGGTCCTGGGAAAGCGGGATCGTGAACGTGAGCGTCCCAGGCCTGGCATAATCGGATGATTGATATTTCTCGCGCGCTAGGTCCTCGAGGAATTTTGTGCCCGCAGAGAACGCCGATGAGGCATCAGCAGGGCTGGCAATTTCCGGCGGTCCGGAAGGAGTGACACCCGAGCCCTGCGGTTCGCTGATGGCTTTCACAGCCGCATTCAAGACTACGTCTTCGCCGTCCGCTTGCTGCTTGAGGGTTTCCAGCGTCACCGGCACCTTTACATCCGGCACCACACCCTTGCCTTCAAGGTGGACATTGCCCTGGGCATCCACGGCGCGGCCAATCGTCAATTGGACCTGGATGTTTTCGGGCATCAGGAAATCTTCCACGCTGCCGCCTGCCCCCTCGCTTGGGTACTGACCCACAACCGTGGCACGACCGTCGATCGTCATATCATAGGAGAAGAATTCGCAGGCGCTGGCGCAGTTCGGTCCCACCATTACAACCACCGGGCCGGTGTACTGAAGGTCAGTTTGCGGTGGGGGAATCATGCTGGTTTCATCCCCGGGATCCATGTAGAACTCACCGCTGGCCTTGTTGTAATAAGCCGTATTTCCAACGACGGTCTCTTTACTGAAGAAGTAGGCCGCCATCTGGTCCGCCAGCCAGCCATTTCCGCCGCCATTGTTGCGCAGGTCGAGGATCACGCCGGGGACCTGGTTATCATTGAAGTATTTGAGTGCCCGTTCCCAGACCTGAATGGACAGGACATCATTATCCAGAAAACTGGAAACCTTGATGTAACCATATCCGCTTGGCAGAACATGGAATTCGACCGGGAGTGCGGTGTCGTCTACACCCGCGCGGAAGGAAGAGGCATTGAAGCTATCCACTTCGTTCACAACTTTCAGGGTCGCAGTCTTTTCAGACTCGCCGGGATTGGTAAACGTGACATCCACCTGACCCTTGTCCATGCGGAAGCGTGTGGCATAGCGCATTTGCTGCAAACGCTTGATGATCGGGTTGCTGAACGGCGATGACCACGGGACCGTGGCTTCCACGACATCATTCACTGGCTTGCCATCCAGCGAAGTGATCTCCGCGCCCCACTTCATCCCGGCCTGCTCGGCAGGTCCATCCTTGGTGATGTAGTTGGCAACGAACTTGCCATCATCGGTCTCACGCATCGCAAAGCCCAAGCCACCGGCGATATCGGTCTGGAAATCCTGCTGGAGCCCGCTGGTATCAAAGCCAACATGGGTATCGGGGATGGACCAGATGAAATCACGGAGCGCGAGCAGATAGGCGTGGCTGTCCTTATTCTTTTCGGCCTCCTCGAAGCGTGGACGGAATTCCTTGCCCTTGGCATCCCAATCGATCTTCTTCAGCTCGGTCCAGGCGTATTCCCTCTTGAATTTGTCGAGCATCTTGTCGAACGCGTCGGTATAGGAAAGCTTGGAGAAATCATCGAGCGCTGCGCTTTCAGGCTCAAGCAGGTCGATCGTCGGCTTTGCTTCGCGGTCGATGGCAAAGGGACTCTGATCCAGATCGATCACCGACCAGCCCGCGGGCAGGTCCATGGTCGGGTCGTCATCTGTAAAGAGCTTCTTGTCATCGCCAAAACCGGAGGGGAAGGATTGCTTGTCATCCGGCGCATACACGAGGTATTTACCACCATAGACTTCCCGATACGAATCACGGTTATCGCTCACCTTGGTGGAAGCATAGGCCGTAGACCATCCGCCGCCGCCTTGATCACGCTTCTCCAGGAACGGATCGCCCCAGGTGTTTGTCCAGTAAGCCACCGCGAAGACCATCACGCCAGTCTCGGTTTTGCCATCGTGGTCCACATCATGCAGGGTGCCATTGGGGACTTCCGGCAGCGTCAGGCTGTAGGTGAAGGGCGATTTGTAAAAATCCGATGTGATCTGACCGATCACCTGCGACTCGATGGGGATCAGGAACTTGCGGTCACGTGTGACAAATCCACCCTGGTCTTCAAGGATGATCTCCGGTTCAGCCACCCCTGCGGTAAAGAAGGTATTTGTATAGTTCAGACTTCCGGTAACGATCGTTGGTCCTCCCCCAACTTGAGGCGCTGGAGGCGTTTGCCCCCCCGGGAGCGGAGTAACAGTCCCGGGCCTGGCAGCGCTGCAAGCCAGAATGACTAAGGTCAACGCAACCAATGCCGCCAGGATTTTATATTGGCGTGATTTCATCTATCTCTCCTTGGTTAATTTGCCCCATTATAACGCCGAAGTATAATGCGGCTTATGGACTGGAAAACACAGATCAAAGTTGAGTTAAAAACTGCAGAGGACGCCCGCGCCCGCGGCAACGAGGGACAGGCACGCGTCTGCGCCAGGCGTGCGGCCGGCATTGCGATTCGGGAATATCTGACCCGCCGCGGGATTCCCCCTTTCACCAGGAGTGCCTACGATTTGCTCCACCTGATCCAGGAGGAGCCGTCTCTCTCCCCCGACTTGAAGTTGATCGCTGACCATCTGACCCTGCGCATCACCGAGGAGCACAAACTCCCCGTCGAAGCGGATCTGATTGCCGAAGCGAGGAAGTTTTGTGAGGAGTTATTGAAATAGCATGTCACCCTGAGGGAGCGCGCGCTGCGACCGAAGGGTCTCGGTCTGCGGCGTAAGAGATCCTTCGCTCTGCTCAGGATGACACAAAACAAAACGCCCCAAAGGTTCTGTCGCCTTTGGGGCTTCGCATTAATGGAACCAGATCTTCTGTTATCTATCCCGTATGTCGCTTCCCCCAAAAATAGAACAAGGCGCGGGCTATAGTGATGATGACCAGCATCCCGGACATCACGCCGCTGAACACGAAAAATAGTGAATGCCAATCGCGCAGGCGCAGCACGATCTTTTCCTGCATCGGTGTGGTGACGCGTTCGCGCAGGCGTTGGATCATGTCCTTCGGAGTGACGACCGGTCTCAAAGTCCCGGCCAGATGCGCTTCAAGGGCGTCAAATTCATTGTCAGAAGTGGAAGTCTGATTGCGTGTTTTCATAGGCATCAAAAAAATTTATGAAGTCGGATAGAGCACCAATCCCACGGTCCCCGGCCCGAGATTGGCCGCGACCGAAATGGAAAGGTCGCTGAGCATCGTTTCTTTGGCATTGAAGTGTTTCTTCGCGTCATCGAGCAAAGCCTGCCCGGACTGGGGATCGCGGGCATGGACGGCCGCCAGGTATACCGATATGTTCCTGAACTCACCTTCAGCCATCTCGATCACGCGGTCCAGCGCGGCTTTGCGGGTGCGAACTCGTTCTTCCATTTTCAGGTCCCCCTCACGCAGGACCGCAATCGGTTTGACATTCAGGACAGAAGCCAGAGCCGCTTGCAAGGTTTTGACGCGACCAGACATTTTTGCGTATTCCAGGGTATCCAGTGTGAGGATCACGCGCACTCTGTGCTTGATCTCTTCAAGATACTTCACAATCTCCTGCGGACTTTTGCCAGCCCGGTCCATCTTGCGGGCCTCACGGCACATGAGACCAATGGCGATCGAGCCGAGGATCGAGTCAACGGGCAGCACTTTGAATTCGCTTTTCACTTCCTCCGCCGCTGCGACCGCCGAAGCGTAGGTGCCGGAGAGCTTGGCAGTTACATGCACGGAGATGATCGTATCTCCTTTATCAGCGATCTTTCGATAGAACTCCACGAATTGATGGGGTGAAGGCTGTGCGGTCTTCGGAATTCGCTTGCTCTCATCAACCAGCCTGTAAAAGCCCTCATTATCTAGTTCAACGCCCTGGAGGTAGGACTTCTCCCCGAACAGGATATTCACGGGGATCATGTCTATGTCGTATTCCTTGCCCCATTCAGGAAGGATATCTGCTGCACCATCGGTGACGATACGTAACATGTTCATTCTCCGTCGAGCGTGATGTTTTGATCTCCTAGCTGGTCCCGCAGCGCCAGGAGTGTGCGATGATACAGGCTCTTCACGGCTCCTTCGCTGCGCCCCATAATCTTGCCAATCTCGGCGTTGGACATGTTCTCTACAAACTTTAAGATCAGTAAGTTCTGTCGCTCGGAGGGCAGACGGCGGATCAGGCGGAGGAGCGCATCCTGTTCCTGTGAGCGGACGAGGTTCTTCTCAGGGTGATCGCCTCGGGTCGGCAAGACCGGCAGATCATCGATTGGAATTTCCTGCTTGCGGCTGCGGTCTCGATGCCAATTGGCCACCAGGTTGTGGGCAATGCGATACAGCCAGGCCGAGAACGGAACGCCGCGATCGGTGTAGTTCTGAATGTGATTCATGGCACGCTGGAAGACGCGCGCCGTTAAATCTTCTGCATCGTGCAGGTTCCCCGTGCGGTAATAGACATAGTTGAAAATGCGATCCACGTAGCGCTCATACAGCAGGCCGAAAGAGTCCCGGTCACCCTGGGAGGCACGGATCAGGATTTCATCTTCTGTGATTTCCGGTTCAGGCACCTGTTTAAACCTTACCGGCGGGGGTTTTGCAAATATAACCCCGCCGGATTTGAGAAGTTGCAGAAAGTATAACATGTAACGTTGCACTGTCATTGCGAGGAGGGCCCTCGCGCTCCCAAAGGCCGTTTTGCCTCGTCGGGCTCACGGCCCGAACGGAGTGCAAGTGTCGGGACAATGTGAGCGAAGTTGTAGGCGCAGTCGAAGCGCCATTTGCAGAAATCCCGGTTAGATAGGAGATTGCTGCATCACCATCCTCCGACTGCGTTCCTCCGCTTCGACTAACGCTCTGGGGCGTCACTCCTCTCACGACGAACGTTTATCTTTAATAACAGTACTCTTGACACGGTTGGTATAATGAAGGATTGCTGGGAGTACCTAAGATCGAAAACAGAATAAAATGAGAGGCATGAACTGTCCAACGTGCCAATCGAATTGGAAACAATACAAAGCGGGCTTCAATCCAAGCGGAAGTCAACGCTATCGGTGTGGTGAATGTCATCGGGTCTATACGCCTGAGCCAAAGCAGCACGGCTACTCGGAGGCAATTCGTCTGCTGGCCATCCGCAT
>JAKOVF010000328.1 GCA_029782225.1 Chloroflexota bacterium | reverse complement strand
CCTGGGCTGCGTGTTGACAGTGGCCTTTGTATCAGCATCTTCTGTTCTCGCATCAAGGCTGTTGACAACACGGATTATTTCATCTATCTGCGCCTCAATATTCGGATCATCTATCCTCGATACCTTCCTTACCTTCTTGCTCATTCACATCACACCTCACACCTTGTTCCCGTATGATTTGACAGGAGTAACATCAACACCTATTCCGTACAAACGGAAATCTTTGCCGGATTCTTCGTGTGTGACCTTGATTGAAATCTGTTTTCCAAGCTGAGGTTAAGTTGTTTGTTGTCTTGACTTTTGAAGGCTACTGCATACAAGCTGTCACCTCCGATCAGGAAGGGGGGCAGTTGCCAGCCCCCCAAAAAGTTACACTATCTTGCTCAAAACATTCAGTCCCCTCCCCGCACGCGCGGGGATCGACCCGCAGATTACCGATAATAAGCCAGGCGGAAGCCGAGGGTGTTGTTCGAGTGCGAACGCGGGTCGTTCAGGTGCAGAGACGGAACCCCGGCAGAGGACGTGTGGATCCAGTAGCCACCGCGCCTCGGCAAACGCTCACCAAGGTTGCGCATATAAACTGTGCCGGTACCGTAATTAGCATCTTTTGGGAACAAGCCCAGCTGGTGTAGGAGTGCTGGCGCAGCCACGTCTCTAGCTGTCAAATTGCGGAATACCGTGGTGGCGGAAGGGTCGCCCGATGTTTGATTCACCACGGACGTAGCCAGCACTATGTTCCCGGAGCCATCTACGTTTGTAGCATCGTACTTGAGGGTTCCCTCTGTTCCTGGTTCCACAAGACTACCATCGGGCATGATGGCCTTCCACTTTTCGCTGGCAGCAGACTGGTCTTTGGTATTATCAGCGGCGTTGTTGTTTTCGAGGATTTGGATCTCGCCGTTCACCAGGCGCAGGCCACCAACCCATTCCCACACGTTGCCGTTTAAGTCAAAGATGCCGAAGGGTGTACCATCATGGCTCCACGTCGCAGGACCTGTCCCGGTAGCTGTGCGCCCAATCATACCACCTGAATAGACCTGGCTTGCTTCGGCTTGTTCGGATGTCCGGGAATAGTCTCGGCCATAGCTGTTATTGCCCCTCGGCCAGAATCCGTTTGCCTTGCACCAATTCAGGATTAGAGCCCACTCGGCGTTAGTCATGAGGTGCCAACCTGCACCTTTTTGTTTGCACGCAGTCAGCGCTTGGTCGAAGGTTACGTATACTCTCGG
>JAKOVF010000318.1 GCA_029782225.1 Chloroflexota bacterium | reverse complement strand
GTGGCTCTCTTGATGCGAGGCAGATCATCGGTCTGTGCAGCAGATTTGAGTTCGCTGATCTTGCTCTCGATGTTCGAACGTTCGTTGCCGGGCACTTTATCGCCGAGTTCACGGAGCGTCTTCTCAGTTTGATAGGCCATGTTATCCGCAGCGTTTTTGGCTTCGATCAGTTCACGGCGCTGCTTGTCTGCGGCTTCATTCTGGCGGGCTTCCTGCACCATGCGGTCAATGTCACCTTTGTTCAGATTGGTTGAGGCAGTGATCGTAACTTGCTGCTCCTTGCCGGTCGCCTTATCCTTGGCTGTGACATGCAGGATGCCGTTGGCATCGATGTCAAAGGTCACTTCCACTTGCGGGATGCCGCGCGGAGCCGGTGGAATGCCGTCGAGTCTGAATCGCCCGAGCGACATGTTGTCAGCCGCCAGGGGCCGCTCACCCTGCAGAACGTGGATGTCTACGGCGGTCTGACTGTCTGCGGCGGTGGAATAAGTCTCCGTCTTGCGGACGGGGATCGTGGTGTTGCGTTCGATCATGACGGTCATCACTCCGCCCATAGTCTCGACGCCGAGCGAGAGCGGGGTCACATCCAGAAGGAGGATATCCTTCACTTCGCCGCCAAGCACGCCGCCTTGAATGGCCGCGCCAACAGAAACGACTTCGTCAGGGTTCACGCCCTTGTTCGGTTCCTTGCCATTGGTCAACTTGCGGACCATTTCCTGCACCATCGGCATGCGTGTCGAGCCGCCGACGAGGACAATCTCATTCAGGTTGCCAGCGTTCATGCCGGCATCTTTCAGCGCCGCTTCGAACGGTTTGCGGCAGCGCTCCAGCAGGTCTTCCGTCATCTGCTCGAATTTCGAGCGCGAAAGTTTCAGTTGCAGGTGTTTCGGCCCGGTTGCATCTGCCGTGATATACGGCAGGTTGATCTCTGTTTCCATCACAGTGGAAAGCTCGATCTTCGCCTTCTCCGCAGCCTCACGGAGACGCTGCAGGGCCTGGCGGTCAGAGCGGAGGTCAATGCCCTGATCTTTCTTGAACTCATCCGCCGCCCAGTTCACGATGCGCTGGTCCCAGTCATCGCCGCCGAGGTGGGTATCGCCGTTCGTGGATTTGACTTCGATCACGCCTTCGCCTACCTCAAGGATCGATACATCAAATGTGCCACCGCCAAGGTCGAAGACCAGGATGGTTTCATTCTTCTTTTTGTCAAGTCCGTATGCGAGCGCCGAAGCCGTCGGCTCATTGATGATACGCAAGACTTCCAGTCCTGCGATCTTGCCTGCATCCTTTGTCGCCTGACGCTGGCTGTCATTGAAATAGGCCGGGACGGTGATCACTGCCTGTGTGACAGCCTGACCCAAATAGGCCTCTGCATCAGTCTTCAGCTTGCCGAGGATCATGGCGCTGATTTCCTGCGGTGAATATTCGCGCCCGGTGACCGGGACTTTGACGCGCACGTCGCCAGACGGTCCCTTGACAACCTCATATGAGACCATTTTGCGCTCGGCTTCAACTTCATCAAAGTGACGACCAATAAAGCGCTTGATGGAGTAGATGGTATTCTCGGAGTTGATCACCGCCTGCCGCTTCGCTGTCTGACCGACGAGCCGTTCGCCGTTTTTGTTGAACGCGACCACCGAGGGGCATAATCTGCCACCTTCCGAGGTCGAGATCACGGTCGGCTGCCCGCCCTCCATCACAGAGACGACAGAGTTGGTCGTACCGAGGTCAATGCCAATGATTTTTCCCATGAATATGCTCCTTGTTCCTGTCCTTGCAAACAACCTGTGGCTGATTAAGATGGATCCAGCTTCGTTTACAAGAACATAATTATCTTGGTACAGAATACTACATATCTGCAAGAATTCTGTTAACGACAGATAGGTTTTTAATCAATAAGGCCGCCTCAATTTGAGGCGGCCTTATATTCCAACGGGAATCACGCTTCCCCTGGCGGGGACTTCGCAAGCGTGACCTGTGCGTTATGGTTTCACGGCAAAGTGATTCTTCAACGTGTAGTGAATATAGTTCTGCCACAAAGGGATGATGTCCTCCTGGTGATAATCATGGTCGGAGAACGTCTGGATGATTACACGTCCTTCGTAGCAGGATGCAAGTACTGCACCATTCGTCGATGGCGAGGCGCTCAGGCCGGCCAGCAGCGTAGCGTCACCTCCGCTCCCGATGCGGATCTTATCGCCGGTCTGACTTGCCCAGTACCGGTCATAGTGTAGCAGGGGCAGGACCGTGTTCGGTTCGTTGAAGACCGGGTGTGTCGGATCCCACCAGTAAATGGAATCGGCGACTTCCCAGTCTCTGTCGTATCGAATCCCACATCCGCCGAGAACCTTGCTGATGGGACCGTTTGCTTCTGTGTCGAGATACCAGATCTCTGCGATCATCGCCGCCTTATCGCGGATCAGGCGCGTGTTGATCACATCCCAGAATTCCCCGGAGATCGTATCCTTGTCCTCTGCCCCGACAATGATGAGGTCATAGACCGTGCCTGAGTTGAGGTATTCCATGAAGTGCCCGCTGTAAGAGCCGGTCTGGGTGAATTTCATCCCCATACCGTTCAGCGCATCCTGAATCCACATGCCAATGCCGCGTTCGTCTGTGTTTTCATAGACCAGGACCTTGGCGTTCTTGATCTGCGCCTCCACATCGGCCGTCGGCGGGGCCTGCACGGCGGTGGGAGCTTGAGTCAGTGAAATCGCGGTTGGCTGAAGAACGGGCGCTGGTGTTGGCGGTGCCTGCGTGGGCACTTCAGCAACATTCTGAGCGGCCTGCGTCAATTGCAGGGACATCTGCGTAGCCTGAAATTCAAGCGCGACCTTCGTCGGGTCAAATGCCGGCGGACTGACTGTAGGTGTGCTTGAAAGGTTACAGGCCAGGGTGAATACGAGTGTGCCGAGTAGAAAGAAAACCGTCCCCCGAAGTCCTGTGGATCGTGCCATGGCGTCCTCCCAATTGCTTATTCTGTCAAGTTAGGACTCAGTGTTGATAACAAAATTATACAATCAATAGGCCTCCGTGAGCGTTGAATTATCATTTCTTTTTCACGCACAAGAAGATTGTCGGGAGGCGGATCTATTCCCCAGGTGCGCTGACCCGGAACCAGTCAAAAGAGGCCGTGGCCGGCACGTTTTCGAAGACCGCCGCGGCGATCCCAACCTTTCCTTCTCTCAGACCGTAGCGGGACACATCAATTTTCCGAAAGAGTTTCCCATCAATGTACAGCCAGAGGACTTTCTCTTCACAGGTAATGCCGATCTCGTAGTTCGTGCGGCCGCGCGTGAGATATTCGGTTGTGTTATGCACGATGGGAGTATATCTTGCGATGCCCTGTGCCAGCCACTGTCCCAGCAACAGGTTGTAGGTGCCATCGCTGGAGAAGGTGTATTCGAACCATCCTTTCTTTTCATTGTACATGCAGATCAATCCCACGGATGCGGTTTCCGGATCTGTGCTGTTGAAGCTGGCCTCCACATGGACAAGCGAATAGTCGTGCGCATTGTGGATCGCGTAATACCAGGTATTGGGTTGCGTGAAGTCCAAGTTCAGCGTACCGTCTGCAAGGGTCACTTCCGGCGCAGAGTCACCGTTCGTGATGAAGGATGTCCAGGCCGAGAGGTCGGAGTCAAATTCCTCGTTGAAATATAACGGCACGGGGGTAGAAGTGATCGTTGGGGAGGGGATGGAGGTCGGGGTAACGGTAGCAGTCACCGTCGGAGTATGAGGCTGTGCTGTTGGTGTGGAGGCAGGTGCGGGCGTAGCAGTCACTGATTGGCCCCCTGAAGGGGACAGGCAGGCGGTTGTGAAAGCGAGAAGTCCAATCAGAAGAGCTTTTTTCATGAATTTCCTCGAGAACGTGGAGAACAGGCTTTAATAGAATTCGACCAGCAGTATAACTGCTGGTCGAACAGGTGTGGAGATGCCGGGAATTGAACCCGGGTCCGAAAGATTCGACCCTCGGAAATCTACGAGCGTAGCCTGCTGAAGTTTGTCATCACAGGGATCTCAGCGGGCAGGTAACCCTGTGACCATCTGCTGGTCTTAAGCACATTTAGCAGAGTCATGCGCAGCACTCCACCTTTGTTTCGCCCGGTCCGTCTCCGGGTGGAGGTCGGGGCCGGTGGACGCGCTCTCGTTATCGGAGAGCGGCTGTTATGATCATCGCTTATGCAGCGAGGGGCATAGCAGCGTAGGAAGTGCGGTTGGCACTTAAAGGTTGCGCTGATTTTACGAGTTCGGCGCGCGCTCGGCTCGCATTCCGGGACCAGCCTCTCCCGTCGAAGCCTGTCATCCCCAAGGCATAGGGACTTCACCACAAGTTGGGGCTCATCCACGTGCTGAAATGGCATTATAGCATAGGAGCATTGGCGTTTCGTTAGAATCTTGCCCGAAAGTAACCTTTGTGCTAGACTAATACCAAGGTATTAGAGGCACACATGACCGAAAAAATCCTTATCATCGATGATGATCTCGATACGCTCCGCCTGGTGGGATTGATGCTGCAGCGCCAAGGCTATCAAATTAGCGCGGCAACAAATGGGACACAGGGTTTAGCAAAAGCATTTGAAGAAAGACCGAACCTGATTCTGCTCGATGTGATGATGCCTGACATGGATGGCTATGAAGTTGCGCGGCGTCTGCGGAAAAACCCCACGACGGCGCAGACACCCATTTTGATGTTCACAGCCAAAACGCAACTGGATGATAAGGTCACTGGCTTCGAGGTGGGGGCAGATGATTACCTGACAAAACCCACACATCCATCCGAATTACAGGCGCACGTCAAGGCGTTGCTGGCGCGCTCGGTCCAAAAGGAAAATATCGTCACGGCTTCGCATGAGCACAACGGTTATTTGATTGGTGTCCTCGCCTCGCGCGGTGGGCTTGGCGTTTCGTCCGTCGCGGCCAATCTGGGAGCAAGCCTGTTTGCGCGCACTCAGGCGGATGTAATCCTTGCCGAACTCACGCCGGGACAGGGCACGCTCGGCATGGATCTTGGCCTCCCGCACCAAAAAGCACTGACTGAACTGCTGCAGGGGACTCCAGCGGAAGTCACGCGTGAAAGAATCGCCTCGTGCCTTGCGCCGCATAATTCCGGGTTGAAGCTTTTGCTGGCATCAGAGAACCCGCGCGATGTGACCTTGATCTCGCAGGTGCAGAATTACGAAGTCCTTGTATCGCGGCTGGCATCCCTTGGCCGCTTCATCATTCTGGACCTGGGGATTGGCCTGCCCCATTTTGTGCAGCGGCTCCTGCCGATGTGCAATGAGCGCATTGTTGTGATCGAAGGGGCACCGAACACTATTGAGCAGTCGAAATTATTGATCGATGAGATCGTCAATCTGGGCGTGGATCGCAAGGGGATCACCGTTGTGCTCAACAACCGTGTCCGCTCTGAGACTCAAATGCCGTGGACTCAGGCGCAGGATAAGCTGGGGCACACGATCACAACCACACTGACGCCCGCCCCCGAACTGTTTCTGCAGGCGGCTCGTATGCAGACCCCGGCTGTCGTGTGTCAGCCGACGAATATTACCTCTCAGCAGTTCCTAAAAATTGCAGATTTGATCCTAGAGCGCGAAAAGGCGCGATGACCCCTTTCTCCAGCAAGACACAGGCTGCTATCGAGTTTGCAGCGGACCTGTTCCGTGCAGCCAGTCGTGCTGTAGTGCTCACCGGGGCGGGCCTTTCCACTCCTTCGGGGATTCCCGACTTCCGTTCCGAGGGTACAGGTTTGTGGTCGCGCGATGAACCGCTGGATGTTGCCTCTCTCAACACCTTTCGGACAAGTCCCGAGAAATTCTTTCGGTGGTTCCGCCCGCTGGCTGCGCAGATTTTCAATGCTCAGCCCAATGCCGCCCATGTGGCTATGGCCGAGATGGAAAAATCAGGGTGTATCCGTTCCATCGTGACGCAAAATATCGACGACCTCCACCAAAAAGCAGGTTCCAAAAATGTAATAGAAATGCACGGTACCATGCGTACACTTTCATGTACGCAGTGTTATCATCAACAGGAAGCATTTACGTATCTCGAGCCGTTTGTGGAGCGTGGAGAGATTCCTCACTGCCCCTACTGCGGTGGTATTTTGAAGCCTGATGTTATCCTCTTTGGCGAGCAACTGCCGCAGAAAGCCTGGATGCAGGCTCAGCGCGATGCACGCCAGTGTGATGTGATGATGGTAGCTGGTTCCTCCCTCGAAGTTTTGCCGGTCGCCGGTTTGCCAATGCAGGCACTGGACCGCGGCGCACACCTGATCATAGTCAACAATTCTCCTACTTATTTAAATGTCCGCGCGGACGTAGCCATTATGGAAGACGTAGCCAATATTATTCCTGCCATAGCCGAGAGGGTATACCATGGCTGAGATTAAGACGGAACGACTGGACGGGTATCGCCGCCTGATTGATATCTCGCGTGACCTTGCGTCCACTCTGGACCTCGATATCCTGCTCTCGCGGATTGTTCATGCGGCGGCTGAGGTGAGCGGTTCGGAAGCTGCTTCGATCCTGTTATACGATGACGCGGCCCAACAACTCTATTTCCAGGTTTCCACCAATTTGGATGAGCCAACGCGCCGCGGCATTATTGTCCCGCTGGAAGGCAGTATTGCTGGCTGGATCCTGAACAATCGCAGGCCGGTGCGGATCGCGAATGTGCACAATGACGAGCGCTTCTTTGGGGAAGTAGAGCAGACCACTGGCTTTTCTACAGATTCCATCCTGGGTGTTCCTCTGATCACAAAGAACAAGATTGTCGGTGTGCTGGAAGCGATCAATAAGCAGAAGGGGAAATTCTCTGACGCCGATGAATCCATGCTCTCGGTTTTAGGCGCACAGGCGGCCGTGGCGATTGAAAATGCGCGCTTGTTCCAGCAGTCCGATTTGATCTCGGAATTCGTCCACGAGCTGCGAACTCCGCTGGCATCGCTCAGCACGGCAACATATCTGCTGCTGCGTCCGGAGATGTCGCAGGACCAGCGTGATCAAATCGTCAATAATATCCATACCGAGACCATGCGGTTGAATGCACTGGCTTCATCCTTCCTGGACCTGGCCCGTTTGGAATCGGGGCGTGTACAGTTCCGCAAGACGACATTCAGCATCGCAGACTTGATGTATGAATGCAAGGATGTGATGGCTTCCAAAGCTGTGGAGGACAATATTCAGGTCCGCGTTGAATCGCCCGAAGGACTTCCGTTGCTCGAAGCAGACCGGGACAAGATCAAGCAGGTCCTGCTCAATTTGATCAGTAATGCCATTAAGTACAACCGGCCGAACGGTACAGTCATGCTGCGCGCGGAATCATATGAAGACGAGATGGCGATCTTTGTTCAGGATACAGGGGTGGGCATCCCTGAGGAGGCGATGCCGCATTTATTCCAGAAGTTTTACCGTGTGCGCGAACATGAATCGCGTGCTGCCGGTACAGGGCTGGGACTTTCGATTTGCAAGCAGATCGTTCAGGGACATGGCGGCCGCGTGGAGGTCAAGAGCAAGGTGGGGGTGGGGACCATGTTTTCGGTGATCCTGCCCAGGTTCAGCAAAACACAGTCACGTCACGAAGTATAAGAGGTGCATTTGCATGGAAGAGCATCCCCAATATGGCGGATTTGACTTTTTCATTCCATGTCGATAAACTTTTGAAGGAAAAGCAGACTTTGCAGTTTTGGAGGAGAATATGTCCCAATTCCAACTTGTCATGCGGTCAGGCCCCACGCCGGGGATGACCTTTGCACTTGAAGGTGATCAGCTCACGATTGGACGCGACTCATCCAATGCCGTGGCGATCAACGATGCGGAAGTCTCACGCCGACATTCCAGACTGACCTTTCAGGGTGGGAAATATGTGCTTGAAGATCTGGGCTCCACCAACGGGACCTTCGTCAACGGTCAGCGGCTGGCCGGGCCGGTCGTGTTGAAGCCGGGTGATATCGTTTCGCTGGGGGAACAGATCGTATTGATGTACGACGCGATCAACATGGATGTTGGCGCCACCATGGTCGCCCAGCCAAGAGCTTCACGGGTTGTCCCGCCTCCCGCACCTGCTTCGACGCCGGTGTATACGGCTCCTCCTTCTCCCACTGCCGCTCCGGTCAGGAAAACGAACATGGTTCCGATCTTCATTGCAGTTGCAGCGTTGTTGTTTATCTGTATCTGCGGCGGCTTCTTCTGGTGGGTGGACGCGACCTACCGCTGGTGTGTCTTCTTCCCCTTCATCTCCGGCTGTTAGCTTTCACAAGCATCTCCATCCCCTGCCACCTAAAGTTCGCGGGGGATTTTTTATTGCATCTTTCATTCCGCGGCCTGCTGTCCGGGGTCCATCGTCCTTATCCGCGTTTCCCCGTTGTAAAAACCCCTGTCATTGACTACAATCAAACAAACCACCAACCCGGGACTGCACACCATGACCCTGCCTTCGTCTCCACCCGCAAGCTCTCCCAACTGGAGTTCGACGACAAAGCTCGTCGTCGCGCTGACAATTGTTGCTGTTATTGCCGCGCTGATCATCAAGTTCAAGTTCATCATCGGCCCCTTGCTGATTGCGCTGGTATTAGCATACCTGCTTCATCCTGTGGCGGTCTTTCTGCAGACGAGGCTGCGGTTGTCCTGGGGCCTGGCTGTCAGTTCCATTTACATCCTGCTTATTTTGATCGTGCTGGGTCTGCTTACCTGGGGCGGCTTCGGACTGGTCCAGCAGGTGCAAAGCGTAATTACTGTTGTGCAGGATGGCCTGAGACAACTGCCGCAGCTCATTGAAAACTTCTCGGGCCAGGTATACCAATTCGGTCCATTCAAGATCGATTTCCGCTCCGTGGATTTGCAGGCCCTTAGCAGCCAGATCCTCGGTATGATTCAGCCGCTCTTGAGCCGCACTGGAACATTGCTAAGTAGCCTGGCTGGCAGCGCCGCAAGTTTCGTTGGCTGGACACTTTTCGTCCTGCTCGTCTCGTATTTTGTGCTGTCGGAAAGTGGTGGCCTGCGCCGCCGCATGGTCAATGTGGAACTCCCGCGCTACACCGAAGATATTGAAAGACTTACCCGCGAACTGGGCCGTATTTGGAACGCCTTTCTACGCGGGCAGATCATCATTTTTGGCTTTGCGGTATTGATCTACATCATCCTGCTTAGCGTGCTCGGTGTGCGCTATGCCATTGGACTGGCGCTCGTGGCTGGGCTGGCACGCTTCGTCCCGTATGTTGGCCCTGCGATCAACTGGACCATTCTTGTGTTAGTGACGTACTTTCAAACGTTCAAGCTTTTCGGCCTGCAGCCGTTCTATTATTCCCTGCTCGTCCTTGGGCTCGCGCTGATGGTAGATCAGATCTTTGATAACTATATCTCGCCTCGAATTCTCTCGAGCGCGCTGAAAGTTCACCCTGCGGCGGTTTTGGTGGCCGCGATTATTTCCGCCAATCTGCTTGGGATTCTCGGAGTGGTGATCGCTGCACCCATGCTTGCCACCGTCACTCTGTTCTGGCGCTACACCATGCGGAAGATGATGGACCTCAATCCCTGGCCGGAGCAGGAACCGCACGTCCCCCCGCCCCCGCCGGGTTCGCGTCTGCTCGTCTCCATCCGCCGCTTCTTCCGAACCCTCGACCTGAAGCGCGTTAAGCCGAAATAACCATCCCTTTGCCTTTTCCATTAAACCAAGGAGAACTCCATGTCCAACAATAACAGTGAACCTCGTACCGAAACTCTGGCTGAGACGGAAAACTACCTCGTCTGGAAAGCCGAGGAGCCTGATGGGGAGACCACCTATCATATCGAGTTGAACAACGTAACTGTCCATTTCTTTGCGGAGGAATGGGAGGAGTTTCTCGAGCTCGCGCGCAACCTGCGGTAATCTTTGTAGGTCACGCCTCAACGGTGACCTACCCCAATATGAAACTCAACAATACCATTACCGATATCCCCGGCATCGAAGTGGGACACGCGCAGAATGATGAGGCCCTGACGGGCTGCACAGTTGTGATCTGTCGCAAGGGCGCAACTGCCGGCGTGGATGTGCGCGGTGGCGCGCCCGGCACGCGCGAAACCGACCTGCTCAACCCTGTCAACCTCGTTGAAAAAGTCCATGCTGTGATGCTTGCTGGAGGGTCTGCTTTTGGCCTGGACGCGGCATCCGGCGCAATGCGCTTTCTGGACGAACACAAGATCGGTTTCAGCACGGGCCCGGTGCGTGTGCCGATTGTCCCTTCGGCGATTCTGTATGACCTGGGTGTTGGCCGCGCCGACATCCGCCCGGATGCGGAGATGGGCTATCAGGCCTGCGTCAATGCATCAAATGGAGCGGTGATTGAGGGCAACGCGGGAGCGGGGACAGGTGCCAGCGTAGGAAAGATTTTAGGGCCGAAGCAGGCCATGAAGTCCGGGGTGGGAAGCGCAAGCAGGTTGGTCGGCAGCGGCTTGATCGTCGGTGCGCTGGTTGCGGTCAATGCGTTTGGCGATGTCGTGGACCCAAAGAGTGGTGAGATCATCGCGGGCGTGCGGTCAACCAAAGCCGGTCCCTTGCAAGTGGGCGCGCAGGGCTACTTTGCGGATACGATGCAGTTGATGAAGTCCTTTCTCGGGAAGACTGTTTTGAGTTTCGCGACCCGCGCCAATACAGTGATCGGTGTGGTGGCGGCGAATGTCTCTTTGACCAAAACTGAGATGACCAAGGTTGCACAGATGGCGCAGGATGGGGTTGCGCGTGCGATCCGCCCTGCACATTCCATGCTGGATGGCGATACGATTTTTGCGCTGGCGACCGGTGGTTCGAAAGCGGACGTTTCCACAGTGGGCGCATTTGCAGCAGAAGTCTTATCAGACGCCGTCGTGCGTGCCGTGCGCATGTCCGCCTCCGCTGGCGATCTGCCGGGGTTATACACTTCGTCCTCCCGAAAGGACATCGGGTCAATGTGAGCGCAGTCGAGGGACGGATTGCAGGGAAATCTTTCTTGCAACTCGCGCTTCGACTACGCTGAACGCGATAGTCTGGAGAATCTTTGAATGAAAGCCTTCCAGTTCCTGCTTCGCGTGGGGGTGAGTTTATTGATAGCCTTCATAACCAGCTTTTCATCCTCAATGATTTTCTTCAATTACTCAACTTATCAAGCAAGTTTGGATCGCGCTTTCCTGATTGGCTTGCCCACCCTGGCGATCGCATTTCTTCTCTTTGAAGCATTTCCCACTTTCCTGAACTGGCTGCGCCAAACGCAGCTGAGCATTGTGCTCGCTTTTGTTGCACTTGCTTTACTGGGAGCCGTAGTGTTTGTCCTGCCATCCGCCGCGTCATCCATTTATTATCTGGGACTGATTCCGGTTGCGATCATTCTATTCATCATGATGATGCCTGCTGCTGACTCCGTGGAACGAATGAGCATAGTTCACTCAACGGGTTATTATTCTCTCGGCTTCTTCCTGAGTCTCATCTTTTGTTATGGCGCGGTGGGCTTTCTGAGCGCTGTGCTCAAAACGACTTTTCACATGATCGTGTTCACGGTCATTCTGATGGTCGTGGGCAATGTCATCAGTTATTACCTTGTTCGCCGTGCATCACATTCATTTCGAGACGGTTTTCTCAGCAGGCCCTTGAACATCACTCTTTGCGCCGCGCTACCTGTTTTCCTTAGTGCTCTGATCTTCCTCAGTGTTCAATTCCCGGACATGTTTGCCTGGAGCTATATTAGCGTTCCAGTCAACTGGTTTGGTTTTTTTGCTGCAAGTGCGCTGGTCGCGGGTGTTTGGGGAGTCGGCGCGCTGGAACAGTTTGAAAAACGTAGTTGGTATCAACGATTTACCGAAACCAGGTTGTTCGTCTTTCTCAAAGAAAACCTGCCTGGCCTCTATGCGGGAGGCATGTTCCTCCTTATCAACCTCATCATTGCGCGTGCGCTCAATCACCCTGCACTGAGTATCAATACGGTTCTCTTTGAAACGGACGCCGGTCCGTGGATGACGATCCTTGCCAGCCCGCAGAGCGATGCAATCAACCGCTCGGTGCATCCACTGGTCCTGATCATTTCGCGGCCCATCATTCGATTCGTGGCATTGTTCATGGGCGATCAATGGCAGCTTGCAGGAATCCTTGTCGTTGCCGCGCTCAGCGGACTGTGTGTCTTCATGGCCTGGCTCTTCGTCAAACGCGCGACTCCGGCAGATACATACTCTTTCCTGTTCGCAGTCCTCCTGGGTTCGGCAGCCACACACCTGTTCTTCGGTTCGCTGACAGAGAATTATGTGTTTGGCATGACGACCCTGATTCTTTTCTTTCTGCTCATTCAGGCAAACGAGAAGCGATTTTCAGTGCTTGTTCCTGCAGGGCTGCTTGTCTTTGGCATTACCATCACCAATCTTGCGCAGGCCGCGATTGGATTGTTCTTCAACAAATTTGGTTTTTGGCGAGTGGTGCATTTTTGTCTTTATGTCCTTGCAGCAGGTATCGCGTTAACCGCCTTCACCAGCGTTTTGTATCCAAACAAGCAGACTTTCTTTTTTGTCCCTGCTGATATCATGGTTGAGACCCATTTTGTCAGAACTGTGGATGCGCCGCCGGCCCAAAGTCTCCTTGGCAGGTTTCAATACGTCAGCCGCACGATGTTCCTTTATAGCGTCGTTGGCCCGCGGCCCATCGAAGACATCTCTCGCAAACCTCCGGCTCCCACCATCGACCTCAAGACCTTCAACGCCCGTGACGGCGCGTATGCATCCTACACCGGCTTCGCCAACGTTCCGCTTGGATTGTGGCTCCTTCTGCTGGCAGCTTCAGTAGTCTTTTTCCTGAAAGGACTGCATTCCTCAAAACATCTTTCGCTTATGCTCGGCTTGCTCGGCAGCCTGGCCTTCAATTTTCTCCTCCATATGAACTACGGCTCCGAGCTTTTCCTGTACACGCCCTACTGGCTCTATGCCCTGATCTTTTTCCTTGCCCTCGCTTTTGCAGAACTTGCCGGACGAAAGTGGTTTGAATCTTTCTTGACAATTTTTCTGCTGACCCTGATGGCGAACAACCTGATCTTCATTTTCCACGTCCTGAGCGGACTCGCCCCCTTCTTCACCGCTTCCTAAAAAGCCCTCAATCTGCTACCGTTTAGATCATGAATCTTCTCTCCCGAATTCTCCTCACAGCTTTTGTCGGCCTCGCACTGGCGTTTGCTTTTACCATTCCCATTTTGGATTTACTTGACCGCCCATTTATTGAGCAGGCCCTCCTCATATTCTTTGCGGCCTGCGCATTTGGCTATCTGACCTTTGAAATCCTCGGCGCACAGACAGAAATTACCCGGCGGCTGAAAAATCTTCGATTTCCACGAACACATTTTTCGCGCGCGGTCTTTACGTCCTTCCTTCGCGAGCATTGGCCGGGATTGCTCCTGGCCTTGTCATTCTTCGCCGTTTATCTTTACCTCGGTTTGCGCTTCAACAGTCCCACCAATGACACCGTGGACAATTATTTGGACGCCGACAACTTTACCTGGATGCAGCGGTTTGCCTCTCCCGATGGCTACCACCTCGAAATGCGCGGTCCACATCCATTTGCGTATCTTATCTTTCGTCCGCTGGGCTGGCTGTTCAATCTTTTCACCCTCAATCCATATCTTTCGTCGGTCCTGCTCAACGCGCTGACCGGCGCCCTGTGTGTTTTTCTGGCCTGGCTGTTCATCAAAAACCAATTCCAAGATCGTATCTATGCTCTGTTGATCGCTGCACTACTGGGACTATCCACTTCACATCTCTTCTTTAGCTCGGTGATCGAAACGTACATCTTTTCTGCAGCCGCACTGATCGGTTTCTTTCTTCTGCTCCAGACGCGCAAAGATGACTTTGCTTCACAGATTACTTTAAGCCTGCTCACGTTTGGTATTACTCTCACAAACTTCGTTCAGAACCTCATCGGCCTTTTCGTCTCGCGCCCGCGCTGGAAGGACCTCATCCGCTTCTCGGGGTTTACGCTTTCGATCGGGGTGCTGCTCAGCATGCTCCATGCCGCGTGGTATCCATCTGCCAAACTCTTCTTCTTGCCCTCCAATGCGGAGGCTGAAGAAGGGTTCGCGATTTCCGTATTCCATGATCCCGCCTGGCGCGCAATTGGACGAGTGATGCTGCTCATCCGTACGATCCTGCTTTACACCGTGATGGCTCCGGAGCCATTTGTTTTCCGAACAGATGTGGGTGGGACCTTCCCCCGCTTCAATTTCTTCAAAATTTCTCCGGGAGACTTTCGTCTGAGTTCCTACCATGGAATCGACAAAATCCTCGTTGCCATGTGGGCTGTGATGCTGTTCATCGCAGGAATCGTCTTTCTCTACAATCTTATCCGGGCACGCAAAACGGACATCTCACTGGCGTTCATCCTCTGTCTGCTCTTCAATTTTGGTCTGCACTTGAATTATGGCTACGAACCTTTTCTTTACTCGCCAGATTGGGCCTACGCCCTGATCTTCTTCGTCGCCTTTGGTCTGGCTCCCTTTGCGAAGAGCCGCTGGTTCCAGGGTGGTTTCCTCGCATTTCTCTTGTTGCTCGCCTACGACCAGTGGCATTTCATCGACTTTATCTTCAAAACGGTCGCACCTTTCCTTCCAGTGGGTGGTTGATGAAAAAACTTCTCGATCCGCGGCTTTTGCTTGGGTGGGCGCTAGGTCTCGTTCCAGCCTTCTTGATTCTCGGTTTCCTTAGCAATTTCTACCCTAGCGCGGTTGAGATCGTTTTGCTGGCGCTGCTTTTTCAATTTGTCATGGGAGCATTTGTTTACTATGTTCTGGGCAGAGTTCAGCAGGCTGTGCAGCAACGCGGAAATTTTTTCATTGCAGTTGGCCTGTTCATCATTTTATCTATTTTCGTGGTCACGACATTCATGCTGGTGCGAAGCTTTCCCAGCCTTTTCGACCCTGCGTATTTTTTGCTGGAAATCGGCCAGATTATCTTTTTCCTGATCGGCGCTTTGCTGGCACTACCCGCTTTAGGATGGATCATGCCTTATGCAAAGGAAAAAAGCATCAGGCAGACCCGCTTCTTCCAGTGTGTGGATGCCAATTTGCCCGGCGCGCTGCTTGCGTTCTTTTTCTTTCCCGCCTATCTGATCACTGTTTCCATCTTCAACCGCCCTGCCTTCGATGTGGATGATATCTTCTTTGACTCGGACGGTCTGCTCTGGCGGATGCGCTTTACCACGCCGGATTATCGCGATTACTACTGGCGGGCCGTCCATCCATTTGTGTTGTTGATTGTCCGCCCCATCGTCACGTTCATTTCACTCTTTCTCAAAAGCGACAAGCTCGCTTCTGCATTCGTGCTCGTGGCCTTCTCGGGCGCGCTCTGCGTTTTCCTTGCGTGGATCTTCGTAAAGCGCACGACGGGCAATTCACTCTACGCCTTGTTGATCGCGTCCATGCTCGGAGGGACCGCTGCGCATCTTGTCTTCAGTTCGCTGATCGAGACGTACATTTTTCTTGCCGCGGTGACATTGATTTTCCTCGTCCTGTTGCTCACGGACCGACCTTTAGTGCCATTCGTGGTGACCGGGCTGGCCTCGTTTGGAATTACGATCACCAATTTCATCCAGACGGCGATCGCGTTCATTTTTGTCAGGAAGGATTTCAAAGCCTGGGTCAAATATGGCGTGATCGTGGCCGCGCTCACCATTCCACTGACCTTACTTAACAATCTCTTTTACCCAAATTCACAGCCCTATTTTTTCGTTCCATCCAGCTATAGTGCGGAGGCTGAAAACACATTTGCGCCGAGCCTTTCGCGGGCGCTCGCAGTCGGACGCGTGATGGCGTTGCACAGCGTGGTTGCACCCGATCCATTGATCCTCAAAGAAGAAATTCCCTTTTTGAAAGTGTGGATCTTCAAGGCTGCCCCCATGCGCCTAAGCGGTTATGACACGAGCTTCGATACTGGGATGGCGTTTTTTTGGCTGCTGCTGCTTTTGCTCGGTGGTTTTCTTTTCCTAAAGAACCTGAGAAAGGCAGATAACCGTTTTCAATTTGCCTTCATCTTTATCCTGCTTTTCAACTTTGCGCTTCACCTGCGCTATGGCAAGGATGTCTTCCTTTATTCGACGAACTGGACATATGCAATGATTCTCTTCCTCGCGCTGGCCTGGAAAGAGTTAGCCGACCAAAAATGGTTTCAGGTAGTTTTGTTGATTTTCGTCGCGCTCTTGCTGGTGAATAATTCCCGCCTGATTCATACGATGCTAAGCACCGCAGCTTTGCATATTAGATAATATACAACGTCCCGAAGGGTTAAACCCTTCGGGACGCTCCACTCTTAACTCCTTCTTCCCTTCATCTCGTCCCTCAAGATCAAACTCAAAACAATACTGACCACGCTGATGACCAGTGCACCCAGGAAGGCGGGCCAGAAGCCGTTTACGGTGAGGCCAAGGTCAAAGGATTGGCCAATGCGGCTGGTGAGCCACAACATAAATGTATTGAGCAACAGTGTGAACAGGCCGAGCGTGAGAAGGATGAGCGGACAGGTGAGAATGCTGAGAAGAGGGCGCAGGAGCGCGTTCAACAAACCAAAGATGAGTGCGAGCCAGATCAGGTTCAGCCAGTTGCCAGCGAAATCGATGCCCGGCACGATCATCACGGCTACATACAGCCCAACAGCATTGATCGCCCAGCGAAGAATGAATTTTGTCATTTGATTCTCCTTTCGATAGTAATACGCAAAAGGGGCTATGAAGTTGCCTGCATCCAGATCAACGTGCGCTGGGGGCTGAAGCCCGCGTTGAGGATGGCCGTATCGAATGTACCAACAGGAAACTCAAGTGACAGATATCTTTGATGGGACAACGCACGCCGCGCGTGCAAAAGCAAAGCAGTGAGCGCCTCGGGGTCGGACGTTGCGCCTGCCGCGAGATAAAGGGATTCGCCTCGTCCCCCGGGGACCCAGGACAACGCAGCCGCCAGTTGATCTCGCTCCAGCGCGGCCCACTGGCGGACGTTCATATCCACGAACAGTAAATACAACCAGTTCCAGAGACCCGGCCGAAGGGCGGAAAAGCTCCAGTTACGGTGCCAGGCCAGATCGTCGGGGTAGAGGCGGGCCAGCCACTTTTGCTGGAGCGGCCACCAGCGTGGATCGCGCGACGAAATGGAAATGTCCGTTTGCGGCGTTTCCGCATGAGAGTCCCCATTGGCCTGCCAGCTTGTGCGACGCGCGCGTTCCACAAAGCCAAGTCCGGCATAGAGCTGGATCGCCCCCGGGTTGTCATCGCGCACATGCAGCCAGACAGCATCCGTCTTCTTCTCGCGGGCATGACGCAGGGCCTGTTCGGTAAGGGCACGGGCGATCCCGTGGCGGCGGTAATCGGGATGGGTGGCGACATTGGCGATCAGATAAATGCGCTTCCGGTTATGTCGAAATGGGACCAGGCTGGCATTCCCCACGATCCTGCCGTTTTCCTCCCAAACGTAGCCCGTCAGCGGCAGGGATGTGGATTCCGCCGCGCGGGTGGCCCAGCTTAGAAAGGACGCGTCTCGCCCGGCCCGCCGCATATCCTGAATATAGCGCTGCCCTTCACTGTCCATTGTGCTGGAGAAGCACAATTCGATGAGATCAGCCACGTTCGGCAGGTCACGCAGGACGTTGAGCGGGCGCAAATTAGGGTGGGATTTTTCCCGCACGGGGACAGTAATGGATGCCATCGTGTAAATTATAGCGCGTTGTTATAGATTGGAAGGGCAGAGGCGTATAATCTGTCTGTAGGGAGTTATGAAGCCATTTGGCTGTAAAAGGCGCTCTTTTGGAGGAAACGATGAGAAATGCTGCTAATCTTTTTCTTTTTGCGACTGCTCTTTCTCTCGTCTTGAATGGCTGTGGGCCAGGGCCATCCTCCACAGTCACCGCAGTGGTGCTTAAGCCGACGACAACGGCGTTGCCTACGCTGACAACCATACCACCCACAGCTACGCTGATACCAGAAGGGGAAACCATTGTGGTCACCGATGCCGAGGATAATGGTTCCGGCACCTTGCGCGAGGCATTACAAGAGGCAAGTCCCGGGGACATCATTGCATTCGATCCGTCAGTCTTTCCCAGCGATGACCCTAGAATCGTTTACTTGCAGTCACCCCTGCCAGGCATCGTTCAAGGATACGTGACGGTAGATGCCAGCATGGCGGGAGTGATTTTGGATGGGAGCACCATCCCATCTGGGTGGAATAGTGCAATCCAAGTTCTATCCAACAACAATACAATTCGAGGTCTGACTCTCGTAAATCTTTCCGGAGCGGCGATACAGATCAGTGGGGGTCAGGACAATCTGATCGAGGGGAACGTGGTCGGTAATAGCGACTACGGCATTGGCATGTGGGGAGCGAACACATCCGGCAACAGGATTACAGCGAACTATTTTGGCGTTATGTCGGATGGTGTGACGCCACAAGGGAATCGGAGTGCAGGGATAACAGCTTCGGAGGGGGCTCACAATAATCTGATCGGCCCTGACAATCATATTGCCTTTAATGGTCATAATGGAATAGAAATCCTCGGCGCAGACACCGTAGGAAATACAATCCTCCAGAATAGTATCCATGATAACGGCAGGAATGGGATCGACCTCGCGGAAGGCGGAAATGAAAACATAACGGCTCCCATTTTGATGGACTTTGATCTTGATACAGGAAGTTTGAACGGAGTGGCTTGTTCAAATTGTGAAGTGATGGTTTATTCCGACATCGAAACTGAGGGAAGCCGCTATGAGGGAAGAACGATTGCGGACGATCAGGGCGTATTTTCCCTGGAGAAAGGTTCGGAGTTTAGCGGTCCTGCATTGACTGCCACCGCAACCGACCTGCAGGGAAATACCAGCGGATTCTCAATCCCAACCACGGGAAAGCGCCTCACGATGCAGTTACAGTCTGGCAATATCCTGCCGAGAGTGGTTTTGCTGACAAAGCCATCTGGTGAACTGGAGGACAATCGCGTAGGCGGATTGTGGTCGGACTTCTGGCAGCCCATGGATTTTCAAGCCGTGATTGACCAGGAAATTGCACCTGCCGGCTTGAAATGGGGAAAAATAACGATGAATCAAGCCGAATATTACTCGACCGAACAGAGCGGGGTACAACTTTATTGGGATAAACCCGAATTGTTCATCTCACCCGAGTTTGACGGTTATGTCGACCAGCTTGTCTCCCACAAGATAACCATCGATTACATGTTGAACTTTTGGGATAAAGCAAATCATCCCGATGGCTGGGATGTCAAATACAGATTCAAGACAGAAGAAGATATCACCCACTATTTGGAGTATGTCCGTTTCATTGTCTCGCATTTCAGGGGCCGCGTTCAGTATTATGAATTATGGAACGAGCCAAATGTTGAGTATCCATTACAGTACATCGAGCCTGCCGATTACATCAACCTTGCCAAACGAACGATCCCGGTGATCAAGCAGATCGACCCGCAAGCCAAAGTTGTGGTCGGTTCTACTTCAGGCTCAGCCAATCCGAAGTCTCGGGAATACCTGTTCAAAATTCTCAATTCAGACGTGATGCCCATCGCGGATGCTGTCTCCTGGCATCCTTTGTATGGGAATGTTCCTGGCAGCGGGCAGGACCCTGATTATTACGCCAGCTATCCGTCCTTAATGGCGAGCATAATCGATACGGCCAGACAAAATGGGTTCAAGGGTGAATTCATCGCCGCAGAGATGAGCTATGGAGGATCTAATTGCGGCGGCTGCGATACCGTGGACCCAGCCTACAGTGAGGTCGTCTGGGCAAAATACCTGGCCCGGGGCATCATTTTACATCTCGGGAATGATGTGGCTGCAGGTTTGGGCGGAATGACGTCCCAACGTCCCGTTCAATACAATACCATTCGCAACATTGCCAATGTATTTGCTGGCACCCATGTGGAGGAATTTGCCATAGACGTTCAGACCGAGTCCAAAGACTTCAAGGCATTCACTTTCGCGGGGACGGATGGCAGCAGGCTGGTCGCTCTGTGGACGGACGGTGTTGCAGTCGATGATGATCCAGGCATTCCCTCTATAATCGAAATCCCCGGTTTTGCGGGCTGGAATGCAACCGGGATCGATATACTGAATGGCTTTGAGCAAAAACTAATGACAAGCGATGGTACTGGTTTGGTTATCCGTGGTCTTTTGATGAAAGATTATCCGATTATCATACGACTGTCGAACTAGCATTGCCGCCGAAAAAAGCGTACAGCCGTCCCAAATCTAATACTCTTCTTATGCCACACTGACAATCCACCGACGCGGTTTTGTTATAATCGCCCCAGTCACTAGGCCCCGGAGGTCTTTTCGACCCCCGGGGCTTCTGATTTGAAAAGGAAAATTCCCTATGATGCGATTTGACCGTTTTACAGAGAGAGCGCAGGAAGCCGCCCAGCGTGCAGCGGAGATCATCCAGCGTTACGGGCACAACCAGATTGATACGGAGCATATTCTGCTGGCGTTGATCGAGCAGCCCGGTGGGGTTATCCCCCAGATTTTGGAGAAACTGAGCGTCAGCGCCGAGGCTCTTACGGAGCGCCTCGATGCCACTTTGCGCGCCAGCCCCAAGGCGAACATCTTCGGCGGCGGCGCAGGACAGATTTTTATCACCCCGCGCGTGAAGCGTATTATTGACCTTGCCAACGAGGAAGCCAATCGCCTGAAAGATGAGTACATTTCCACCGAGCACATCTTCCTCGCCATCCTGACCGAGCGCAACACGCCCGCCGCCCGGATTTTGGAGTCCGCTGGCCTGACCCGCGACCGCGTCTTTGACGCCATTCAGGATTTACGCGGCGGACAGCGGGTGACTGATCCGCAGGCTGAGACACGCTACCGCACCCTCGAAAAATATTCGCGCGACCTGACCCAACTCGCCCGCGAGGGCAAACTGGACCCGGTCATTGGCCGCGACAACGAGATTTTGCGCCTGATTCAGATTCTTTCCCGCCGCACCAAAAACAACCCTGTTTTGATCGGCGAAGCAGGCGTCGGTAAGACTGCCATTGCGGAAGGCCTGGCGCAGAAGATTGCCAGCAACGATGTGCCTGAAATCTTAACCGGTAAGAAGGTCGTGGCCCTGGACCTGGGCGCGATGATCGCGGGTTCCCGCTTCCGCGGTGAATTCGAGGAACGCCTCAAGGCTGTGATGGAGGAAGTCCAGCGCTCACAGGGCGACATTATTCTGATGATCGACGAGCTTCACACGGTTGTCGGCGCGGGAGCCGCACAGGGCGCAATGGACGCGAGCAACATGCTCAAGCCTGCCCTGGCGCGCGGCGAACTGCAATGCATCGGTGCGACCACCCTGGACGAGTTCCACAAGCACATTGAAAAGGACGCGGCGCTCGAACGGCGTTTTGCTCCGATCTATGTGGAAGAGCCAAGTGTTGACGATACCATCAAGATGCTGCATGGATTGCGCGACCGCTACGAAGCACATCACAAGGTCCATTTTTCGGATGAGGCGCTCGTGGCGGCTGCCCGTCTGGCGGATCGCTATGTGACGGATCGTCACCTGCCGGACAAAGCGATTGACTTGATCGACGAAGCCGCCGCAAAACTTCGCGTGGCACTCTATTCCATGCCGCCCGATCTGAAGGCGATGAAGACCGATGTCGATCGACTGCACGCAGAAGAAGAGCAGGCCGGCCTCGAACGCGATTACGAACGTGCCGCACAGAAGAAAGCCGAACGTCTGCGCCTGGAACAGGAATACAGCGAGAAGCGCGATAAATGGGAGAGCGAACACCAGCTCGACGAAGTTGTGGATGTAGATGACATCGCTTCCGTCGTGCATCAATGGACCGGCATCCCGGTTACGCAAATGCTCGAGACCGAGTCTGAAAAACTGCTGCACATGGAAGCCCGCCTGCATGAGCGCATCATTGGTCAGGATGAAGCCATCCATGCCATCTCCGATGCGATTCGCCGTGCGCGCTCCGGCTTGAAAGATCCCGCTCGCCCGATTGGTTCATTTATTTTCATTGGTCCCTCAGGTGTGGGTAAGACTGAACTTGCCAAAGCTCTGGCATGGTTCATGTTCGATGATGAAGATGCGCTGGTCCGCATTGATATGTCTGAGTACCGCGAGCAGCATACGGTGAGTCGACTCTTCGGAGCGCCTCCGGGATACGTTGGCTACGAAGAAGGTGGCCAGCTTACAGAAGCTGTGCGCCGCAGACCATATCGCGTGCTTCTCTTCGACGAGATCGAAAAGGCTCATCCTGAAGTCTGGAATGCGCTGCTGCAAATTCTCGATGATGGCCGTATGACGGATGGTCAGGGCAACGTGGTGGATTTCCGCAATACGGTGCTGATCATGACCTCGAATCTGGGTACCGAATACGTGAGAAAAGGCGGCACTCTTGGGTTCCTCACATCAAAGACTAATGATGAGGAGCGCGAGGATCACGACAAGATTGAGAAGGCCTTGAAAGGTGCGTTCAGACCCGAGTTCCTGAACCGCATTGACGAGATCATCATGTTCTCACCGCTTTCAGTCGAGCAGATGGAACAGATCGTTGTGCTGCAAATGCAGGAAGTGCAAGACCGCTTGAACGAGCACAATATCACGGTCCAATTGACCGATGCGGCCCGTCAGTGGCTCGCCAAACAAGGATACGATCCCGCGTTCGGCGCACGTCCATTGCGCAGGGCCATTCAGAAGCACGTCGAGAGTCCGCTTTCGATTGAATTGCTGGGAGGCAAATTCAAGGATGGCGCGACTGTGATGGTAGATGTGGAAAATGACAAGATCGTCTTCCATGCTGAAAAAGCCACTCGAAAATCAAAACAGCATGTCGGCGCAGACGCGTAAAAGTGCCTGGCATAACATAACGAAGCAAGTTCCGCCGCAGTTCAACTGCGGCGGAACTTTTTACCTCTTTCCTAACCTGAGATTTAGACAGGCTTGATACGATTGATAAAACTTTTAGAGAGGCCGACTAATGGATAATCGCAGGTCTGGACTGAGCGCACTCACGGTGGGGATCCTTCTGGGGCTATGTTGTCTCTGCGTCGTACTGCTTGCTGGTGCTGCATATCTTTTCCACTTTTCCAAATCTCTTATCCCTGCAGGTATTATTCCCGGGATTACATTGGATGTCTCAACACCCATACCGCAACCTGCCGTGACGCGCCCGCCCGTGGATGAGAATGCGACGAGCACGATTGAATTGCTGAATTCCACGATCGTGCCGCCGAGCGATGTGATGGCCCTGGCCTGTCGCTTTGAGGGCAAATGCAACATTCCTGCTACACTGACACCGCCTGCCGCGCCGCGTGGAGCAGGCGACACGGATTCCTTCTGGGTCTCAAATATCTCGGATAATTCGTATTTCAAAGTGCAGGCAACGCTGAAATATGTAACGCCGCATGTCTATTTCTGGGTGGAAGATGGTGTCAACTACAATCAGGATGAATTGGTCGCGCTGGCGGATACGTTTGAAAAAAAGATCTATCCGAAGGATCGTGAATTCTTCGGCAGTGAATGGACTCCCGGTATCGATGGCGACCCGCATCTTTACATCTTGTATGCGGGTGGCGCAGGCTTTTCCATCCTGGGCTATTTCTCCGCGAACGATGAACTGAGTCCGCTCGTGGATGAACACTCCAACGGGCATGAAATGTTCCTTTTCAATTCCGATATCGCCAGGCTTGGGGACCAGGATACTTATGGCGTGCTGGCGCACGAATTCCAGCACATGATCCACTGGAACCTGGACGTAAATGAGACCACCTGGATCAATGAGGGCTTCTCCGATCTTGCCATGCTCCTGAATGGCTACTCGGCCATCGGGCATGACACGGCCTATATCTCAGACACAGATGTCCAGCTCAATGATTGGCCGAATGACGAGAATGCTGTGGTGCCGCATTATGGGGCGGCTTTCCTTTATCTGACCTATTTTCTCGATCGCTTTGGGGAGGATGCCACCAAGTCTCTGGTGAAGGATCCGGCCAATGGATTTGATGGTGTGGAAAATGCCTTGCGCGCGATCAAGGCAACTGATCCCGTCACCGGACAACCCATCCATGCCGATGACTTTTTCATGGACTGGGCTGTTACCAATTTTGTGCTCGACCCGTCGGTTGGTGATGGCCGCTATATTTATCATAACTATCCCGAAGCGAAACGCGCGTCCTCGGTGGATACCATCAAAAACTGTCCGGAAAGGCCAGTTACGAGCACGGTCCATCAGTATGGTGTGGATTACATAGCGATCCAGTGCGCGGGCGATTACACCCTGGAATTCACTGGCTCGACGGTCACGAAACTTCTGCCGGTCGATCCGTATTCGGGTCAGTATGCGTTTTGGTCCAACAAAAGCGATGACTCGGATATGACCCTCACCCACGAGTTCGATCTCTCGAGCGTGAGCGGCCCGGTCTCTTTCAGCTACCGCACATGGTATGACCTTGAGAAGGACTTTGATTATGTTTATCTCGAGGTCTCTGAAGATGGCGGCACCACCTGGCAGATCGTCATTACGCCTTCCGGCACGGCGGAGGATCCCACTGGCAGTTCATACGGCTGGGGTTACAATGGGAACAGCGACGGTTGGATCGAAGAGAAGGTCGATCTATCGCACTATGCCGGCAAGAAGATCCTCCTCCGCTTTGAATACATTACCGACCCGGCGGTAAACGGCGAAGGCTTTTTGGTGGATGATGTTTCGATGAGCGGGATCAACTATCAGTCCGATTTTGAAGCGGACGACGGAGGCTGGCAGGCGGAGGGCTTTGTCCGCATCAAAAACGTTCTCCCCCAGACCTATCGCCTGGCGCTCATCCTCAGCAGTGATTCCAGCGTGAAGATGATTCCGCTCAACGCTGACCAGACCGCAGAAATCCCGCTCTCCTTGAAGCGGGGTGAACAGGCAATTCTTGTAGTGACTGGCACAACCCCATTCACCCGCGAAAGTGCACCATATCAGATAGAAATACATTAATCGCGCTGAGCGGAGCGTTAGCACTCCTTAATTCCGCTCAGCGCGAAAATTTGGAGGAAACCTATGTCTACTGCTCCCGTATCGCAAGTTTTGCATCTGGCTGAGATGACCAGCTATCAGGAAGGTTCGGTGGTCAGCCGTCAGATCACCAAGGCCGATGCCGGTAACGTGACCCTTTTCGCATTCGACAAGGACCAGGGGTTGAGCGAACATACCGCGCCGTTCGATGCGCTCGTCCATGTTTTGGAGGGCGAGGCCGAAGTGACGATTTCCGGCCAGCCTTTTCTGCTGGGCGCGGGCGATGCGATCATCATGCCCGCCAATGAACCGCACGCATTGAAAGCCGCGCAGAAATTCAAAATGTTATTGACGATGATCAGAGCTTGATCGAATGAAATCGTTTGAATTGAGATCACCGCTTGAGTTTTCCATTTCTGAGCTGGCGGATTTGTTGACGCGCGGCTTTGAAAGCTATTTTGTTCCCATTCATATCACCGACGTGGCATTGCTCACGATGGTGCGCCGCGACGGGGTGGACCTCTCCGCCAGCCGCGTGTTAGTGGCCGATGGCGATCCGGCCGGCATCGCATTGATCGCGCGGCGCGGCTGGTCCAGCCGGCTGGCCGCAATGGGATTGCTCAAGGCTGTGCGCGGTCAGGGTGCGGGAAGCTGGACAATGGCGTGCCTGATCGAAGAGGCGCGCCAGCGCAACGATCGCGCCATGACGCTGGAAGTGATCGAGCAGAATGGAGCCGGTGTGCGTCTCTATCAAAAGAGCGGATTTGACGTTGTGCGGCGGCTTGTAGGTTTTTCGTTTGCCAATCCACAGGCGAGTCAGGCCGGGTCATTGCAGGAGATTGACCTGCGCGACGCCGGGCAGAGGGTGACTCGTCATGGGCTTGCGGACCTGCCCTGGCAGCTATCCGGCGAAAGCATTGCCCATCAAACACCGCCTGCACGCGCGTTTTGCCTTGGACCCGCCTGCGCGGTGATGACAAATCTACAGGCGAAGGATGCAACTCTTTATTGTTTGGTCGTTGAAGAAGGGGAACGTAGAAACGGCAATGCCATGCATTTGTTGAATGCCCTATTTGCAGCTTATCCTGACAGGACCTGGCATATCCCGGCCTTATGTCCTGAAGAAGTGAGCGGACTATTTGAGAAGGCAGGCTTTCAGAAAGAAAGACTTTCGCAATTTCAGATGAATTTGAGTCTGTAAGCAACGTCCAGAGTTTCTTGATTTTGGACTCTCTTTTGGTTCATTACGAAATTGTCATTTCCGATTCCCGGTTACCTACTTTATAATCACGAAGATGAATTCTTCCAACACACCATCACCCGAGAGAAAAACGATAGCGGTATTTAGCGCACAACTGAGCCGCTTATGGGGAGCGGAATTTACTGCGGGAGTAATGGACGCGGCTGAGGCTGTGGATGTGAATGTTGTTTGCTTTGTAGGTGGGCGACTTGGAGCAAGCGGCGGTTCAGGACAAGAAAATCTGTTTGGGATTTATGATCTTGCACGCCGCGGGCGATTCGATGGCCTGTTGCTCGCCGCAGATGTGGGGTATGGTGTCTCCGCCGAGGAGATGGAACGCTTCTGCAGAAATTTCAGTGATATTCCCATTGTCTCTTACGCGGTAAAGGCCCCTGGTGTATCCACTTTTATCTCGGATAACGCCACAGGCATGAGCGCGGTGATTCGTCACCTGCTCGAAAAACATCCTTACAGACGGATCGCCTTTATCCGCGGTGTGCAGGGACAGGCTGAATCAGAAGCTCGTTATGAGGCTTACAGGGCGGAACTCAAGGCTCACAATATCGACTTCGACAAAAAACTGGTTGTGGAAGGAGACTTTTCCACTGAAAGTGGACGCGCAGCCATCCGCACATTGGTGGATGAGCGGAATGTTAAATTCGATGCGATTGCTGCAGCAAATGACCGTATGGCCTTTGGCGCACTCGAAGCCCTGCAGCAGCGAGGCCTCAAGGTACCGGATATTGTTGCCCTGACCGGTTTTGATGATGTGCGCGAGGCCCAATCCATGGGTGTGCCATTGACCACGGTGTACCAGTCCTTTTATGGTGCCGGCCGCCGTGTCTTTGACGCGTTGATGAAGCGCATCAATGGCGATGATGTGCCGCCTCTCAATGTCCTGCCCACCGAGTTAGTGGTCCGCTGGTCATGCGGATGTATGCCTGAAACTGTTACCCGCACGGTTGTCCTTCCGCGGGATGTGGCTCACACGGGGCGACTGGAGAATAAACGGGATGCAGCCATCCGAGCGCTGTTTGTGGCCGGCGATATTCCAGAAAATGACCGTTACGCCGAGCAATATCGCGAGGTCTTCGGCCGGACCTGGGATGTGTTCCTTGCCAGTCTGCGCGAGACCAGTAGTGAAGCGTTTCTCAAGATGGTTCAGATGACCATTGAGACACTTCAGCGTTATGGCCGTGAGCCAACTGCCTGGAATAACATCATCTCCACGTTCCGCAAGTATGCCCTGGGTGGCATCACCAGCACAACCACCATGCTGCGTGCCGAAAACTTATTTCAGCAGGCACGGATGCTGGCCGGGGAACTCTCCCAGCGTGCACAGGCCTATCGCCGACTCCAGCTTCAACAGCAGGAAGAGATACTGAACGGTTTCAGTTTCTCCATGGCTCCTGCCATGAGCATGGAGGAAATTGGCGCGGCCATTAGCAAACATTTCCCTGCCATGGGCATTGAGAACTGGTACATCATGTTCTACAATGACCTCAATCCACCGGCATCCGGCTCCTCGCCGAGTGAGATTTATCGCCTGCTCCTGCAATACGAACATAACGCATTCAATATCCCTCAGGACAAAACGCCGCTCGCGACGGGACAGCTGGTACCATTTGGAAAGACTCCTGTTGATCATAGATATTCGGCGATCGTTATGCCGCTGGCACTGGCAAGCAATCGCTTCGGTTTCATGTGGACCGAGGTTGGTCCCGGCGACATGGATGTTTACGTGCGCGTCCGAAATCTGGTTGCCAGCGCCATGCTGCGCACCCTGCTGGCCCAGCAGCGTGAGCAGGCCCAGAAGGAAGTGGAACGTCTGCTGGCAGAGGCGCGCGAACGCGCATTGGAACTGGCAAAGGCGCGGGACATTGCGGAGAAAGCTGCCGCAGAGAATGCAAAGCTGTTTGAGTCCGAGCAGGTCCGGCGTCGAGGGGCTGAGGCGCTGGCACGTTCCGGGCGCTACCTCTCCTCTCTGATCGCCGTCGAGGATCTGCCGGGACAAATCCTTGAGCAGCTGAATCAAGTCCTGTCGCATGATCGCGGAGTACTGTACATGGAGGATGTCAATGGGCAGCCGCGTCTCATCGCGCATCGAGGCTTACCGAAGGATGCACCTCATTCTGGGTTGCGCCTGTCCCTGCGGGGCGTTGATTTTTATCAAACGGTGGCGCGCAACGGCGAGACTCTCCTGATCACCGATATCAATTCCGCGCAGCCGTGGGAACAACCGGATTGGCTGCCGCTCGATCAATCCTGGCTGGGCGTACCGCTTTATTCAAAGGACAACGTCATCGGCATGTTGGCACTCAGCCGCACTGACTCCTCCTTTGACAAGGACGATGCCCTGCTGGCATCCACCTTTGCCATGCAGGCCACGGTTTCCCTGGAGAATGCCCGCCTCTATAAGGAAGTCACTTCCTTCAATCAGATGATGGAGCGCATGGTTGAGCAGCGTGTAGAGGAACTTAACACCGCCTATCGCAATCTCGAGAAGCACGATAAAAACAAGTCCGTTTTTATTCAGGTGGCTGCACATGAACTTCGCACGCCGCTCACCGTCATAAAGGGTTACCTTGGTATGTTGAAGGGTGATACCGCCGTTTCCAGTAATCCTGCTTTGATGCAGGCTGTGGAGGGCGTGCTGCAGGGTACGAACCGGCTGCAGCAGGTGGTCACCAGCATGCTGGATGTGGCCCGCCTGGAGAATCAGGTTGTGAATCCTCACATTGAGCCGGTGGTTCTTTCGCCGATCATGCGCATCATTCACAAGGACTATGCCGAGGATCTCACGCATCGCAGCCTGACCGTGAACCTGGAACAATCCATCCGGGATCTACCGCCGCTGCTGGCTGACCCTGAACTTCTAAAAAAAGCATTGGATCACGTATTTGTCAACGCCATCAAATACACACCGGATGGCGGGACGATCACAGTCAGTGCTTTGCCGGTGGAAGATCCGCGGCTGGGTCCCTGTGCCGAGATCCGCATCCAGGATACGGGCATTGGCATTGACCCTGCGAATCATAAGATCATCTTCGAGAAGCTGCATCAGCTGGGCAAGGTCGAGTTGCATTCTTCGAGCCGTACCAACTTCAAGGGCGGCGGCGCCGGGCTGGGCCTTGCCATTGCGGCTGGAATCATCAAGGCCTTGCAGGGAAGTATCTGGGTGGAAAGTCCAGGCTATGACGAAGAGAAGCTGCCCGGTAGCACTTTCTTCATCCGTATCCCGTTGGTGAAGGAGAAATAAACCAGTCGATTAGGTGACTGTCACCTTTTTAAGGAAGAACAAAACGCACCTCGAGACGTCAAATCCGAGGTGCGTTTTATGATTGATTGAAAAGCTGAAGCGCTATTTGACCCAGTGCTGCTGGTCTTCTTCCTTTGGCTTGCCATTGCCGTTGCCATTCTCATTTTGATTAAACCAGTTGTCAATTTGGGAGCGCACGGATGCGAATACCCCAAGATGGGCCAGCATCAAGGCGGAAATGGAGATCATCAGGGAGAAGATCGCCAGATCGCCGAACAAATAAAAGGCTTTGGCATCACTGGTAAAAACGTAGCGAAACACGATCACAAATAATTGTAGGACGCTCAGAATTAACAGGGGAGCTGCAAAGGGACGCAGGTCATGACCTTCAACCAGCAGATGCAGGCCCAGCAAAACGACCAGTCCTCCCAGGAGCAAAAATACATAAGCAAAAAACTTTGTCAGATCGTAGGCCTGCAGGTAAAGTTTTTGCATGATCTTAAGATAGAGGCCCCCCACAGCCGCCAGGCAAAGCCAGGCGTAGATTTGGATGATGAGGGGATAGACTAGATTACCGAACCGTCGGATGCTTGTAAGTGCTACACCCCAGCCAAATAGGTACGCCAACGCGAGCGGGATCATTTTTGCCCACAATCCGTGCAGGCTGTCTGCCAGGCCATCGTCAAAAATGTCCAGGACGATCTTGCCGGCACCTCCTAATGCCAGCGTCAGGGCGCCCAGACTCACGATCATGGTTACGATACTGAGCAGACCCCTGATATCCACATCGTTGCGGTGCGGCGTCGTTTTTGGCCCGACAAAAGGCGGAACCTTTGGATACTTATCCTTATCTGGGTCGTTGGGTTTTGGCATCTCCTGATTGTCTCCCGGTAGCGGCCTTTATTGTACTTCAAGAAGAATTTTGCGATCTGGACCGCTCTGGTCAGCTAAATATCAGTAATTCAACGAGCTTCCCCTGGAAACGGTAAATCCCGAGGATTTCATACCTTCGCACGGAAATCGTAGATCCCCTCTTTCACCGCCCAATTTGCCTCGCAGCGCGGACACTGGAGATGGTCCAGCTTTTCAAGCAGATCCCCACTGCCGCATTCGGGACACTGAAATAGCGCAACGGGGTCGGTTGGTATATTGACCTTCAACCTTGCACCTTCAACTTTCGATCTCACAAACACACTCGGTGTAAGCTGGAATAGTGCTCCAGTTGGCTGAAAGAGTCCATCCAGCGCGGCAAGGAGTCGGGGCGGGATGTGGCGCTTTATCCATCCGACGCGGAAATGCGAAACAGTCAGAGTCCGCTCGATGGAGAAGCCCAAATCCTTCAGCCAGGCCCGGATCGCTTTCGGGTGGAAGTCGAAGTTCAATACCGCAAACTCGACAGGCTCCAGCGTGAACGGGCTCCACTTCTGCCGACCAAGCCAGTACCGCAGGATTGCCTTCAAATTCAGTTTGTTTGCGTACTCAAGAATGAAGACGGCGCCCGGCTGTAAAACGTTCCTCACTTGTGCCAGAGCGCTCGGCGCATCTGTCATATGATGCAGCGTGCGGATCATCGTGGCCGCATCGAACAGGCCATCCAGGAAGGGAAGGCGGTAAATATCCGCTGCAACATAGATATAGCGGTCCGAGCGCCCGAGGCGGACCTGCGCCTGTTCAAGCTGTGTTGTGGAGTAATCCAGCAGTACCACACGCTCGAAGCCGGCATAACGCGGTGTATTGCGGCCCGCGCCTGCGCCCAGTTCAAGCAGGAGCCTGCCGCCTTTAGGAAGCAAACGTCTCAACGCGATGGCTTCGGCGCGGTCTTCGTATTCGCGTCCGCCCTGATCCCAGAAGGAGGTCTGGTAATCGGAGCCTTCGTAATTGCATACGGGTGGAGTGGTCATGTAGTAGTCGTTACACAAAAAGTTGGATAGCCGGGATGGTGTCCCCGACTATCCAACCAGGAATTTATGAAGCTGTCAAACTAATCAACGTCGTAGCCGCGACCGACGCCGCGATAGGAGAATCCCATTTCCTTCATCATCTGTGGGTCGTAGATGTTGCGTCCGTCGAAAATGACGGGCTTATTGAGCAGGCCCTTGAGCTTTTCGAGATCAAGCTGCTTGAACTCATTCCACTCTGTGACAACGATCAGCGCATCGCAGCCCTTTGCCATTTTGTATGGCTCATCGAAGAATTCAACGGCCGGAAGAAGCGGACGCGCCACATCCATGGCCACCGGGTCATAACCGCGGACCTTGGCACTGGCTGCGTTCAGTTCCTGGGCGATGTCAATCGAGGGGGCATCGCGCATATCGTCGGTGTTGGGCTTGAATGCCAGGCCAAGCAGACCGACGGTCTTGCCTTTCAGGCTGCCGCCGACCATGGTCTCAATATGTTTTACTGCCGCCTTGCGCCGCTCGTAGTTCACGTTCATCACGTCATCGAGAATCCTGGGATTCAACCCTTTTTCCTTGGCCATGTAAGCCAGCGCTTGCACATCCTTGGGGAAGCAGGAACCACCCCAGCCGAGACCGGCATCCAGGAAAAACTTGCCAATGCGTGCATCATAACCCATGCCGGCGGCGACTTCCTTCACATCCGCGCCAAAAGCTTCGCAAATATCGGCGACTTCGTTCATGAAGGAGATCTTGGTGGCCAGGAATGCATTGCTGGCGTATTTGATCATCTCCGCAGTGCGCAGGTCCGTAATGACGATAGGAGCGCGCAGGGCCAGATGCAGCTGCGCCACCTGGCTTGCGGCATCGCGATCGAGCGAACCAATCACGGTGCGGTGCGGACTGGTGAAATCTCCAATTGCCGAGCCTTCGCGCAGGAACTCTGGGCAGGAAACCACGGAGAAATCCATGGGTTTGGGTTGCGAGCGTTTCACGATATCGGCCACCCAGTCACCGGTGCCAATCGGAACTGTGGATTTGTTGATAATGATCAACGGTGCGGTCATGTTTTCGGCAATGGATTTGGCCGCCGCGGCCACATACTGCAAATCTGCTTCACCGTTCACGCCGGAAGGCGTCCCAACAGCGATGAAGGCAAACTCCACGCCTTTTAAGGCCTCCTTGTACGAGGTGGTAAAGCTCAAACGCCCGCCTTTGACGTTGCGCGTTACAAGTTCTTCCAGCCCCGGTTCGTAAATGGGCATGATGCATTTTTTCAAATTCTCGACGCGCTGTTCATTCACGTCCAGCGCGGTGACGCGGTTACCCAGGTCGGCGAAACAGGCCGCGGTCACGAGGCCGACGTACCCGACGCCTACAACACAAATTTGTTTCATGGTTCATTCCTTGTGAAAAAGATTGCTTCCCGATACATACGGCCAAACTATACCATATGCCGCCCCCTCGCCCTAGGCCTTCCCTTCGGTACAGGGCCGCGGATGAGGGACTTTACCCCCTCTTGAACGCCCGATTGACAGTCTCGACTAATTCCGCCAGGTCAATGGGTTTTGTAACGTAATCGCTGCAGCCCGCATCCAGCGCACGCTGACGGTCGCCGGGCAATGCATGAGCCGTGACTGCGATCATGGGAGTGGAAGCAGTCAGCGGGTCCTTCCTGATGCGGCGGGCTGCCTCCAGACCATCCATCTCAGGCATCGAAAGATCCATCAGGATCAGATCCGGCTTCTGCTTGTGCGCCGCGTTCATACCGTCGCGCCCATTCATCGCCAGAAAAGTGATATATCCGTTTCTCTCCAGGACAAAACGCATGAGCTCGTACGTGTCCATGTTGTCTTCTACGATGAGAATTCGCCCTGCGCTCATGTTTTAAATATACTACGGCTCACTGGTACGGGCAATGTATAATCATCACATGCGCCTGCTTTTCATTGCCGACGGACGTTCGCCGATTGCCCGCAGCTGGATCCGCTATTTTGTTGACCGTGGGGATGAAGTTGTTCTTGCCTCCACTTTTCAATGCGATGTGGACTTTCCGCTTAAGCGCTTTGCGTTTACGCCTGTGGCCTTTAGCGCGGTCAGGAAGAAATCTGCTGCCCCGGGCACCGCCTCTTCCCGGACCCTCGGCCTGCGCACGGTTCTCCGGCAGTACCTTGGCCCTCTGACTCTCTCCCTCTCCGCCCGAAAACTGCGCGCGTTGATCAAAGAGACTCAACCCGACCTTATCCATGCCATGCGGATTCCCTACGAGGGAATGTTAGCATCTCACGCGCTGGGCAGGTGGTCGAGTAGCCTTGAGCGTTCGTCGAAGGGCATAGCAGGACCATACCCTCCGTTAATGATCTCCACCTGGGGCAATGACTTCACTCTTCACGCCCCGTCCAATTTTCTGATGAAGCGTGCCACACGCAAAGCTATGAAAGCTGCCAGAGCCCTCCATGCCGATTGCCAGCGTGACATTCGCCTTGCGCATGAGTGGGGCTTTGCCGAAGAAAAGCCAACCCTGGTCATTCCTGGCAACGGCGGCATCCGTACGAATATTTTTTATCCCCCCCAGGATCCGGTAAAGGAGCCAGTTGTCATCAACCCGCGCGGGTTTCGTGCCTACGTCCGCAATGATGCGTTCTTCAAAGCCATCCCGCTCATTCTTGCAAGACGACCCGATGCCCGCTTCGTCTGTTCCTCGATGGAAGGGGAATCGCAGGCCATCCAGTGGACAAAGGAACTGGGGATCGAACATGCTGTGCAATTGGACCCGCCGCTGCCACACACGCAAATGGCGGATGTGTTTCGCAGCGCACAAGTTGTCGTTTCCTCCAGCGTTCACGATGGCACCCCGAATACACTCCTGGAAGGCATGGCTTGCGGGTGCTTCCCGGTTGCCGGTGATCTCGAGTCTATTCGTGAGTGGATCACGCCCGGGCAAAACGGATTACTGGTCAATGCCGGCGACCCCGATTCCATTGCGAATGCGGTCCTGCTTGCCCTGGGACGCGAAGACCTGCGACAGGAAGCCGCAGGTCTCAATGAAAAAATCATAACCAGCCGCGCGGAGTACACGCGGTGTATGGAACTGGCAGGGGAGTTTTATCAGAAGGTTTTGCGTAATCCGTAATTGCGAATTACTCGGCCCTCGGCTCCCGCAGAGTCTCAAGCCGATTCCGCAGCTCGATGCGGCGTGAATCGGCCGCGTTGCGGATATCACCCAGGAAGTTCTGTCCGCGCTCGCGCAGCATGGAGCGCAGCTGCTCCCCCGAATCGGGGGCCATCAATAAGGCCACGGTCGAACCGACCAACCCGCCGACCAGAATGCCGATCATGAAGCCGAATATCCGTCTCATATGTGTATCTCTCCTTCACTTCTTATGATGATCTGTTGAGAATAGATATCTACAAAATGATTATACTGCTTCTCTCGTAAAAGCCAATACGGTTTGCTCAGTGTAAGAGAGAGACCGGTTACAGCTTCCAATCGTATATATAAACAGCGTAGCCGAAAACCATGTTTTGTGGAATAATCCATATGCCGCACGTATCCTGCTTGGTTGAACGTGACGGCGCATCACTTACAGGTTGTGAGTCGCACAGTCTGTAAAATCCAACCCCACGCAAGACGCGCACATCAGGGGAGCAGCGCGAGTAGCGGACTCTACCTTTACCGGAGGGTACCATGTCAACTGTTTCACCTGTTTCCACCAGCGCGCCCACGCGCAAAAAAATGACGACGCTGGCATTCCGCCAGAAGAAGGAACGCGGCGAGCCGATCACGATGCTCACCGCCTACGACTATCCGACCGCGCTAGCCATGGACAAGGCCGGTATCGACTCCATCCTCGTCGGCGACTCGCTCGCAATGGTGGTACTTGGCTATGAAAACACGCTGCCGGTCACGATGGAAGAAATGCTGCATCACGCCCGGGCGGTCGCACGCGGTGCGAAGACCGCTCTTCTCATCGGCGATATGCCGTTTATGTCCTATCAGGTCTCTGTAGAGGAAGCTGTACGAAATGCCGGTCGCTTCCTCCAGCAGGGCGGCATGGACGCGGTCAAGCTTGAAGGTGGACGTGAGCGCGCCGATGCTGTGCGTGCCATCGTTGGCTCAGGCATCCCTGTGATGGGACATCTCGGGCTTACGCCGCAATCGATCCATCAGTTGGGCGGATTCCGTGCCCAGGGCAAGACCGCCTCTGCCGCGAAACGGCTGGTGGAAGATGCGCTCCTGCTTGAAGAGGCGGGATGTTTTGGCATCGTACTTGAATCGGTCCCGGCTCGATTGGCGGAACTGATCTCGAAGAAGATTTCCATCCCGACCATCGGCATCGGCGCGGGCGTGGGCTGCGACGGACAGGTGCTGGTTACCCATGATGTGCTCGGTCTTTTTGATCGCTTCACGCCGAAGTTCGTCAAGAAATACGCTGACTTCCATGCGGCGATGAACAAGGCCTTCACCGATTACATTGAAGACGTGGAGACGAAACGCTTCCCGTCTCAGGAACATAGTGTCGAGATGGATGATAAGCAGTGGGAGCAGCTGCTGAGTGAACTGTGAGATTTGAGAAATGAGTAACAAGGGATGAGTGAAAATCTCCTGATCGTTGGCACGGGTGCACTGGCTACTCTCTTCGCCGCGCGGTTGAGTGAAGCAGGCCATTCAATTCAGATGCTGGGCACATGGAAACATGGACTCGACGCTCTGAATGAAAATGGCGCGCGTCTGGTGGACATGGCCGGCAAGGAACGCGCGTATTCTGTCCGCGCGACGGATAACCCACAGCAATGTGCCGGTGCAAAATATGCACTGGTGCTGGTCAAATCCTGGCAGACAGAACGCGCCGCGCGGCAATTGCAGGAATGTCTTGCAGAGGATGGACTGGCGTTGACACTCCAAAATGGTCTTGGAAATCGCGAGACCCTGGAAAGATTTCTGGATCAGCCAGTTCTCACCACGGAGCGCACTGAGATCACGGAGAAAAAGAAATCGAAAAACTCTGTGCTCTCTGTGAAGTCCGTCGTAAAAGAGGCGATTCACACGCGCGTTTCGCTTGGAACTACGACCACCGGTGCAACCCTCCTCGGCCCGGGGTTGGTGAGGGCAGGCGGGGAGGGAGTCATCTCCATTGAACGGAATCAGGCGATCGGTCCGCTGGAAGAGGCGTTGAGGTTGGCCGGGTTCAATGTCCAAATGGTAGACGATGCCCAGTCGCTGATCTGGGGCAAGCTGGTCATCAATGCTGCGATCAATCCGCTGACTGCTTTGCTGAAAGTCCCGAATGGCGCGTTGTTGGAACGTCCCGCCGCGCGGGAAGTGATGGGCGCGCTGGCGCGTGAGACAGCCGAGGTGGCGAAAGCGGAGAGAGTCCATTTGCCGTTCAGCAACCCGGTCCACGCGGCGGAGGAAGTGGCGCGCAGGACGGCAGCAAATCACTCATCCATGTTCCAGGATGTGCGCCGCGGCGCGCCGACCGAGATCGACGCGATCTGCGGGGCAGTGACTCAGCGTGGAGAAAAGCATGGGATTCTCACGCCCTTTAATCATGCCTGCTGGAAGCTGGTGCAGGCGGTGAACAGGTAACCATACCGCCCGAAGGTTTGCCAAAATATAGGTTAGATGATCAAGAACCCTGCCAGGTTCAATACAACCTTCGGGACGATTTGTATATAAGGGTGACATTCTTCCGTTACATTACGTGTAGTTAGGGTGTATTCGACCCAATGCGCACATGGTAAGATAGTAGAAATCTTACTGTATGGAGGTTTTTCATGCGCAAGTGGGCCTGGCTGGTGATATTCGCGCTATTCATCGTTGCGACCCGTGTGAGCGCACAGGGAGGAACACGTCTAGATGCTTTTCATGTGCAACTATTGCCGGAATACGACCGCCCCACCATGTTGGTGATCTATGATTTCAACCTGGCTGAACCTGCCAATGTCTCAACGAATCTTACGGTCAGGATTCCTGCGGATGCCACCCTGTTCGCGGTGGCATACAATGAAAAAGCAAGTTTGATCAATGCTGTTTTTAGCGGACCGAACGTGCAGGGGGAGTGGCAGGTGATCGATATTGTCCCCAATGGACAAACGGCATTTCATATCGAATATTATGAGAATCTCTCCACCACAGATATCAAACGTCAATTTACCTATCTTTGGCCGGGTGACTATGCCATCAATTCCTTCAACGTATTCGTGGGCAAGCCTTTGGATGTCACCCAGATGACCACGGATCCCAGCCTGGATGAAATGCAGCGCCAGTCGGATGGGCTGCCGGGGCTGGGCAAGGATTTTGGAAGCCTTGACCAGGGCAAACAGTTTACCCTGACATTGCAGTATGACAAAACATCCACGACTTTGGTCTCTCCTCCCAATGAACTTCAGCCAGCTTCGCCGGTGGATCAGAATACCCCGGGCCGCATTTCACTGAACAATTATCTGCCGTATATTTTAGGCGGCTTTGGTCTTGTGTTAATCCTTGGCGGCTTCCTGTATTACTGGCAGTCGGGGACGAGACGAGGTGGGGCGGGCCCTCGCCGCAGACAGCATGCTCGTGCGGTGGAGCAGGAAGCGGAAAGTGAAGAACAGTATTGTCCCCAGTGTGGGACCCGTGCCAGACCGGGCGATCGTTTCTGCCGGGTCTGTGGATCAAGGCTGAGGCAGGAAACCTGATCGTCGGAGCCGTTTTGTGCATCAAATCCCAACCCTGATCGTCATTTACTTTCTTTACGGCCTGGCATTCTTCAGCATGGGCCTGATGGTGGCGATTGAAGGCGGCCGTTCCACGGATGCGCGCCTGCGGATGGCTTTACGCCCGCTGGCGGGGTTTGGCATTGTCCATGCCATACATGAATGGATCGAGATGCTGTCCCGCATCGCCGGCTACTCCTCCGTCACAGAGCCTCCGATCCTCTCGATGATCAAATTGATCATCCTGTCATTTTCTTTCCTTTCGCTGGCCGCGTTCGGGGCCTATGTTTTGCTGGGCGAGGAATCCACCTGGCGCGTAAGTCTGATCATTCCGCTGGCGTTGGAAGCCATCTGGGTATTTGGCCTTGTTTCTTTCAGGGGGAAGTATCTTCCGCAGGAAATGCCTGTCATTGCCAACGTGTGGACTCGCTACAGTCTTGCCGTTCCCGCCGGCCTGCTGGCCGCAGTGGGGCTGGTGGCTCAGCAGCGTGCTTTCCGTCGCGCGGGCCTGATCCGCTTCGGGCAGGACAGCCTGTGGGCCGCAATTGCATTTGCATGGTACAGCCTTGTGGGTCAACTTTTCACCCAGGCCAGTCGTTTGCCCCCATCCAATTTTCTGAACGAAGATCTCTTTCTCTCCCTTTTTGGTTTCCCTGTGCAGCTCATGCGGGCGATCATGAGTATTCTGGCAGCGATTTTTGTGATCCGTTTCCTGCGCGCATTTCAGGTGGAAAGTGACCGCAAGATTGCAGAACTTCAGGAAGCTCGTATCCAGGAGGCGCAGCAGCGCGAGGCTTTGCGCGGCGATCTGTTCCGGCGCGTCGTCGCGGCGCAGGAGGCGGAACGTCAGCGCATCGCGCGGGATCTGCACGATGAAACCGGTCAATCCTTGACGGCCATCGGATTGGGCCTGCGCGGGCTTTCCTCAACCCTGAGTGCAAGGAACAAGGCCGCAATGGAAACCCTGCGCCGATTGCAGACAATGACTGCCGACTCGCTCAAGGAACTCCAGCGGGTCATTTCGGACCTGCGCCCTTCGCACCTCGACGATCTGGGACTCGCGGCTGCTTTGAGATGGTACTGCGGCCGTTTGCAGGAATTAACCTCGCTGACGATCCGACTCGATATTTCCGGCGAGGAGCGCATGCTGGACGAGGCCGTCCGTATTACGATCTTCCGCATCATTCAGGAATCATTGAATAACATCATCAAGCATGCGCAGGCCAGTCATGTGGAGGTGAGCCTTGAGTTTCGCGAGAAGGCCGCTCGCATTCGTGTGCGCGATAACGGCATCGGCTTTGACCTCGACCTCGTGCGTCTTAACCGCATTGGGCGTGCCTCACTGGGCCTGGCCGGCATGGAAGAACGCGCGGCCTTGCTGGGTGGCTCCGTGTCTGTTCAATCGCGGCCGGGGTACGGTGCGGAAGTTGAAGCCGTGATACCCTATTCGATCACGGCTGAGGTGAAGAAATGACCACACGTCTCTTGCTCGTAGATGATCACGCGGTCGTCCGTTCCGGGCTGCGGATGTTGCTGAGCGGTGAGCGCGATATGGAGATCGTCGGTGAAGCCGGCACCGCTGCAGAAGCATTGGCCGCGGCCGCCGAAGTGATGCCCGATGTGATCCTGATGGATATTGGCCTGCCGGACAAATCCGGTATCGAAGCGACGCGCGAGATCAAGGCGCGTTTCCCAAAGGTGGCCGTGGTCGCACTGACCATTCACGAAGATGAGGAATATTTTTTCAAGATGTTGGATGCAGGCGCGTCGGGTTATGTACCCAAAAGGGCTGCGCCGGAAGAATTGCTCTCGGCCATCCAGATAGCCGCAGCGGGGGAAGTCTATTTATATCCCTCGCTGGCAAAGCTGCTGGTACGCGATTATCTCTCTGTGGATCATCCCGCGGACGAAAAAGGCGGCCTGGATGGTCTGACCGACCGCGAAAGCGAAGTCCTAACCCACCTTGCCGAAGGTTCCAGCAACGACGCGATCGCCAAGTCGCTGGTGATCAGCCCGAAGACGGTGGAACGGCACCGCGAAAATATCATGAAGAAATTGAACCTGCATTCAAGGGCGGAATTGGTCCGGTACGCGATACGGAAGGGAATAATTAAAGCGTAGGGGGGTACCCGGTCTAATAGTCTAGTGCCTGGTTGATCTGCTCATGCTTGTTTGTCCCCACAGGTTTACTGTGGGGATTTGTTTTGGATAGGATGAGCGGGTATTTCACCCTACCTTTTTAAGCGCCAGATTAATGATTTCATCCTGTTTACGATGGCGGGATCACTCCAATTTTCGAGATTCAACTAGACAACCACGCGTGTTGTGGGGCGATTTCCCCACAAAGCAGTGATTATCTGGGGCCGCCCGCCCAGCACTTGTCTGGGAAAGGGACACATTTTTGTCACCCAAAGTTGGGGTGGTGTCCTAATTTACTTCTCATGCCTGTATAGATTAAACTGCGATTAGAAATCAAACGAAAGGAGGCTGCGATGTTCGGCACTGAAGTAATCCTAGCCCTGACTTTGACCCGTGTACTTCTCCCAGTTTTGGCCCTGCTGTTGATCGGAGAATTGGTCCGCCGGCGTGAAGCCAATTATTGGTCACATTCGTGAGGTGAAAGATGCAGACAAATTATTCCCTGTTAGCAATTTTGATCGGACTGGCAGTGCGACTGGCTCTGCCAGTCATGGTTACTTTGATCGCGGTCTACCTCCTGCGCAAGCTGGATGCACACTGGCAGAAACAGGCTGAAGCTGAATTGGCTCGCCCGGCTGAGGAAGTTGAAGCCTGGGATCTGAAAAACTGCCCCATCGAGAAACGTTCACCCAACCCTGAGACCACCTCGTCCCTGCCCTGCTGGCAGACTCACCGTTTGCCCAATGGTTACTTGAACGATGAGTGCCTGTCTTGCGAAGTCTTCCGTGATGCCTCGGCGCCCGCAACGCACGCGCACGCTCATGCTTAATATTCTGAACCCACCCGAGGAGGTGCATTGATGATGTCCAAAATTGAACGCCTTTTGATTGCCCTGGTTTTTGCCCTGCTGACCGCGGGGGTTACGCTTGTTGTAGCAAGAGCGCAGGAGGGGAATACCCCGGCTGTCCCTGCTGCACAACAGGAAAAGAATGATTGCACGACCTGTCATACAGAATACCAGATGACCTGGATGAATGGCCCACACGGTAAGGCGGGAAGCGACCCGGTCTTTCTCGCGGACTGGGAAAAACAGGGCAAGCCAGGTGCTTGTCTGGTTTGCCATACAACCGGCTATGACCCTGCAACCGCGACCTGGAAATCGGATAATGTGAGCTGCGAGGCCTGTCATACGGGCGACTCAGATCACCCGAAATCGACCATGTCAACGGATACAAGCCCTGACCTGTGCGGGCGCTGTCACAGCGATACGCGCTTTGGCTGGCAGGATTGGCAAGGCAGCACACATTATCAGCGCGGCATGAACTGCGTTACCTGTCACGACCCGCACAGCGCTTCCTTGAAGATCACCTATAACCGAGACGGCAGCGGCTATCGTGATGCCTCCCAGTTGTGCATCAGCTGCCATCAGGAAGCCAGCATGAACTTCCCTTACAGCTCGCATCACAAACAGGGAGTCTCCTGCGTGGATTGTCACCTGGAGCATTTGGAAAGCCAGGATGCTAACGCTCCGCATACGGTGCCGGATCATTCCTTCAAAGCAAGCCTGCAGACCTGCAATAAGTGCCACGCGGACCAGATGCACGCCGATGCCCCGGCAATCACAGTGGGTGAAACGGCTGCACCCGCTTCCGCAGACGCCGCCCCGGTTGTGGAAGAAACACCTGTCACGCCCCAGCCATCTCCGGTCAGCCCGATCGGATATGCGGGTCTCGCGGGACTTGTGGGTCTGGCGGCCGGAATGGTGCTGGCTCCGTGGCTCGAACGCTTCTATCGCCGCGTAGTGAAGCATGAGCACAGCCAGGAGGAAAAGAATGACTAAGCAGAACATCAACCGCCGCGACTTTCTCAAGCTCGCTGCTGTTGGCGTCGCCGTTGCCGCAGGCACGCAGGCGATCAAGCCTGCGGGCGCCTCCAGCACAGCTCCAAAAGGTGAACATCAATGGGCGATGGTTATCGACCAATCCAAGTGCACCGGTTGCGGCTATTGCACCAATGCGTGCTGTGCCCATAACGATGTCAATCCCGATAGACCGTGGACCGTTGTGAACGAGGTGGGGCAGTTGGATGGACATTTTGTGTATGTTCCCCGTCCCTGCATGCACTGTGAGGAAGCTCCGTGCGTGGAAGTGTGCCCGGTCAAGGCCTCGTATTATCGAGATGACGGCATTGTGATGATGGACTATGACCGCTGTATCGGATGCCGGTATTGTGAAGTAGCCTGTCCCTATCAGGCGCGTTCGTTCAACTGGAAGGCCTACGAGGAAGCGAATCCGACCATCCCGGAGTGGGGCGAACCGGAGGTGGAACGCCGCCCGCGCGGGGTAGTGGAGAAATGCTCGTTCTGCCGTCAGCGCATCGACCGCGGCCTTGAGCTGGGCCTGACCCCCGGCGTGGATGCAGATGCAACCCCTGCATGCTGTGCCGTTTGCCCGACGGGCGCGCGTGTGTTCGGTGATTTGAACGACCCGAATTCCACTGTCAGCCTGCTTCTAAAGAACAACGCGCATTATCGCTTGCGTGAGAATCTGGGAACCGGCCCGCGGGTATATTATCTTCCGGCTGATCCCGATAAGATGGAGGCATGATCATGTCGAAAAAGCTGCAAATCAAATTGCCTTCAGTAAAAATCAGTCCGTGGATGCTCTGGCTCGGTTTTCTTGGCCTGCTGCTTGCGAGTGCGCTGGCCACTGGCATCATGGTCTTCTGGAAGGGTTTGTGGATCACCCACCTGACCGATCTCGTGCCGTGGGGCCTGTGGATCACACTTGACCTGTCATCCATTGCTCTGAGTGCCGGCGCTTTCAGCCTGTGTGCAGGCGTCTATTTGATCGGCCTCAAACGTTACCAGCCAATTGCGCGCACCGCAACCTTCGTGGGCCTGATCGGCTATACCATGGCCATGCTGGCGCTCATCCTTGATATTGGACGCCCGGATCGCTTCTGGCATGCCATTGTCTATTGGAATCCACATTCCCTGCTGTGGGAAGTGACCATGTGCGTCGTGCTCTATCTCACCGTGCTGGTCTTTGAAGCCATGCCGATCTTTGCCAGCTTCGAGTGGTTCCGCAGTCGTTTGCCCAAGCTGGCCGCAAAGATGGAACATGTCCATCACTACGCGCCCATCCTTGCGATCATTGGCCTTGGGCTTTCAAGCTTGCACCAATCTTCACTCGGAGCCACCTACGGCGTAATCAAGGCCCGTCCATTCTGGTTCAAGCCGGAGATGAGCGTGCTGTTTATGTTCTCAGCTATCGTGGGCGGCATTGCATTGACGCTCTTCGCCTCGATGCTGGCCTCGCGTTTGACCCCGAAGGCTAGAGTCAACGATGTCTTGATCGATCGCGTTGCAGGATTTTTGGGATGGCTGCTGGTCGGTTATTTTTACTTCCGCGCCTGGGATACATTCGCCCAGACCTATACTTACGATCCGGGCCGGACCGAAGGCCTGCATCTCGTTACCGGTGGAATCCTTTCGTTCAACTTCTGGTTCGGCGAAATGCTGCTGGGCATCCTCGTGCCGATGGTGCTGCTGCTGTACAACAAGACCCGCGCCAATCGCTTCTGGAGGATGACAGCCTTGTTCCTTGTGGCTGCCGGTGTTGTAGCTTTCCGCTGGGATACCAATATGGCTGGCTTGCTAGTGGTGGTTTCCTATCTGCCGGGTGAAGCCGCCATTTCCTATACGTCATATCATCCTTCTCTCGTGGAATGGATAACGGGATCAGGGATTGTGGCGTATGGCTTGCTGGCCTTCTCGCTGGGTGTGAAATATCTGCGAGTGGTGGACCATACACTGGTGGAAGAGGAACATGAAGTCGTGCGTGTGCAAGCCGCAGACACGGTGACAGTGTAAAGCAGTCGATAGGCAAATTAATAGAGCCGCCCTCGTGAGAGAGCGGCTCTATTGATTGTATTGCCGATCACCTACAACTGCTTACTATTTCTCTGGGGCGCCTGCGTCAATCCACTGAATGACAAAATTCAGATCCTCCGGTGAGAGGTTCTTAAAATGGCGACCGCTTTGTATCTGGACCAGCTTACTGTTTGCGCTGTCGCCGGGGATGATCACCGGGCCGTTTTCACTCCCTGCCATCGCGCCTGCGTATGTAATGAGTGTCAGCCCTGCGGACGGTTGATCGCCATGACAGGCTGAGCAGTTTGCTTTAAAGAGCGCACCGATGTAATTATCATAGGTCGGCGTGCCCGTTGGAGGCGTGAGGGGTTGTTCAACCACCGGCGGAGGCAACTGGGCCTGAATAACTTCGCGCAGGGCTGGCGCATCGAAGCCGGCGAAGGTGAAGACCGTTCCGTGGCAGGCGCTGTTCGAGCAGAAGGAAGTGTTACTCGTGCCGCCCATATCCTGCGTTGTATGGCAGTTGGTGCAGGTCGCGTCCACGGCCTTGTTGTGCATGGCGATCCAATTTGCGTTGAAATGCGAATCAGGTTCGAGGCCGTGACTGATCTGGATGTCGGTCACAAAATCCTGTGCGCCGCTTACGACTGGCACAGAATGGCAAAGGTTACATTCAAGGCGAATAGCCTGTTGTTTTTCATCCAGATGTTTGCCATCATGGCAACGGAAACAGCCTGGCGAATTGATGTGGCCGATGTTGTTGGGATGGGTCGTCCAGTCTATTTTCTGATCCTGGAACACGGTACGGTCGTAAATTGCCTGTATTTCTGTGACTGCAGCCTTGACCTTGGAGCCGTTTTGGCTGTAGTAGTCAAAGAGATTGTTCTTATACTCATCTTCGATGGCGGCAATCGCCTTGGCTGCCTCATCATGCGAGGCATATTGTGCCGTCAAGACAGCCACCGCTTTTTGATGGATTAGCGGGATGGACTTATCGATCAATCCGCGCGACATGGCCAGGTCAACTGACTCTGCCGGAGGCGGGAAGTTATGGGTAATGCGGTTATGACAGGTGATGCAGTCCATCCGCTTGAGCTTGGACTGATCGATCTTCGATGCATCAAAGCCTGACGCAATATCCGTATATTCGGTGGTTGTGCCATCATCATTCACCACCCGCACGTAAGGGATCACCTGACTTTCCGGATCTTCCGAATAGTAATAGACCTGATTCACGATGTGCCAGTGAATGCCGCGCCCGCCGCCTTCACGTTTTGCACCACCGCCAGTTTTCATGATGAGATAGGTTGTGGTTTCGGTATTGTGAACATCGTTGGCGAAGTGGTCGATGTTCCGCAGGCTGTCATCCGAGAACGTTTCCGGGCGATGACACTTTTCGCAGGTTTCCGAAGCCGGACGCAATGCCTCAGCGCGGATCGGGTAGGTATACAGCCCGAAGATTTGATCGTATGTTTCTTTTATGCCCTGTGTCTTGCGTGAAAGCTGACTTGTGAAAGAGGCACGTCCAATATGGCACTCTTCACAGGTAATGTTGGAATGTGGCGATTCAAGGTAGGCCGTATTCTGCGGTGGCATCGTATGGCAGGTTGTTCCACAGAAACCGGGAGAATTCGTGTATTCCCAGGCGTGGACCCCGCCGAAAAGCAATGCGATCGTCAACACACCCAATACAACATATGGCAGGATGAACATCCAGCGCGGCGAACCCGCTGCCGGAAAGAAGAATTTTTGCACGCGTTCACGAAACTTCATCAGGCACCTCCAATATGCATGGTAATGAGACTATCCTTGCCGGATAGTCTCACCTCTGCCCTCTCCACTGATTTTATTACAATTCGCTCTCGAAAAGAATAGCTCCGAGATGTTTATCCAATGCTGGCACAAAGCCACCTGGCGTCGGTGTCGGCGTTTGGGGGACGAAGATTTCTGGAGCATTTTCCTGAACCGGAACAGTGGTCAGCGCGGTTTGTTCCGTGTTGACAAAGCTATAGATACCGGCCAACATGCCCAAGGTCAGGATGGCAGCGACCGGGATGTAAACTCTCAGGCGTTTGCGGATGGTCGCAGCATCGGGGCGGCGGTCAGCAATACCGGCTTTCATATCGGCCAATTCAAGGGGATGCTCGTGAAGCATTTCTGCCTCAGTCTGCCTGCCTGTCCACATGGCTTTGTTCAAGCGTTTGATATGCACTCCGTACATATGCCAGATGATGATGGCCAGCACAGCCAGCAATGCTTCGCCGCCATGAGCGGCTTTTGCAGCCGGGATAAATTCGCCGGGCAGGTATCGGGTAGCCGTGATTGGGTTCCACATCAGGAAGCCCGTGAGACCCATGATCATGGCACCCCAGACGAAAGCCCAGTATTCCATCTTCTCTTCAAAAGTATAGCGTCCCATTTGGGGATAGGTCTTGGCAAGGCCGATGTTGTACATGAGGGCCTGCCAGCCGTCCTTGACATCCTGAAGGGTCGGGAGCATGGTCATGCGAGTGCGCAAAACAAAAACGTTGTAGCCCATGATCAGCAGGTGATAAGCCGTACCAAACATCATCACGATGGCGGCCGTATGGTGAATCGTGCGCAAGGTCTCGATGCCGCCAAGTCGGTCGATGATGAAAAGGGAGGCCGCGGCATCGGGAAATTTCTGCGGCAGGCCGGTCAGCCCAAGCGTAGTGAATGACAGAAGCATCACCAGGTGCTCGATACGCCGCGCAAGGGGAAAACGGAGGTAAGTTCGGTTTTCTTTGCTCATGAGTGCTGGTTACCTTTCCGGCGATTCACAATGCGACGATAGATATCCGTGATCACGAAGAGGGTCATGCCGCCGAGGACAGCCGGGATAAAGAATTTATAGAAAAGATTGACGTAGTAAACAAGCGGATTTCGAGTAGGGCTGGGGACGTAGTGGCTCATCCACGCGCCCGGGAAATTGGCGGTTGCATCCGGGTGACAGCGCTGACATTTCACCAGCAGGTTTTGTTTGAGAGCAATACCTGCTTGTGGGTCGTCTACTTTGACTATGTTGTGGATGCCGTGACAATCGGTACAAACCGGCTTGTTTGTAGGCTGGTCGGGGAATTGTTCTTCAAAAAGCTTTACAGTTGAACCATGGAAATCGGCCACATAGGTACTGAGTACCTGTGTGGAGATGCCGTATTTGTCCATGATGGTGGGATCTGTATGGCACTTTGCGCACAAGGCAGGCGTGCTGTTGCGGAAACTGGCCGTGGTAGGGCTTTGAATATTGTGGACACCGTGACAGTCGATACAGGTCGGCACATCGGTGTTGCCCTCCTCCGTCAGCGCCTTACCATGCACACTATTCTTGTATTGATCATAGATAGCACTGTGACACTTGGCACACTTCTCAGGAATGGACAAGCGCGCGGCCGGGGTAAGTTGCCCGCTGGTCTGGCCGGTCATGCGTTTTTGTGTATGCGGATTATGGCAGTCCGTACAGATGGCAGCGTTCTTATTCCCTGAATCTAAAGCTTTCTGATGGACACTATCCTGGACAAGCTCGTACTGGTCCTTATGGCATTTCTTGCAGCTCGTGTACATGTCGAGAGAAAAGTCGCGTATCGTCTTTTCTTTGACATCGGGATGTGGATAATCAACGATATTGGTGTGACAGTCCACACAGAGCAGCTGTTCTTCTGCGTGCACAGAGAGATGAAACTCTGTGGGATTGATCGTAACGGGCAATGATTCATTGCCGATCTTCTTGCTTATGCCTTCCTGCTGGTGGCAGGCGAGGCAGTAGTCATTTGAAGTTCGATCTGTTTGATAGGGGAGTGGCGCGGCCTTGGCGGGCGGAACAAGAGTAGCCAGGGCGAAGAGAAAAAGTCCAATACCGGCGACCAAGCTCAAGATCCAAAACCGAGGCGGTTTGAGCAAGTGAGAGGCCTGTTTCATGCAATTCTCCTAATGCTAAAATGTAGGCAAATTATAGTGTTCAAAGCAGTATGGTGCAAGCAACCCAAAACGCTCTGGGGCATACACCCCATTCTACGAGCCGTAAAGCGGGTGTTACAGTGCCAAAGGTCATAGATTCTGCATGATGTATGAAAATAAAAAGATGGCGGATGCATTGCATCCGCCATCTTGATTCCCCTCAAAAAACTAACTTACTGAGCAGGAGCGGGTACTTCGGGGCGGGTGTACTTGGAGACATCGCCGCCGAGGTCTTCGATGGAGTCAATCAGGAACTGAATGACATATTTCGGATTGTGGACGAAAGCGCCCGGATCCTTCTGGCTGTACTGATAGTTGAAAGCGGCCTTCATCAGACGGGGAGTCCAGTTGCCATTGTAAGCAACCAGGGCGCCCTTATCGTTCGTATCGGGCTTGCCATCGCCGTCCTTATCAGCATAGAAGTATGGATAGGCGTTTGCATCATAGACAAGTCCAACACCGGCCTTATCCTTGGCATATGTTTGCATCTGGGCGAACAGAGCATCGGCCAAAGTCTGAACTTCGCCGGAAATGCCTTCCTTCACATCACCGTCACCATCATAGTCAATGTCGGTCATGCGGATGGCTTTCGGATCAGTGGTGTCGTGACAGGTCTGGCAGGCTTCAACCTTGGGCTGGAGGGCATGGACATCATGGCAGTCTTTGCACTTGTTCATTTTGCCGGTATCGCTGGCGTGCATATTCTGTCCGACGTAATCCTTGCCTTCGTACTGGTAGGCACCCTGAACATCGCCTCCAAAGATGGTTGCACCTGCAGCCAAATAGTGGATATTCTTGAAGCTGATCTTGGCATCCACTGTATCAGGGTCTTTGCCTCTGAGAGCATTGTTTACACTGGTGGTGGATTCGCGGCCCTGGTGGCATTCAATACACAGGTTGGAATCATCGGCTACGAATTTTCCATCCGCATCCTTGCCCCCGAAGCTGACAGTCTTTCCGCTCGGGAATACGACGGAAGCGACCGAATAGCGATTGGGGAAGTTGGCTTCGTCATGGCAGGTGGAGCACATGAAACCATTGCTGGACGGCATGGATTGCACGCCGGTAGTGGAAGTCGAGCCGCTGGAAGTAACAACTGTCGTCCCGCCATCGGCGAGGAAGGTGGGCAAGCCATTAGCTGTATGGCACTTCACGCAGGCAAACGGCACAGTATAGTCTTCGCCATCCCAATCACGGAACGGCATGGTGTCACCAGCGAAGTGAGCGGCATCCGTGCGGGCCAGTTTGCTGACGTCACCGCCGAGATCCTGGATTGAATCGAAGAGCAACTGGACGATGTACTTGTTGCCGTGGGCGAACGCACCGGGATCCTTGATGGAGACCTGGTAGTTGTAGGCGGCCTTGAGCAAGCGCGGGGTCCAGTTTGCGTAAGCCTTACCATCTGCACCCATGAAGTAGGGATAGGTGGCTTCATCGTATTTGATCTCAGCGCCGGCAGTATCCTTAGCATATGTCTGGATTTGAGCCATCAAGATTTCCTGCAGGCCCTGGATCTCATAGTACATGCCTTCGGTGGTATTGCCATCGCCGTCATAGTCCGGGGCGGAACTGACCTGGCGGATGTTCTTCAGATCATCTACGGTTGCTACGCCTTCATGGCATAAAGCACACTGCTCAACTTTTACCTTGAGGGTGTGTGGGTTATGGCAGCCCGTGCAGGAATCATAACCTGCGACGTGGGTATTCTTTGAGTCGTATGTCTTACCATCGTACTCATAGCCACCATGGACCATACCACCATAAAGCGTGGCGGCAGCCGCGAAATAATGCACGTTACGGAAGCCAAAGGTTTGATCCTTACCTTGGGCGTCCTTGGTCGGGGCTACAACAGTATCAGGAGCATCGGTCGCATTGAAATCAGCGATCTGCTTGTCAACACTGACCTTGGATTCACGCCCCTGATGGCATTCCATACAACGAGTATCGTCACCGGCTTTAATTTCGACACCGGAGGGGAAGACCACAGTGGTCTTGGAAATGGTGCCTACGTTATGGCAGGCCACGCACTGGATGCCCTGAGAATCTTTTGCTGGTACGGGGGCATCTACTTTTTGGGCTTCAGAGCCGTCAACACCGAGAAAATCCTGGTAGCCTTTGGTTGTATGGCACTTGGCACAGGTGGTGGGTACACCATCTGGGTTCGCCGCGGCATCGTCCCAGTGACGGAACGGCTCATCTGCCACATTGTTATGGGCAGAGCTTTGCCAATCCGCGAGGTACGGAGTCTCTGGGGCCGGAGCAGTAGGGGCTTCGGTCGGAGCCGTTGTGGCAGTGGCAGTAGCCTTGCCACATGCGGCCAAGACAACAGCGGCAATGACCAAGAAGCCTGTCAGAATGAGTATCTTCTTGAGCTGCATATTAAATCATTCTCCTTTTGTGGGTTTCAAAGAGTCTATTGTTCATCTTCGTGGTTTCTGGGCCTCCTTTGGCGAAAAAGAGAGTTAGCCCACTTTGGGTAAATATACCCAAATTTTATATGAGCAGAAGATTAAAGGCAAGTTAGGTTAGACTGAAAGCCATGTGACATATGTCACAAAAATTCAGACCAATTCTGAGTGAATTTGGGTCACAATATGCAACCGTTTGCGACAAACGTCACATTCTAAAGGTGACCTCTTCTATACAACTAGCCGTAAACATTGCTGTAGAATGAAGAAGGATTGCGGTGTTTCTCCCAATGAACAGTCAGTTTATTTTTGTCATCTTCTTTATTTATGGGCTGGCCTTTTTTGGCATGGGCATTGCCATGGCCCTGGAGTCTGGCCGTTCGCCCGCCCTGGCTGAAACGCGGGTATTGCGCCCGCTTTCTGCATTTGGAATGCTACACGGCACGCATGAGTGGCTGGAGGCCTATCTCCTTCAGGCTGCACTCCTCAGCACACCTCTCCCTGGGTGGGCGCCGTGGGCGCGCCTCATCTTGTTGGTCGCCTCTTTTTCATCGTTGTGGCTGTTTGCCTACCATTTGTACCGGCTGACCTCGCCGCGCTATGACAGCAGGCGGATTATTTACCTGGCAAGTTTTACTTTTTATGCAGGTGCAATTCTTGTAAGCGTGTTTTTTACCTATCAAGGAGTTGCTGTTCCGTGGCTGAATCTAATGGATGCCCTGACGCGTTACCTGCTGGCCGTACCATCGTCTGTGATGGCGGCGATTTCGCTGTATGGCTGGGCGCGCCGGTCTCGAAATGACCAGAGGAGTGCACTGGCTCCGAAACTGGCACTCACATCGCTTGGATTCGGCCTCTATGCACTGACCCAATTCATCGTCCGCCCCATGGCGATATTTCCCGCATACCTTATCAACGAGGTATCCTTCCTGGCTACCTTTGGCATCCCGATCCAGGTGGTGCGCACTTTAGCGGCAATATTGATAACGCTCAGTCTGCTCCGCGCGACCTTCACCATGGATGATGAACGAAAACGACAGTTGCTTGCGGTACAGCAAGCCCGTCTGGATGCACTGCAAAAGCAGGAGTTGCTTCGTAGGGAATTATTGCAGCACACTGTACGTGCACAGGAGGAGGAGCGGGCTCGCATTGCGCGTGAACTTCATGACGAGACGGCCCAGGAACTTTCCGCAGTGATGCTGGAACTGGCAACGCTGCGTTCGATGTTAAAGAGGCAAAAGGTTGCCATCGAGAAGGTGGAGCACTTGCAGACATTATCCCGTCAGATCTCACAGGGACTCTATCGCCTCGTTCGGGACCTGAGGCCTGCCCAGCTTGACGATCTGGGTCTGGTCCCGGCTTTGAGATATTTGATCGGTCAGAATCATCTTTCGATGAACATCGACGCGGCCTTGAAAGTACAGGGCGATGTAAGGAGGCTGGATCCTGTGCTTGAAACCGTCCTCTTCCGCGTTGTACAGGAAGCGCTGACCAATGTAGCGCGTCACGCCAGGACGTGCGAAGCGGAAGTCGAATTAACGTTTGGGGCGAATAATGTTTGTTTAATGGTGGCAGATAAAGGTCAGGGCTTTGACGCGCTGGAACGGTTTTCTGCACCGCGCGGCTGGGGACTGGCGGGGATGCGCGAGCGCGTCGAATCCATGGGCGGGGAATTTCACCTTGTCTCCGCGCCGGGTGAAGGGACAATCATTCAGGTCAGTGTTAATCTGGCCGACGCATAAGGAGAATGCGATGGATACGATCAGGATTATGTTGGTGGACGACCATGACATCGTGCGCACAGGGTTGCGCTCATATTTGCAAACCCAGCCGGGCATGGAAGTGGTGGCGGAGGCGCGCGATGGGGAAGAGGCTGTTCGCCTTGCGAAAGAGACGCAGCCTAATATCATCTTGATGGATATTACGATGCCGAACATGGATGGGTTGGAGGCAACCCGTCAGCTAAAATCGCTCGCGCCGGAATCGCTGGTGCTGGCCCTGACCGTTCATGAAGATAAACAATACTTCATGGAGATGCTGGCTGCAGGTGCTTCAGGTTATCTGACAAAGCAGGCCGCCGCGGATGAACTCGTGGCCGCGATCCGGGCTGTGGCGAATGGAAATGTTTATCTCCAACCGGCACTTGCCCGCTGGCTGCTCGACGATTATCAGCGGCTGGCGCGTAAAAATGGTGAGCCTCTTCACATCCACAACGAAAAGGCTGAGGATGTAGTCGGGTTAGATATCCTCACGGCCCGTGAGAGACAGGTACTGGAGTTGGTTGGACAGGGTTCGAACAACGATGAAATCGGCAAAAAACTGGAACTCAGCCCCAAGACCATCGCTCGTCACCGGGAACGTATTATGAACAAACTCAACATGCACTCACGAACTGAGCTGGTGAAATTTGCGATCCGCACCGGGTTGATATCGCTGGAATAATTCCAAAGAGGACGTCCCGAAGGTTTTGATGCACCCATCAAGTCTTCGGGACGTTTTTTTTTATTCCTCACAAGAGTGTTAATTTGATTAATTGACTCACAACTCCCTTGCAAGTATAATTTTCCCACCCTTCCCCTCGTGGGATTTTTATTGAGGCGCTCATGGCTCTGCGTGGAAATCTGCGCGATTTTACGATTACCCAATTGCTAAATCTGATCAATCTGGCGGGGAAGACTGGTACATTAATAGTCGATGGACCGGTCGATCAGGCGTATGTCTCTTTTCGTGACGGCAAGCTTGCTTATGCTCACATCGGCAAGGAGGATGGCGGCCTGGCCGCAATCTTGCATAGAGCCAATAAACTTAACGCGAATCAATATCGGGCCATTGCGGACCGCGGGGGCCAAATGACCGATAAAGAATTGGGATTGCTTCTTATCAATGCCGGCTATGTAACCCAGGAAGATATCCTGCTCAATCTCCAGGGATATTTTACAGACGTTGTCCGTCGCTTATTTACGTGGGTGGAAGGCCTGTTCCGGTTTGAGAATGATGCTTTGCCTCCGGATGACCGCATTAACGTACGGCTTGACCTTGAGAACATTATTATTGAAGGCTCCCGTCAATTGCGGGAATGGGAGCAGTTGCAGGATGAGATCCCCAGCCTGGATATGGCGCTCAAGTTCACAGAGCGTCCGCTGACGAATGTCAACCTGAGTGTTGAAGAATGGCGCGTGGTCAAGTTCGTTGATCCGAGGAATACCATGCGCCAGATTGCGAACACGAACAAACTAAGTGATCTGGATATCCGCCGGATTGTGTATGGCTTATTACAGGCAGGTCTGGTAGAGGTCGTTCGTCCGGCCGGCGCACCGCTCCCGGTCAGCCAGAAGACGTTCCCAACGCCTGATAAAGAAAAGCAGAAATCACTGATCAACAAACTAATCGGCCGCATTCGTTCATTATAGAGTCTCAGGTCTGGAAGGAAAGCACTTATGCAAACGGTCAAAATGGTGGTCACAGGTCCATTCAGTGCTGGCAAGACGCAGTTCATTCAGTCTGTCAGCGAAATTGACGTTGTTTCCACCGAACGCAAGATCACATCTGACGAGGAACGATCCGTCAAATCCGCTACAACCGTCGCCATGGATTTTGGCCGCATCACTGTGGACGAAGATCTGGTACTATACCTCTTCGGGACGCCGGGCCAAAAGCGCTTCGATTTCATGTGGGAAATCCTTTCGGAGGGCATGCTGGGCTTCATTGTGATGGTGGATACAACAAGGCCTGAGACCTTCCGCGAGGCGCGCTCGATCCTCGAAACCTTCCGAGCTTATGCGCCTACGCCGTATGTTGTCGCTGCGAACAAACAGGACATGGAAGATGCCTGGGAGTTGGAAGATGTGCGTCACGCGCTGCGCCTGGATGGCAAGACCAAGCTCCTGCCGTGTGTCGCCACCGATAGGAACGCCGTGAAAACCGTTTTGCTTGAGCTGCTTTACAGCATCCTTGAGGAAATGGAATCCGCGAAATAGAGGCAAGTTGAGCGGACACTGTGTCTTCAATCACGACTGATCAGGGAATCGTTCATTACGAAGTCTACGGGCGCGGGCGGCCTGTCATACTATTACATGGTTGGTTAGGCTCCTGGGGATTGTGGCAGGAGACCATGGCGTATCTTGGCGCGTTCTATCGCACGTATGCTTTGGATTTCTGGGGGTTTGGTGAATCGGGGAAGAAGAGAGATACGTATGCTGTTTCTGATTTTGTCGGCCTGGTCAATCAATTCATGGAGCAGCTCGGCATCGTCCATGCACCCCTGGTTGGACATAGCATGGGCGGGACGGTGAGCCTGTCGGTTGCCATCCGTTATCCCGAGCGCGTCAACAAGGTTGTTGTAGTGGGTTCACCGATCGTAGGCAGCTCTCTTGCCCCATTACTCAAACTCGCTGGCTATCGTGGCATCGCTTTTCTGCTTTTCAACATGATGGGGCCCTTCCGGGCCTGGATGAAATACTATTACTCCCGGCAGATTTGTCGCGACGCCCGTTTTCCGGAGATGATGGACCGTGATCTCTCGCGTACGACTGTTGAATCGTTCCTGCGCTCCATTGCTTCGCTTCGCCGCACAGATCTCACGCCCATGCTTGACCAGGTGCAGGTTCCATCTCTTGGCATGTACGGCGCAAAGGACAAGGTGGTTAATCCGGATCAGTGGCGACCCCTGCAGAAGGGCGTCCGAGGCGCACGGATTGAGCGCTTCCCGACCTGTGGTCATTTCCCAATGCTGGAGGAACCCACCGAGTTCAGCCAGAAGCTTAAAGCATTCCTTGATGAAGAGACACCTTCCTGATGAAAACGCCTACGTATTACTATCCACACAAGATGGGGCGCATCATTCTGCAGGGGATGGAGGAAGTGATGGGCCGCAATGGGGCGGATGCAGTCCTTCATTTTGCATCGCTTGATACATTGAAAACTGAACCGGTTGTGCACGCGGAAAGCGCGTTTTCGTTTGAAGCGGTCAGCCTGCTTCAAAGAACGCTGGAACAGCTCTACGGTCCGCGGGGTGGACGCGGGCTGGCGCTACGGATCGGACGCGTGTGCTTCAAATATGGCCTGCGGGAATACGGGTCGATTCTGGGATTAACTGAAATGGCTTTTCGCCTGCTGCCTCTTTCCACGAAACTTCATCTTGGGGCGCAGGCATTTGCCGAGCTTTTCAACAAGGATACCGACCAACGCGTGCGGGTGGATGAAAATGAACAGCAGATCATCTGGACCATAGAGCACTGTCCGCTATGTTGGGAGAGAAAGGCCGAAGCGCCGGTCTGTCATATGGCGGTCGGCGTGCTGCAGGAGTCCTTGTATTGGTTGAGCGGGGGAAAGATCTTCAACGTGGAAGAGACGGCCTGTATTGCACGCGGCGACCCCGCTTGCACTATCGTGATCGATAAAATCCCCCTGTCGTAGCTGCCAAAACTCTAACAGATTTGTTGGGTAAGGGCATCTTCTTGCCTGGGTTTGTTATAATTTCCCACTGGTAATACCAACTCGTATGCTCAAGATTATTTTGCACGCGCCCAACCACGTCTCACCATTTTGTGAGCCGGCGCGGGAGCTTCGCATTCAAAATTCGCCGCTCTGGCTGCATCAGCGGAATTTGCTCGCGCCTTATGTGGACCGTGAACTGGAGCTGAAGCCGGGGGATCGCCTCCAGCCCGTGCGTGAACCGACGATTGTCTACCGCGACAATCTATTCTTTGATGAGGCCTATATCCAGGCCTTTATGGCTGAGGCCCAAAAGCGCAAGCGGCCTGTACGCGCGGCCTTTCGGTCAGAGGACCCTGCCTTCCGTGAGCATGCCCTGCCTCTTTCTACATCTTATACGCCGGCCGGCAGTTTATACCTGGCTGACCTCTGGTATTACCCGTACGGCCCTGTTGCAGATGCCGAACCTTTGGTGATCGATTTGGAAGCGCGCGAGATCGGCTATTATCATGTGCCTACCTATATGGCCGACCAAAGCGGTGACCTGGTTTTCCAGGTCCCTTTGCGTGCTCTGATCGCCATAGATTCATGGGTGCATATCTTTATTGCGGATATGGTATTTGGACAGTTTGCCCGCGGTGCTCGTTTTGAAAAAAGAGCGAACGATCAGCTTTCCTTTAAACTAAAAATACTTGGCAAAGCTATTTATGAAGGGCGTCAGGTATTGGAGTGCTCTGAGGCGGTGATTGTAGGGAAGAACACCATTATTGATCCGAGTGCCATCATTAAAGGCCCCACCATTATTGGCGACAATGTTTTTGTCAATGCAGGTGCTGTAATTGATAACAGCATTGTTGGGAACAATGTGAATGTGGGACAAGGTGTGCAGCTTATGCTCTCTGTAGTGGGCGATGGTGCGTTCCTCCCCTTCCGCGCCGCGCTCTTCATGACGACCATTATGGAGAACAGCATGATCGCGCAAAATACCTGTTTGCAGATGTGCGTGGTCGGGCGTAATACATTTATTGGTGCAGGCAATACCTTTACCGATTACAACCTGATCCCCGCGCCGTTGCGCGCGCTTGACGGCAATGGCAAGCTCAGCCAGTCCAACCGCCCGGTGATGGGTGGTTGTGTAGGACATAACTGCCGCATTGGCTCGGGCATGATCGTTTATCCATCACGAACCATTGAATCAGATGTCGTTCTCGCAGCAAGCAAGGAACGCCGTATTATTGACCGCGATGTCCGGTTCGAGGACAGCGATCACCACAAAATGAAACTCGCACATCTTCACCAGACGCCTTACCATCGACACTTAAAGGCCGAGGTGGAGTCGTGGTAGAGAATTGTCGAGCCTGGCCGAGATATGGATAGTTTTGCATTTATTATTCACCCCATTGATCCCAAACGTGATGTCAGCCGCAAGTTTCCAGTTTTAGGAAAAGTACTTACCGAAAGACAAATCGATTTTTTCTCGACTTTTTTTCCACCCGTGTACCTCTCGGAGATCGAAGGCATCAAGTCGGAGGCCACGGGGAAGGAAGTCAAGGGCTGGTTCATTGCCTGCCCTTATACGCCGAAAAGGATGATGCAATTGCCGGTAGGCACGGTCTATCGCAAGATTATCCAGACCGGGCGTATGGCTGAAAAACTCGGTGCGGATATTCTGGGCCTCGGCGCGTTCACTTCAGTGGTGGGCGATGCCGGGCTGACGATCGCAAAAGCCCTGGATGTTCCGGTCACGACTGGCGACTCGTTCACGGTTGCGATGGCAGTGCAGGCGATTCGTGAAGCAGCCTGCGCAATGGACATTGATATCAGGTCCGCGACGGTGGCTGTTGTCGGCGCGACGGGCGCGATCGGTCGTGTCTGTGCAGAGCTGTTGGCTGATGAGGCCGCCCGGCTCATTCTTGTAGCCCGGGATGAGAAAAAGCTCGAGGTCCTGCGCGACCAGTTAAAGGTCCACGTGCGGCCCTTGCACCGCCCGCAAGGGCAGGTGAGCGAGCTTTCCATCAGTACGAAGCTGGATGTTCTAAAGGAAGCGCAGCTGATTCTGACGGTCACCAGCGCACTCCACGATGTCGTCCATGCCGAGGATCTGCAATCCGGCAGCGTGATCTGCGATGTGGCCCGCCCCCGTGATGTTTCTGCAATGGTGGCGGCAGTAAGAGATGATATATTAGTGATTGACGGCGGAATGGTGGACGTACCAGGCCCCGTGAATTTCCATTTTAATTTTGGTTTTCCCGAGGGCAAGGCATATGCCTGTATGGCCGAGACCATTGCCCTGGCGTTGGAAGGCCGCTTTGAGGATTACACTATCGGTAAGGATATTACGCTCGAACGTGTGCGAGAGATTACCGCGATGGCCGAAAGACATGGTTTCCGCATGAGCGGTTTTCGCTCTTTCGAGCGTGAAGTCACTGCTGAACAGATAGAAGCCGTACGCCGCAATGCAAAACTGGGCAAACGGCGCGCATAAGGAGGCTCGCATGGCTAACGCCCGCCTATTGGTTGTGGAAGATGATCTCGATATTGCCAACATGCTCAAAATCTACTTCACGGGTCTGCAATATGAAGTGGATGTAGCGAACCGTGGAGGAGATGCGCTGGATAGGACCAAGCATGTACTCCCGCATTTGATCGTGCTCGACATCATGCTGCCGGATATAGATGGCTACGAGGTCTGCCGCACCCTGCGCACGAACACGCGTACCAGCCATATCCCTGTGATCTTCCTGACGCAGAAGGATGAGCGCAGCGACAAGCTGCAGGGACTCGAACTCGGCGCGGATGATTACATCACCAAGCCATTTGATATCGAGGAACTGAAGCTGCGCGTGCAGGGAGCGATCCGCCGCTCGGAGCGTGAAAGCCTGACCGATCCGCGTTCCGGCCTGCCTGCGGGTCGCCTGATTGAGGAGCAATTGCGCCGCATCATCCGCGAAAAGGGCTGGGCTTTGCTGGATGTGCGGCTCAATCATTTCGAGCCGTTTAAGGATGTTTATGGATTTGTGGCTGGCGACGACGTTTTACGCTTCGCGGCCATGTTGATCGGTGAAGTAGTCGATGAGCTTGGAACGACGAGCGATTTCATCGGCCATGCAGGAGGCGATAATTTTATTATCATCACGAAGGATGATGCAGCGGGGAAGATCCGTGACCGTTTGAAAGAGCGATTCGCCAATGAGGTGCTGACCCATTACAATTTCATTGACCGCCAACAGGGATTTATTCAAGCACCCAAGAGCGAGGGGGGTGTGGAGAAGGTGCCGTTCATGACGTTGTCTGCCGGTTTGGTCTCGCCAAGTCTGCAATCTTTTGCGGATATTCGTGAGATTACAGAGCTAGCGGCTGAGGCGAGGCGCCAGGATGCGGCAACTGCCTCAGCTTGAGAAGGTCCCTCTAAAATGGGAGCCGGGCCAAGCCTAGTCGTCGGCCTTTTGATCGCCGCAATCGTGATGATCTCACTGGTCTATGTGACGATCCGCGTTTTGCCGCGTCTCAATCCGGCTGATGAGCCCGGCAGCAGCGTTGGCGAGTACCACGAACATACCAATCCAGTCGAAGCAATATTCGTTGTTCGTCCCGGAGGACGTGTCGACTACATCAATTCACTGGCGCGGAACCATTTTGATCTACGGGAGAACGAACCTTACGATCTTGAACGCCTGGCGCGGCGGGCACGCCCCACGGATGATTTCCTTGCGGTTTGTGCATCACCGGGTCAGAAACGGATTGCCATCAATGGCAAGTTGACAGAGGCCACCTCTTATCAAGTGCCCGGGGCTTACCCGGTAATGCTGGTCTCTTTGCGGTCCGTGGAGCTTGCCCCGGCACTCGGTGGACGCGCCACAGAAGCATCTGCATCTGTCCTGAAGGTTGTGACGGATTTCAGCCAGGCCATTGCAGCCTCCCTCGACCTCCAAACTACGATCCGTTCCGTTTTGGAGAACATCAGCCGTCTTATCCCTTCGGATATTCTGGAATTGAAACTGTGGGACTCAAATAGTCAGAGCTTGATCCCGTATCGTTTGCAGGGAGATTCATCCCAGCAGGCGGCGGATGTGATGCGATCGCAGTTTGGCCGCTTGACCACGACTCTCATGGAACGTCGAGTTCCAATGCTTGTGCCATCCACGCGAGGACAAACTGAATTGACATCAAATGGGGAACTGCTGGCAGTTCAATCCTATCTGGGCCTGCCTCTCATGGCAGGCGGTGAATTGGTAGGCACGCTGGAAGCCGGTCAACTTGGAGCAGGAGCCTTCAGCCAGCAGGATTTAGATGTACTGCAGCTGGTGGCGGAGCAGGCAGCAGTAGCCATCCGCAATGCCAGGCTCTACGAGGATGAACAACGCCGTTCCGGGGAATTGGCCGGTCTTGCTGATCTCAATCAGGCATTTGGCTCGGTCCACGGCACACAGGATTTGTTTGCGCGGCTGGTCGAAAGTATTGCCCCTCTGTTCGATGCTGAGATCATAGGCTTTCTCATCTACGATGAGGAAAAACGCACATTGGAAGCGCAGGTCCCATTTCATGGTCTGCCCACGCACTTTGTTCAGATTTACCGCGCCTCCATTCCGGCGGACAGCCCCGCTGAACATGTCTTGATGAAACAGCAGCCTGTGCTCACCCTGAGCGCGCCCACGGACGAAGAATGGCGGGCACTGGGTCTTACAGACATAGCCACGGCGGCGAGCCTGCGCGATTCGGCTTTTATCCCGTTGCTTTCATCCGGCAGAATGATGGGATATTTGCAGGTTGCTCATCATCGACGGGGTGTGTCCTCTTTCGGCGCGGATGAGATCCGCTTGATGAATATCGTTGCCAACCAGACCGCAGCGATCATCGAAAATGTTCTTCTCGTTCAGCAGGCAAGAATACGGTCACAGCGGGCAGAGGCTTTGCGGCGTATTGCCAGTCTCGCCACTTCATCAGCTACTCTGGAGGAAATCCTGAAGTTTTCCGTTCAGGAGCTTGTACATCTCTTTCAGGCTGATGCCGGGGTTGTTTTCCTGATGGATGATGAACACGGCGAACTCCGCATGGATACTGCTTCGTTCTTTGGAATATCTGATGAAACTGCCGTGGAGGCCTCTCACATCTATGTGGATGATCCTGAATTCCGGCTTACGGTTTCAGGCAGCCAGCGTCCCTTTGTTTCAGGGAGGCTAAGCGCTGACCGACGTGTGCTCTCCATCTATCAACCCCTGAAAACGGCCCTTGAAGTGGAATCAGCCATCGTAGTCCCGCTGGTGGCGCGGCAGCACAGTATCGGCGAGCTGATGCTGGGAAGCCGTAAGACGGATTTCTTCAATGAATCTGACCTGCAGATGGTCTCCTCGGCGGCTGTGCAACTTGCCGCGGCGGTAGATTCTGCCGGGCTGCTTCTCCAGACGGATGAGTCTCTGCGCCGCCGTGCTGACCAGTTGGCTGCAGTTGCACGCGTCAGCCGCGAACTGAGTTCCTCCCTCAATATCAATGACCTTTTGCAGACGCTCCACGATGAAAGCCTGCGGGCTGTCCATGCAGATTGCGGCTCAGTGCTCTTCTTCGATCAACAAGGCACTCTGGATGAACCACGTGTGGTGTTGGCTGTCGGCTGTGCGAAGACCTTCGAACTCACCGCTCTCGAACGCGGCGCCCTGCAAAACAATGAAGTGCGACTGGTCTCGGACTTTGCCGAGGAAAGCATCTTCCCGCCGCATGACGGTGTGCGCTCTGCCCTCGTGGCCCCGATCGTCCATCAGGGACATGCCTACGGTCTTATCCATCTTCACTCCAACGTGCCAGAGTTCTTTACCCGCGAAACGGCAGATGCCATTCAAACACTTGCCATACAGACAGCGATTGCTTTAGGCAACGCCCTGCAATACCAGGGCGAACGCCAGCGCGCTGAACTCCTGCGCCGTCGCGCGGAGACGCTGGTGAAGCTGACCGATGTCAGCTACGACCTCGCATTTGACCAGCCTCTTGATCAGGCCCTGCAATCAGTGGCGCGCGGCATTCGGGATTCCACGCCGTTCCATGTGGTACTTGTCAGCCTGTATGAATCTGAGACAGGATTGCTCAAGCGTGTCACCGCGGTGGGAATCCCTCAGGAAACGCTGCATGACCTGATGGCTCGCAAACAACCCTACGCCGCCTTACAGCAGTTGATGAGGCCCGAGTTCAAGATCAGTCGTTCCTACTTTATTCCCGCGGATGAAACTCCGGTTATGCCGGCGGAGATTCACTACATCTATGTGCCAGAGGGTGAAGCAGGGAGCCAGATCTCACAACAGAATGCCTGGAACCCGGACGATTTTCTGCTTATCCCTCTCGAAGATTCTGATGGAAAACCGCTTGGCTTGATCAGCCTCGATAACCCGGCGGACGGCCTTCGCCCTGACCTGGCTGCCATTGAAGCGATTGAGGTCTTTGCCGCCCAGGCCGCGCAATTGATCAGCTACGCGGCGCGCTTCAATGAGTTGCGCGTCCGCATCGACTCTCTTTCAGCCGGCCTCCAGCGGCAGCAGAAACTCCTCGATGTTTCGCAAAACTACCTTCCGGTTCTGCTGCACAAGGATCTTGAGCAAACCATATCGCTTCAAAACCTGGAACGCCGTGCCCAGCGCGTGCGCGCCGGCCTCGCGATCACTGAATCGGTAAGCCTCCAACTGGACTCAAACTCAGCGCTCAATGCACTGGGCCGTGAAACGTTGACCCAGCTTGGCATGTCCATTGCACTGATCGCCGAAAATACGCCGGAAGGTCCACGTCTGGTGCATATCCTTGGAACCCTGCCGCGTTCTACGAATGTGGAAGCCTTGTTTGGTCAACGGAATCCTCTGCGTGCCTGTCTGCAATCGGGCACATTGGTAGTGTCTGCCAACGTGGATGAGGATGATGAGTGGCGTGACGCGCCACTGCTCACAGCCATGCATGCCAAAGCGATGATCTGCCTTCCCGTTATTGTTGAAAGCCAGCCTCTCGCCGCCATGCTGGCGGTCAGTCCGGAACCCATGCCGGTCCTCACAGATGAAGATCGCCAGGTCTTTTCTCAGATCTCGCGCCAGGCCTCGGTTATTCTGCAGAACATCTCACTGCTCAATGAGACCCGCAGGCGTTTGCAGGAAGTGGACCTGCTGCTCGATTTCAGCCAACTGCTCTCGGGCCTCGACCCGGACGCGATCGTCGGCTCATTGCTCGATAACTCATTGCGCGTGATTCAAGCGGCTCATGCCGGAGCGATCCTGCTCTGGAATCCGCAGAGCGAATTGCTTGGCCCACGCGCCGTCTCCGGTTACGCAGACAGCAATGCCATGATGTTGATCAATTACCATTCCGGCGAGGCCCTGCCCGGGCAGGTCTTCGCACGCAAGACTGCGCGCCGCGTGGATGAGGTCAACTTTGCGCGTGATTACAATCTCAGCCCTGAAAATCTGGCGATCTATCGGCAAGCGACGGGCGGCCGTCTGCCGGTATCGAGTCTTTTCGTACCCATCCTTGCAGGAGACCAATGCCTGGGTCTGCTGGTGCTGGATAACTTCAACACGCCGGCCGCCTTTTTACCTGAAGACGAGGCACTGCTCCTGTCGCTGGCGCAACAGGTTGCTCTTTCGCTGGAGAATGTGAGACTGGTTGAGACGACACGCGAACGCGCCGGACAATTGCAGGCTCTTAACGATGCCGCGGCTTCCCTGACATCAAGTTTGCGTACCGACCAACTGGTTTCATCTCTCCTCGACCAGTTATCTTCCATTATCCCCTTTGATACGGGCACACTCTGGCTTCGCGAGCGGGACCGGCTGAAGGTCGCGGCCGCGCGCGGTTTCACTGACAACGAACAGCGCATTGGACTGGCGGTTGCTGTAGCCGATAGCGCTCTCTTCAAAGAGATGGTGCAGACCGGTCAAGCCATCGCCGTCGGAGATGTACGTGAAGACCCGCGCTTCCCGCGCGTCGAGGCTCCTCATCTTTCATGGATTGGCATTCCCCTGATCTCAAAAGGAGAGCTGGCTGGTGTGATCGCGCTTGAAAAATGGCAGGCGCACGCTTATTCCGGTGAGCAATTGCAACTCGCCTTGACCTTTGCAAGTCAGGCTGCCGTTTCGCTTGAAAACTCCCGCCTGTATGAAGATAGCCTAAGTCGTGGAGCAGAGCTCGACCAGCGGTCTCAGCGTCTCGGTCTGCTCAACCGCTTCTCCTCATCGTTGAGCGGGCTGCTGGATGCCGATCAAATCCTTCACCTGACGGCGGAACAACTGATGGACGCGCTCGGCGTTCAACGAATCTCTGTTGTCACGTTCGAACGCGCGCAGGCCACCTGGAGCCTTACCTTGCCGCGTATCCGGGCGCGGCTTCCAAGGCCTTTACCCGATGCTCCCATTTTCAACCGGCTGCGTGAATCACTGGGGGTCTTTAACACAGACGATGCGCGCCGCGAACCCGACCTCGCGCCGCTGACCGAAATGCTTGGCGATTCCATTGCGTTACTCATCCTGCCGCTCGCCAGCGGCTCCAGCCTGCGAGCACTTGTCTTTGCTCAAATGAACGGCGATGGCCGCTTCAATTTGAATGAGATTGAACTGGCGCGAACCATTTCAAACCAGGCTGCAATTGCGCTGGAGAATGCCCGCCTCTTCCAGTCCACGGTGAGGACCGCGGAACGATTTGCCATCTTAAACGAGACCAGTTCACAGGTCAGTGCCAGCCTCGATCCGGAACAGATTTATGCAGCGGTGCACCGGGCTGCTGAACGTCTTATGCCGGTCCAGTCCTTTGTCATCAGCCTGCTGGATCAGGAGACCGATGAAATTGAAGGCGTCTACCTCGTGGATGGACAGGCGCGTTCACCGATCACGCGCATTCCGAAGGACAAAGGCCTCAGTGGACACGTGATTTCCACAGGTCAGCCTCTTCTCCTGCACGGTGCGGAGCGTGTCGATGCTGCAGGTGGCATGACCTATGGAAATGCAGATACCCCGCTCTCGATCCTCGCCGTTCCCATGACTCTGGGTGGCAAGACCCTTGGAATGCTCTCTGCACAGAGTTATCAGGCGAATGTTTATACAGAGGAAGATCAGCAAATCCTTGGCACGCTGGCAAACCAGGCAATTGTTGCCATCCAGAATGGACGGCTTTTTGCAGAGACCCAGCGCCTCGCGCAGGAACTCGAACAGCGCGTCATCGAGCGCACGGCTCAGTTGCGGCGTGAACAACAGAGCACCGAGATGCTTTTGCGCATCCTGACCGAGGTCTCTTCCAGCCTCGATCTGGACCGCGCTCTGAACCGCACGCTTTCATTGCTCAATGATGCAATTGGTGCAGAGCAGGGCACAATCATGCTTTTGCAGGCCCAGGATAACCTCCTGCACTATCGCGCAGGCTATGGCTATCTCTCTGAAATGGTTGACGAAACGGGCCGCGGCTTTACGCTGAAGATTGGGGAAGGCCTTGCAGGCTGGGTGGTGCAGCACCGTGAAGCGACCTTGATCGACGATCTGCACAACGATCCGCGCTGGGTGCGCGCTGCCAGCGCGGGGCAGGATCACCGCAGTGCAATCGTGGTTCCCATGCTTGTGAGCGAGGATGTGATCGGCGTCCTGATGGTCTTCCATCGGGCGGAGAAATTCTTCAGTGCCGAGATGCTGAATCTGGTCAAGGCCATTGCGAGCCAGGTGGCTGTGGCGATCAACAACGCGCACCTCTATGAACTGATCCGCGATCAGGCTGAACGCCTGGGTGTGATGCTCCGCAAGGAACAGGAAGATGCGAGCCGCTCACAGGCCATCCTGGAAGCTGTCGCCGATGGCGTGCTGGTCACGGGATCCGATAATCGCATCACCTTTGTCAATTCCTCCACGGAGAGAATTCTCTCGCTCGAAAAAGCGCGCGTGCTGGGCAGTTCACTGGAGGCCTTTGGCGGTCTGTTTGGCAAGGCAGCCAGCACGTGGATGCAGACCATCCGCAAGTGGTCTGAAAATCCGGCGTCCCACCATCCCGGTGACACGTATGCTGAACAAATCGAGCTTGAAAACGAACACATCGCGCTCGTCCACCTGGCACCCGTGATCCTGCAGAGTGATTTCCTCGGCACGGTGTCCATCTTCCGCGATATTACGCATGAGGTTGAAGTAGACCGCTTGAAATCCGAATTTGTGGCAACGGTCAGCCATGAATTGCGGACGCCGATGACCTCGATCAAAGGCTATGTCGATATTCTCAAAATGGGTGCAGCCGGCGCGTTGAATGAGAACCAGGCGCACTTTCTGGATATCGTCATCAATAACATTGAGCGTTTGAATACGCTGGTCAATGACCTGCTGGATATTTCCCGCATCGAATCTGGGACCGTTGTCCTCACTCCGGAGCCCGTGGACCTTCGCCAGGTGGCAGAGGATGTGGTTGAGGAAGTGCTGCGCCGTTCCCAGGAAGATAACAAGCCAATGGGCCTCTCACTGGACGCGCCGAAGCGTCTGCCTCTCGTGTTTGCCGATGAACAGCGCGTGCGCCAGATCATCCATAACCTTGTGGACAACGCCTACAACTACACGCCGGGCAATGGCACGATCCGCGTCTGCGTCCACGCTATAGATGGGAACGAAGTGCAGGTGGATGTGCAGGACAATGGCGTGGGTATTTCGCTGGCCGACCAGGCCCGCATTTTTGAGCGTTTCTATCGCGGCGAGCATCCGTTGGTTCTGTCCACGCCGGGCACTGGCCTTGGACTGCCGATCGTGCGCCAGCTGGTCGAGATGCATCATGGCCGAATTTGGATGTCAAGCACGGGAATACCGGGAGAAGGCAGTACATTCTCGTTTACACTGCCCGTGCATAAAGGATAAATGAATGGCAAGAATTTTGATCGCCGAAGATGAACCCGATATTCGAGACCTGGTTGCTTTTACCCTGCGCTTCGCCGGGCATGAGGTAACTGCTACTTCCAACGGAGAGGAGGCGGTCCAAATGGCCTCGCAGGTCATCCCTGATCTGATCCTGATGGATGTCCGCATGCCGCGCATGACTGGCTACGATGCCTGTCGGTTGATGAAAGCCAGCCCAACCTTGAAGGATATTCCGGTGGTGTTTCTCTCTGCAAAAGGACAGGATTCCGAAATTGCCACCGGACTTGCCGTGGGCGCGGAAGAATATCTGCTGAAACCCTTTGCTCCTGATCAACTGACTGATCGGGTGAAGGCAATTCTGGCAAAATTTGGAAAGTGATTTTAACCCTCACCCCACCCCCTCTCCATCCGGAGTGGGGCAAGGGATGAGGGCGGATGATGAATGAGCGCAATTATTCTTGACGGTTCGATAGTGCATTATGAGGCACTGGGGCGAGGACGTCCTATTGTCTTCCTGCACGACTGGGTCGGCTCATGGCGTTACTGGATCAATGCCATGCAGGTTGCATCCACCTCGTTCCGCGCCTACGCGCTTGATCTCTACGGGTTTGGGGATACTACACGTGACCCATTGCAGTACTCACTTGATAAGCAGGCCGAACTCGTCAGACGCTTCCTGGACATCATGGGGATTGGTAAAGTCGCTCTCGTGGGGCATGGGTTGGGTGCCCTGGTCAGTTTTGCGTTTACCAAGAAAACGCCGGCCAGCGTAGACCGCATGATGGCGATCAATTGCCCGATGACCTACGACTCCGTCAATGCCAGGCTGCGGACCGCTCCAATGAGCGAACTTGTGGAGTGGCTGTCGACTCGCACGCCCGAAAATATCGCCGCACTGGGCGACGCCTCCAAAGCGGACCCCAAGGCTGTTGCCGCCTCGATGGAGGAGTTTCAGTCGAATAACTTATTCGGCGAAGTCCGTAACCTTGGCATTCCCTGCCTCTTTGTCTATGGCCCCAACGATCCATCCATGACCATTCCGGATGCTGAAAACGAAGATGCGTTACCTCTTCATATGCACCAGGTCAACCTTGAGGGCGCGGGCCATTTCCCCATGCTGGATGATGCCTTCAAGTTCAACCGACTGCTGACAGATTTCCTTGCGCTCGGCTCCGGTCTCAGCCCGCGCGAACTGCAATTGAAAGAGGAATGGAAGCGTCGAGTGCGCTAAAAAAGCTCGGACAACCGGGGAATGTTTCGCCTTGACATCCCCTCCTCACAGTCATATACTCACCTTACACAATCAAACGGGGAGCCTGTCCATCAACAGGCTGAGAGGAGCGTCCAACGCTCGACCCGCATCACCTGATCTGGTTAATGCCAGCGGAGGGACTCTCTTTTCCATAACCATCCTCCGCCGGAGGATGGTTTTTATTTCGCTCTTCCCCTCGCCCTACCAGGGAGAGGGGCCAGGGGTGAGGGTTTATATATGCCTCGTATCCTCATTTTCGCCAACGGCGAACTGCCTGATCTCGAGTTAGCTCGAGACCTCATTAGCGACGACGATTTACTGATCGCCGCGGATGGCGGCACGCGTCATATCCTCGCATTGGGGCTCACCCCTCACGTTATCATCGGTGATCTTGACTCTACATCCGTCGATATTCAACCTTTGACGAAGCGCGGTACACAGGTCATCGAATTTTCGAGGGACAAAGACGCCACGGATTTGGAGCTTGCTCTCGATCACGCGCTGGCTCTTAACCCAACCGAGATCAGGATCATCGCTGCGCTCGGCGGCAGGCTGGATCAAACCCTGGCCAACATTGCACTGCTCGCTACGCCGCAGCCGACGCCCATCGCTCTCGATGATGGAGTGCAGGAAATCTTCTTTTGCCGGGATCAGGCCAGGGTCCGCGGAAGTCGCGGCGACATTGTGTCGTTGATTCCCTGGGGCGGGGAAGTCACCGGAGTCCTCACCGAAAATCTCAGGTGGCCTCTGGTCAGCGAAACTCTTCATCCAAACAAAACGCGCGGTATCAGCAATGAAATGCTGGGTGAAGAGGCATCTGTAAAAATCGGAACAGGATTGCTGCTCATCGTCCACCACCGCGCAATCTCCGGTCACTGATTATTGGTGACTACTCTCAAATCACCAACCTTAGAGAACCCATGAAAAAACTCACTCTCCTTCTTTCCTCCCTTCGACTGGCTCAGGGCATCGCTTTCCTCATCCTTCTTACCTCCTGTGCTCCTGCCGGTCCCAAAAACCTCACCGTCATGACGCATGACTCCTTCGCAGTGAGCGAGAATGTCATCCAAGCCTTTGAGGATGCCAACGATGCCAAGGTCACATTTATCAAAAGTGGTGACGCAGGTGAGGCGCTCAACAAAGCTGTCCTGACCAGGGATGCGCCGCTGGCAGATGTGTTCTATGGCGTGGATAACACCTTTCTCTCGCGTGCCCTGGATGCCGGGATTTATGAATCCTATCAATCCTCTGCATTGAGCGATGTGGCGGATGAATTCAAACTCGACAAAACCAATCAGGCCGTGCCGGTTGATTTTGGCGACGTTTGCATCAATTACGACAAGAAATATTTCGCCGGAAAAAACCTGCAAGTTCCTCAATCGCTTGAGGATCTGGCGAAACCCGAATATAAGGGTTTGCTTGTTGTTGAAGACCCTGCCACTTCTTCCACGGGTCTGGCCTTCCTGCTGGCCACGCGCGCACACTTTGGTGATGGCTATCTCGATTACTGGAAAAGCCTGAAAGAAAATGGCGTGGTTGTTGTGGATGGCTGGGAGACTGCCTATAACACCAATTTCAGTGGCTCTTCTGGACATGGCCCGCAGCCTCTTGTTGTTTCCTATGGAAGCTCACCTGCTGCGGAAGTGGTCTTTGCCAATCCTCCTATTACGGACGCACCCACCGCCTCCATCATTGGACCTGATACCTGTTTCCGTCAAATTGAGTTTGTTGGCATCCTCAAAGGGACCAAAAACCGCGCCCTCGCCGAAAAATTCGTGGATTTCATGTTGAGCATGCAATTTCAGGAAGATATGCCCCTGCAGATGTTCGTTTATCCAGTTAATAAAAATGCGGCACTACCGGAGGCGTTCACCAGGTACGCGCAGGCTCCAGCTCAAACGGCTTCCATTTCACCCGATGATATCGCCGCGAACCGGGACGCGTGGATCGAGGCGTGGACGAAGGTAATGAAATAGGACAAACATAAGTTACGAGAAATGAGAAACGAGTTTTGATCTTAAACGTTTAACCGAAAATGCAGATCAACTTCCTGAAGCATGGAGATACGGAGCCACGGAGACTAAGTCTTCGCATCTTTGGGTCTTCGTGGTTTGCGCGTTTTTTGCTTTGGTTCTTCCCCCTCTTATTTCTTTCGTCTTTCTTCTTTCTTCCACTCTCTCGCATTCTTTCTCTTGGATTCAATCTGTCTGCCTTTACGAGAGAAAACCTCAATCTGGCCCTCTCCGTTTCGGGCTTTACTTTTTACCAGGCCCTTCTTTCGACTTTTCTCACCTTCCTGCTTGGCATCCCGTCTGCCATTCTCTTTGCTCGCTTTGATTTCCGTGGAAAATCTCTCTTACGTGCGCTCACTGCCATTCCTTTCATGCTGCCAACGGTTGTAGTAGCCGCAGCGTTCAATTCCCTCCTCGGCCCTCGGGGCTGGTTAAACATCACCTTGTTCCCTTCATCCCCTATCCCTTTCACGGGCACCCTCACTGCTATCCTCCTTGCTCACGTATTCTATAACACAACCATCGTCATTCGCATTGTCAGCACCGCGCTCTCACGTCTTGACCTGAAGCTCGAGCAGGTCGCGCGCTCCCTCGGAGCAGACTCGCGCCGTGTCTGGTGGCATGTCATCCTTCCGCTTTTGCGTCCATCGCTGCTGGCCGCGGCATTGCTTGTTTTTCTCTTCGATTTTACAAGTTTTGGCGTTATCCTTCTCCTCGGTGGCTCAAATTTTGCCACGCTCGAGGTGGAGATTTATTTGCGTGTACTCAAGCTTCCCAACCTGCCGCTGGCCGCGCTGCTTTCGATCCTCCAACTCCTTTTCACGCTGGTCTTTTCCATCCTTTATACCCGCGTCATCAATCAGACTACGGTCCAAACCGCGCCGCGATTCACCGCCGCGCGCCGCCCTAAAACTCTGAGAGGGAAGGTCTTTGTCGCATCTTCTGTCCTTCTTCTTTCCTCTTTCTTCTTTCTTCCCCTGGCTTCGCTTCCTCTCCGCTCCCTTACCCGCCTTGAAGCAGACCGCGGTCAACGCGGGCAGGTTCAATATGGCCTGACCACGGATTATTACCAGGAGCTTTTTATCAACCGACGCGGCTCACTTTTTTATGTGCCTCCGATTCAGGCTGCGCTCAACTCTCTCGGCTTCGCCGGTCTGACAGTCTTGCTGTCCCTTGCACTCGGTTTTCCTGCGGCCTTCGCGCTTGCAAAACCTACTCGACTTGAAAAGCTGCTTGACCCTCTGATCATGCTGCCCCTCGGTTCTTCGGCTGTCATGCTAGGGTTGGGATTTATCATTTCGTTTGGCCGTGCCCTGTCTTCACCGATTTTTATTCCGCTGGCACACACGCTGGTCGCATTGCCTTTTGTCATCCGTACTTTGCAGCCTGCAATTGCATCCATCCCGGAACGGCTGCGTGAGGCTGCCTCCATGCTGGGTGCGCCTCCATTCCGCGTCTGGCAAACCGTGGATTGGCCCATCCTCTCCCGCGCTACCCTGGGCGCTGCGACCTTTGCCTTCACCATCTCGCTCGGTGAATTTGGTGCGACGCTCCTGCTTTCCCGCCCGGAATTTCCAACCATTCCGATTGCGATCTCACGCTTCCTTTCCCAGCCAGGCGGTCTCAATTATGGCCAGGCTATGGCGATGTCCACGGTGTTGATGGTGCTCACCATGGCTGGTATCCTGCTCATCGAAAGAGTCCGTATTGGAAGTGACACTCACTTCTAAAGTGACCGTCACTTGAATAAAACATGCTCGAACTCAAACACATATCCAAGGAATACGAAGGCAAGCCTCTGCTCAAAGATGTCTCGTTCAATCTCAAGACGGGGGAGACGATCTGTTTGCTGGGAGCGTCGGGGAGCGGCAAGTCCACGCTTTTGCGGATCATTGCTGGATTGGAAACCCCCGACTCCGGACAGGTCTTATTCAATGGCATCGACCTGGCCTCGACACCACCGCACGCGCGGGATTTTGGCCTGGTCTTTCAGGATTATGGGCTATTTCCTCACCTCAATGTTTTTGAAAACGTCGCATTTGGCCTGCGAATGCGAAAACTCCCCTCGGATGGAATTTCACTGCGTGTAGCTACGCTGCTGCAACAAGTTGGTTTGACAGGCTTTGAAAAAAGAAAAGTGACTGAACTTTCCGGTGGCGAACAGCAACGCGTGGCATTGGCGCGCGCACTCGCTCCCCAACCGCGCCTGCTCATGTTCGATGAACCTCTTGGTGCATTGGACAGGACTTTGAAGGAGGATTTGCTCAACGAATTGCGCGATATCCTGCATCAAACGAAGATACCTGCCATTTATGTGACTCACGATCAGGAGGAGGCTTTTGAGATTGCAGATCGAATCCTGCTCTTGCATGATGGCCTGATCGTACGGGCAGGGACAGCAGCGGAATTGTGGTCGGATCCTCGCTCGGCGTGGGTGGCGAAGTTTTTGGGTGTGGGAAACGTGATTGAAGGGATCATGGCTTCGCCGGGCAAAGTCAAGACAGAGTATGGAATCTTTTCTGTGAGCTGCAGGCGAAAAAGAGGCGAACGTGTCTCCCTCCTCATGAAAGAAGTTGATGCTGAAGGTGGTGAAGAGATCAAGCTCAAAGTGGAGGATGTGATCTTTAACCGGGAGCAGTTCGAGGTCCACGCGCGAGGCGGGATCGTGATCCAAATGAAGGCCAAACCGATGATCGGCCAAATCGTCCGAGTAAGGGTAACTGTGGAATGTCTATCTTGAATGGTATCATCGAGGTCGAAAGTCTCCGGACTTTCGATTCTCTACTGATCCCTAACGTCAGGGGATGTTGAGTCCTGAATAAATATGAACATCAAAGTGTTGAAGAAAAATTTGTTGGGCGAAATTACGTGGCAATATGAAGGGGTGGTGCTGCGGCGTGAAGAGAACGCTGTGGTTTTGGAAGCGCTCTTCAATCGGGATGATGTGCCGTTTATGGATGTTGTGCTGAAGAGAAATGACCGCTTTGTAGAAACGTTCTATTCTGATCAATGGTTCAACATCTTCGAAATCTACGACCGCGACGACAATCACTTCAAAGGTTGTTATTGCAATGTTGCCACCCCTGCAGTCATTGAGGAGCACACTGTATCTTTTGTCGATCTGGCTTTGGACCTCTGGGTGAGTCCGGATGGAAAGCAGACTGTTCTGGATGAGGACGAATTCGAGGAATTGCAGCTAGATCCACAAAGACGCGCACGGGCGCTGACCGCGCTGGCTGAGTTGAAATCGCGCTTTAACGACAACAAACCTCCCGAGTGAAGCGGGAGGTTTGTTGAACAGGAGTCGGTATTTATGCAAGCAGTTGGATGAACACGCCGGTGCCTTGCAGGAGCCGGTCGCCATTATTCCACAGCCACCAGCCTAAGATGCCGCCTACGCAGCAGCAACACAACAGAACGACCGCGACCACGATCCAGATCCAGGTATTGCTCTTTTTCGGCTGTTCAGGGGGCTCTGTGTAAGCAGGGGAAACAGGCATTTCAGACATGATTTCTTCTCCTCAATGATAGGATTCCGCACGCGCGGAGACGGCCACCACGATTCTCAAATTATATCAGGCAGTTTGTGCCTTGTCTGTGCGTTTCCATATCCACCATATTACAAAAGATATGAACAGCACCAGCAGGATTCCCATCAGGAGCGGGACGAGGATCGCCAGCAGGGAGGTGGTGAACGAGACCACATCCTCCGCAATGCTGACAGGGATATTCGCCGCGCCGCCGGTGGTTGCTGTCACGGCTGGACGAATTGCCCCGGCTTTGACCGCATGCACGCTCCCCGCCACCAGCAGGCCGCAGGCCAGTGCCAGGATGGGATGAACGTCAGTGATGACTTTTGCGCTGGCAGCGAAAGCGATCGCGCCGGCCACCGGGCGGACCACAGTCTGGATCAGGTCGTTGACATGGTTGACGGCGGGGATTTTATCTGCAAGCATCTCGATGATCACGAGGATGCCCAAAAGGATCAAAATCCAGGAGTTGGCGATCAGGTCCCAGGGCTGATTGAGCTTGAGGGTATCCGGGAAATAATGGGCGATCACACCGATCACCAAGAGCGGAATATACGCATTTAATCCCGCACTGGCCGAAAGGCCAAAAGCGGAGAAGACGCCGAGTAGAACTTCCATTTGATTTCTCCTTACTAACCAACCTTTGCAACACCCAAAAGCCCTGCAAAGGTTTATAACCTATCCGCCGACTCCCGGGAATCCACTCCAGGTACCAGTGAGAGTGAAACGGAACAGGTCAATGCTGAGGACGAGCAGCAAGGCCAGGGTCAAGCCGGAGGCGGTTGGCAACCACAACTGGCGAATGCGCTCATAAGTATTGTCGGTCCTCATGATCGTCATCCACAAAACGCCAAAAACGATGATCAGCAGGGATAGAACGCCGAGCGCGCTGATGTACGCAATGGGATACAGGATGGCAGGATGTTCAGTGAGGACTAACAGGTCGAGCACGAGGATGATCCCAACAAGGATACCGAAGGATTTCCATTCCAGCGCGGGGCGCTCATCGAGCTCGCGCCACAGAGTCTGGTTGACAATTGGATATAGAATAGCTGCGAGCGCAATCCCCATGCCGCTGCCTGTGAACAAGCGCAAAGTATTGTTTGGAATATACAAATTGGGGATTTGGGTGAGCGTGCCAGGGGCGGTCTGTTTCATCAGATAGAGCAGTGAGTTGGAACCGTCAATGCCAAAGGCAAGGAAGAAGAGCGCCAGCACGGCGAGGATGCCGCGTGAAGGCAATTTGCTGCGCCTGCCGCTAACAAGCCCCATGAAAATGAGGGCAATTGCAGCCGAGAAGAATTCTCCTGTGCAGCGCGCACACAACGGGAGTTGACGATTGCCAATATGGAAGGAACGCGCGTCAATGCGATGACAGACCGCGTAACCGATGGCGTCCAATTTCCCCAGTGCGCCTTCGGGCGCGATGTAGAACCACGCGGCGAGCGCGATCACCATCGCGAAGGGAATGAGCCAGTGTGAGATTTGCATGAGCCGTGATGGTCGGGCCGCTGTTTGCATTCATCCATTATATAATGAATTCCAACTGTCTCGGTAAGATTGGGAAAGGAGCAATTATGATGAAACGTATCGGCATCTTGACAGGTGGCGGGGATGCGCCGGGTTTGAATGCAGTGATCCGGGCGGCGGTCAAGACCGCAGTCCTTGAACATGATTGTGAAGTCCTGGGCATTCGTGACGGCTTTGATGGCTTCATCGATGAGCAGGGCATTGTTCCCCTTGGGATGCAGGCGGTGCGCGGGCTTCTGCCCCGCGGTGGGACGATCCTTGGCACGGCGAATCGCGGGAATCCGTTCGCGCGGTTAGTCAAGCGGGATGGCAAACAGGAGACTGTTGATGTCTCCGATGAGATTGTAAAGGGGATCGAGAAGCTGAAGATGGATGCCTTGCTTGTGGTCGGCGGGGATGGCACGCTCCATATTGCACATCACCTGTATGAAAAAGGCGTGCCGATTATCGGGGTACCCAAGACCATCGATAACGACATCTGCGGCACGGAAGTCACCTTTGGCTTTGATACCGCCTTGAACATCGCGATGGATGCCATCGACCGACTGCACACCACAGCGGAAGCACATCACCGTGCGATGGTCCTTGAGCTGATGGGACGCAACGCCGGGTTTATTGCTCTGCACGCGGGCATGGCCGGCGGCACGGATGTAATCCTGATCCCCGAAATTCCCTTCAAATTCGAGTCGGTGGTAGCCAAGGTGCAGGAGCGCGTAGAGTTGGGGTACAAATTCAGCATTCTGGCGGTCTCAGAAGGCGCCAAGCCGCTGGGCGGTGAACAAATCTATTCACGTGAGGGGAATGAAGTTTATGTTCCCCGTTTGGGCGGCATTGGACACGCGGTAGGGGAGTACATTCAGTCGCAAGGCTTTGAGACGCGTGTCACCGTATTGGGCCACATCCAGCGCGGTGGCACGCCGACTGCATTTGATCGTATCCTGGCCAGTCGTTATGGGGCGGCCGCGGTTCGCCTGGCGGCCAAAGGCATTTTTGACCGTATGGTCCGGCTGCAATCAGGGAAAGTTACAGATATTTCGCTCGAAGAAGCCACAGCTTATACCAAGCAGGTCCAACTGGATGATGACCTGATCATTTCTGCCCGAGGGATGGGGATCTCTTTTGGGGATGAATAAATCTGCCCGCTCCCAGCCTTCCCGAAATTCGACACCATAATATTGGTCACGACAGGAAATCATATATCGAATTTGGGGGAGGTGCCCGAAGGGCGAAGGGGCTAAAGCCAGATTGCCACCTTTTCAGGTGGCAATCGTAGGGTTGTGCGCTGTGGCTTCCTTACTTACTTGAGGAGGGATGCCACAGCGCAGGGTTTGTTACTACTATCCATGTTAGACATCACCTCCTCCTTTCTATAGGATGGCAGGCTGGATTGAGAACCCCCGTGCGGTGACAAGAGTATGTCATATTTCAATTCGGATGTCAATAGGGGAAATAGGAATCTCACGCATCTGTAATCTTGGGGCAGTTTAGCTCAGGCGACCAAAGAATGAACCATACGTGGATCACATAATTTCCCCACAAGTCTTTGACAGGCTCTTTACAGCTGCTTGCTAACATAGGGTCAGTTGGACACACCAACTCATTCCACATCGAAAGGAGGTGAGACTCACTTGAACAAGAAACTTCCCAAACTCATTGGCGGATTGGTCATCGGTTTGATGCTGGTCGGCGCACTTGGAGCAACCATCGCTTATGCACAGGATGGTACATCGCCCACGCCTCCCGCGGATGGCCTGAGAGGCGGACCCTGCCCGGGTCATGGTCATGGCTTTCTCGGCCAGGCTGAACTTCAGGCCGCGGCGGATGCGCTCGGCATGACCACGGATGAACTCTCCACTGAACTCAAAAGCGGCAAAACTTTGCAGGACCTTGCCAATGCTGCTGGAGTGGATTTAAAGGTTGTACAGGATGCCATCAAAGCAGCACATGCCACCGAGATGCGTCAGCAGATCACCCAAGCCGTGACAGATGGAACCATGACGCAGGAAAAAGCAGATTGGCTACTCGAAGGCCTCGACAAGGGCTTCCTTGACGGCCCCGGCTTTGGCTTCGGATTTGGCCATAGACCCGCTGGAGGTCCGCCGCCAGCTAATGGAACTCAACCGACCCCAACCCCATAGACTCTTTGAGTCTGGAAAGGAGTGAAACACAAACAGGTGAGGCAGAAATGCCTCACCTGTTTTGTTAGAGAGCAAAAGCCGTAACCACGGAGAACTCAGAGCCCACGGAGAAAAACTCTAAAAATCTCAGTGGACTCGGTGCTCTCTGTGGTTAAGATTCTTTTATCTTGGTAGAACGATCAACACATTCACACCCTCGCCCAAAACTGACTCTGCCCAAATCTGCCCGCCATGCGCCTGGACAATGGACCTGGCAATCGCCAGTCCCAGCCCTGAGCCGCCCTCATCGCGTGTTCGTGAGGGATCAGCACGATAGAAGCGGTCGAAGATGTGGTTGACCTTGTCGGCTTCAATGCCGGGGCCGCTGTCCTTGATGGAGATCTGCACACCGTCATTCACTTGTCCTGCGCCTAAAATTACTTTTCCGCTTTCGGGCGTGTAGCGAATCGCGTTATCCAGAATGTTCCTAATGACTTGTGTAATACGGTTTGCATCTGCCTGGACCACTGGGAGTTCCGACGGTAAATTCAGTTCCAGGGTAATGACCTTCTGTTGCGTTCGATGCTGATAAACCGAGGCAATATCCTGCAATAACTTCTTCACATCCACTGGCTGCTTTTCGATGGAAAGCTCGCCCGCATCTGCCAGGGAGAGTGTGCGCAAATCATCCACCAGGTGTTCAAGCCGCCCCGCTTCTTCGCGGATGATCTCGAAGTTTTCGAGCGAGGGGGGCAGGACACCATCGTGCACAGCTTCTGCATGACCAAGGATCAGGCTCAGCGGCGTGCGTAGATCGTGCGCAATATCCGCAGTCATTTGGCGGCGGGCGTTGGTGGAGGTGGCAAGGTCCGCGCTCATTTTGTTGAAGGCGTGCACCAGTTCGCCCAGTTCATCCTGAGAGCGGACTGAGACTTGCAGACCCAAACTTCCTCCCGAGACTGCCCGCGTGGCATTGGTCAATTCACGGATGGGCCGGGTCAATGTGCTTGAGAGGATCATGCCCAGTACAAGCGCAAGTACTATGGCCGCCATTCCACTGTAAATCAGAGTATTCGTTACCTGCCGGATAAAAGCGGACTCAAGCGGATTGCGGTCAAAGGGTGATCCTCCCAATATAAGATATCCGACCACCTGGTTATCCAATTTCAAAGGCGTGGAGTTTGCGAGATCTTTTTCAGAGGCTTGATCGCCGGGCTGCAAATGCGGAGGTCCGCCAATGATGATGAGTCCTTTTGCGTCTGCCAGCACGAAGCGGAAATTATCCGGCGAGGGCGGTATCTGCGGGTTTACCGGGTTGGGATTTTGCTGGAAGGCTTTCGCAACGCCATTCCACGAACCCTGACTTCGATAATAG
>JAKOVF010000312.1 GCA_029782225.1 Chloroflexota bacterium | reverse complement strand
CCACTCGACTTCCTGCTCCTGGATAGCCTTTACTGCGTCGGCGTATTCCTTGAGCACCTGCTGGCGCTTCAAAGCCCAAAACTGCATGATATAGGCCTTGGCTTCTTCGTTGTCTCCAGCCAGCTCCAATTCTTCCCGCATCTGATCCTCGATGAGAGCCAGCTGACGGTTTCGCTGTATGACTAGCAAATCCAGTTCGGAAGCCATAGCTTCCTTGAGTCTCTCACGCCATGCCTTTAGCCGCTCTTCCTTGGCCTTCTGCTCTTCTTCGTCCATCTGGTCAAGCAGGATACGGTAATACTCGTGGACGGCGGCGGTGTCTGCTTCAAGTTTCTTGGCCAGTTCAATAGCGGCATCATACTCTGCCTGGAGCTTTTCCCTGCGAGTGGCTTGCAGGTTGAAGAGCTTCTGGTTCCATTGCTCCTCAAACTTAGCCCGCTCTTCTGCCTGCTTTTTGGCCTCTTTAGATATGATTTCGGTGCGCTCTTCGGCTTGTTCTGCAACAATGGCGGTCTGTGCTTGTTGGGTTTCCCGCACTTGGGCCGTTTGTGCTTCAGTTTCTTCGATGATTATATCCGTTTGCTCACTCAGCTCTTCTGTATACGCCTCTGTCTGGCCTGTGATAGCCCTAATGACAGCCTGCACATCTTCGGCAACTTTAGCACCTACATCGCTCCAAGTAACCTTCATGCCATCAACGGCTTCGGCCATGCGTACCGAGTTCGCCTCCAGCGCAGCTTCCAGCTCGGCAATCTTCTGCCTGGAAGCGTCAATGCTGCCGCTTACCTTTTCTCGCAGGCCAGCAAAGGACTCGCCTATGCCAAAGGGCAGGGACTCAAGGATTGAGAGACGCTCCAGGATTTCATCCACTACTCCGATGATTGTTACTTTCATTTTCTCGAAGGAAAGCGACATATTGAGCGCTAGTCGTTCGGCAGATGCCTTCAGGTACTCCCAGGTCGCAGACAGAGCCGCCTTGACCTCATCCCACGCCCTATAGACTTCATAAGCCACTGCCGCCAGGGCGGCAATTCCCCCAACTACAGCCACTACTGGCCATGAAAGGCCCGTAATGGCCGGGATAAGAGTTGTCTTAATAAACGCTGCCAGCGTCCCAAGTAGAGGCATGAGCGTTCCGATCGAGGACACAATCTGCCCGAGTACAATTAGGACGGGACCTAGGGCCACAGCAAGCCCGCCAACCACGACAATGGTCGTCTTGAGCTTGGGGTCCAGTCCAGCAAGCCAGTCTGCAAACTCCCCGACTTTCTCAGCCACCGCCACCAGTGGGGGTAGCAATATCTCACCAAAGGTAATCGCCGCGTCCTGCAATCGGTTGCGCATGATTTCCAGCTTAGAAGCTGTGGTCTCGTACCGCTGGGCCGCTTCCTGGGTTAGAGCCGTGTTTTCCTCCCACGCCTGCGTTCCAAGCTGAATGGCCTCAGTGAACAAATCACCGGCGCCGGCGGCACGGAGTAAAGCATCCCGCATCCTAACTTCGGTGATACCCATATCGTCCAGCACCTTAATGGCGCTGATTCCCTGCTCTTCAGTCCGCTGCAAGCCGTTAATGAAGGCG
>JAKOVF010000304.1 GCA_029782225.1 Chloroflexota bacterium | reverse complement strand
CGGGCAACGAGAGCTGGCGATTCAAGCACTCCAGTGCCGCTGGCGCGGCTCCCCCAAAGCAACGCCCAAAGAGCCAGAAAGGAGATCGAAAAACAGCAGACCCGATAGACTTATCCACAACCGAATAGTCAAAGAATCCATCAACCCAGTGGCTCAATATTCAACGTGATCACTGGCTCAGTTGTGCTGATGAATCAACAGGCGGAACACCTGCAAGGGTTACAGCCAAGTTCCTCGTTGGCGCAGACGGTGCGCGAAGCCTCGTGAGGAACCAACTGGGCATCCCCTGGGGAGGAGAAACCGGGATCCAGAGGGAGTTCATGGGCGGGAAAATGTTCGCGTTGTATTTGCGCGCGCCCCAGTTCCTGTCCTTGCTACGTTACCCTAAAGCCTGGATGTACGTCGCGGTCAACTACCAACGACGCTCGTTCATGGCGTCGGTGGACGGCGTGGCCGAATATGCGTTCCATGCAGCAATCAAACCGGGAGAAGACGCAGACACATGGACGGAAAAGGATGCGAAACGGGTATTCTCAGAAGCAATGGGCGCTGACATTCCGATCGAAATTCTGTCCATGGGCACTTGGCTGGCAGGGCATGCCTTGGTTGCAGAAAAATTCCAGCGCGGACGAGTGTTCATTGCCGGTGATGCAGCCCATTTGTTCACGCCCACAGGGGGCTTGGGCTACAACACAGCGGTGGAAGACGCGGTCAATCTCGCCTGGAAGCTGGCCAGCGTAATCCGGGGGCATGCAACGCTGACGCTACTAGACACTTATGAGGCAGAGCGTCGACCGCTCGCGCAGCGCAACACAGGCTACGCCCGGCACTTTGCTGACTCCGTCGGTCTTTTCTCTGCGAAGCCTGAGCTGGACGATGACTCCGCACAAGGTAACGAAGAGCGAGCCAAGGCCTCTGAGTACCTCAACCGCCATGCCCGGCTTGAATTCAACATCCCCGGCGTGACTTTTGGAGGTCGCTACGGCGACTCGCCCATCATCGCGCAGGACGGTGTGGACCTACCTCCCGACGAACCCAATGACTACGTGCCCACCGCCAGTCCTGGGGGGCGCCCGCCCCATGCATGGCTGGAAGATGGCCGTTCCCTGTACGACACATTCCACACCGAGTGGACATTGCTCGCCCTCGGTGCAACCGACCCGGCAACCGATGGCTTCAAGAACGCGGCCCAGTCTATGGGCATCGACCTGAAGGTGGTCCGTTTGCCCGCCCAGCAGTTACTGGAGCTATACGAATCACCACTGGTATTGATACGCCCTGATCAGATCGTCGCCTGGCGAGGGGCCTCCGATGAAGATGGCCAGCAGGTTCTGTCCCTTGCCCTGGGAATACATCGAATCACATAAGACCAGTCCACTTTCTTTCGTACTCGTGGGTCGCGAACTCATCCACCATGAAGTCAATGAAGGATCGGACTTTCGCTGACAGGTGCTTTCGGCTGGGATATGCGATGTTGATTTGCAAACGTGGCAGATCCCAGTCACCGAGTACGGGTACGAGGCGTCCGGCGACGATATCCTCATAGACGATATAACTAGGTTGCACGAGGATACCCAAGCCACTAAGTGCAGCAGCACGCAATACCTGCCCGTCGTTGGACTCCAACACCCCCTGGACATTCACCGTCTGACTTTCGCCTCCACGACTGAACTTCAGTTCGTTGGGGTGGTTGGCGTGCAAGTAGACAAGAACATTGTGGTCAGTCAGGTCTGATGGGAACTGTGGACGCCCCCTTTGGGCCAGATAAGCGGGAGACGCCGCCAATATGCGGCGCGTCGAAGCTAGACGCCTAATGGTTATGGTGCTGTCAGGCTCATACTCACGCGTCCGTATGGCTACGTCAATACCGTTGTCAATGATGTCCAAGTAGCGGTTCGCAGTTTCAACATGCACTCTTACTTGTGAATACCGCTGATGGTACTTCGGCAATCGCGGGGCGATGAGTTGCATGGCGAACGACAGCGAAGCACTCACACGTAACACCCCCGACGGGTTCAGCGTGGTTTGATGTATTGCCGCCTCTGCGTCGCGCAACTCAGTTAGGACGTGACGAGCCCGCTCCAAGAAATCCTGCCCCTCACTGGTCAGGTAGAGCCGACGCGTGTTGCGCTCGACTAGACGGACCTGCAGGCGCTCTTCCAGCGAAGCCAAGTAACGAGTGGCCGCTGGATTGGACAGTCCCAAGGCCTCTGCAGCCGCACCGAGACTGCCTCGATCGGCAACCTCCACAAAGAGCGCCATTTCTGTGAACCGATCCATTTTTCCATCTTTCGGAAAAGTAATTTCCCATTTTGATATTTGAGAAATCTTTTTGAAATTATAGAGTTCAGGTCATCGCAACTCAACACTGCCAACTGCAAACAAGCCATGCGCAACCTCAACCAAGACAACATCACACAGGCAGTCATTGCCAGCTTCGCCAAAACGCCTGACGCTCGGCTCAAAGAAATCATGACGAGCCTGGTCCAGCACCTGCACGCCTTTGCCCGGGACGTGAAGCTGACCGAGGAAGAATGGTTCCAGGGCATTGACTTCCTGACAAGGTGTGGCCATATCACAGACGACAAACGCCAGGAGTTCATACTGCTGTCAGACGTTCTCGGCTTGTCAATGCTGACCGTCGCGATGAACAACGACAAGCCTGCGGGTTGTACCGAAGCCACTGTGTTTGGCCCCTTCCATGTGGAGGGCGCCCCCCACTACGAGCTGGGTGACGACATTGCCAACGGCGCCAAAGGTACGCCCTGCACGGTGCGTGGCACGGTGAAAGGGATCGACGGCCAGCCCATCCCCGGCGCCGTCATGGACGTCTGGCAGTCGGATGATGACGGACTGTATGACGTACAGCACGCGGATCTTGGTCATGCACAGGCGCGCGGCATCGTGACAGCGGATGCAGAGGGCAAATACCACTTCCGTTCCATCGTGGCGGTCCCGTACGCAATTCCCCACGACGGACCTGTGGGTCAGATGTTGGAAGCTACGGGACGCCACCCCTGGCGCCCTGCGCATCTGCACTTCATGGTGAAAGCACCCGGCTACGAAACGCTGATCACTCATGTCTTTCGCGACCACAGCGACTACCTCGACTCCGATGCGGTGTTTGGCGTTCGCCAGTCGCTGGTGTGCGACTGGGTACAGCAGACGGATGGAAGCTACCTAATGGAGTACGACTTCGTGTTGAACCCGACGAGAACCCGGTGACACCATGTTGTATGCCTTCACACTGATGGACAAGCCTGGGACCGCCGAGTTGCGTCAGCAAATTCGCCCGGTCCACAAAACCTACTTGGCTAAAGTGCAAGAACACATTGCCTTTGCAGGGCCGCTGGTAACAGATGACGGCAGCACCATGCTGGGCAGTTTGCTGGTGATTGACTTCCCCGATCGACAGACAGCTCAAGACTGGTTGGCACAAGAGCCTTTTCTGAAAGCGGGCATCTTTGCAAGCACATCGGTACATGCCTTTGTCAACCTGTGGCCCCAAAAGGCGGGATTTCCCACATGAAGGAAGAAATGTGATCAGGCACATCGTCATGTGGAAGCTGGCAGGCGACACGCCCCTATCCAAACAACGCAACGTCGAACGACTGACGCAGAGCTTCCTCAGCTGTTGATTCATTTCCAAAGCTGGGCCATTTCGGGACGCATTCACGTTGAAATTTGAGCCACGTTGCCGCTCTATCCTGCTGAATTTTTCAGCACGGGGGAGCAGGAGTGATCAACGTGAGCACATTGAGCAAGTTACGCCGCCTCGTGCTGAGGCAGGACGTGTCGGTGCGCGAGGCCAGCCGGCGCCTGGGCATCTCGC
>JAKOVF010000294.1 GCA_029782225.1 Chloroflexota bacterium | reverse complement strand
CGTCAAGAGCGAGATGTTCTACACCAGATCTTGGGACGGAGTATCGGTTGAGGAGTTTGTCACCGAGCTTGATTCCTACATCCGCTGGTCCAATGTAGAACGAATCAAGCTGTCATTGGGGGGAAAAAGCCCAATCGCCTACCGCGAAAGCCTTGGATTGTTGGAATAGTCAAGTCCAAAAAAACGTCCGCACCCCCATCTGACCTATGATGACCATGTAGAGCGCCATCTGCCTCACGATATCCCACCGGATGTTCTGAGGTTGCTCAAGTTCGCCGGCTATGGTGAACGGATCTACCTCGAAAATCCATTCAGAAAACCCATCTAATTCTCTGCCCAAGGGTGCGAAAAGCAGGCTTTAACGCTTACCTTCAGCAGACGGCAGGCCCTGGAGAAGCCCAGAGCCTGCCGAATTCTCCTTTTCTTCCTGTCCGCACGGTCCCCGTCTAAACAGCACAGCACCCTATTAACGTTGAGGTTCCACCCCAAAGATAGCCCTAAACCTCTCCGGCTCCACTTTGGACTTCCGATCGCAGGTCATAAGTCCATTGACCTCCTGCTCCACATCGGTGAGCTGTGTATAGCAGTAACCGCAGATCTCTTCTTCCTCTAGGATCGCGTTGGTTAACGCCGCGATCCGCTCGAGCATCTCATCGAAGCTCTTCGCCGCTTCCCCATAGCCCCAGCCCTCGGCCCCTTGCTCTTCTGCCTTCACCCCTCCGTACTCGGTAATCATTATGGGCTGCCCTTGGTAGCGATAGCCGCTGAGCAGAATCTGATGGCCGTGGGTAAAGGCCCGGCTGTGGCGGTCCTGTTTAAAGGCGGCGTACTTTCGGCCCAGGTCGTCCGCATCTTGGGTGTAGTCATGGATGGCCACTATGTCCGTCTCCGCCTGGTGCCAACCGTCGTTACCCACCACCAGCCTTGTTGGATCCAGCGACTTCGTCAGGTGATAGAGCATGACCATGTAATGCACCAACCGCGGATCGTCGGCATGTTGAGGTTGCGTGAGCTGATCTACTCCCCACGACTCATTTACCGGCACCCAGGCCATGAGAGAGGGGTGATTGTAATGCTGGATGACAAGGCGCTGCCACTCTGCGGTGATGTTTTGGCATACTTCTTCATCATAGATATAGGGAGCTGGCATCTCGCCCCACACCAGAAGCCCCAGCTTGTCACAGAAGTAGTAGTAATAGGGGTCTTCAAACTTTTGGTGTTTACGGGCACCGTTAAAGCCGAACTTTTTGGTCATATCCACATCGTAACGGATCGCCTCGACGCTTGGCGCCGTATAAACACCCTCCGGCCAGAAACCCTGATCGAGGACCATGCGCGGATAGTAGGGCTCATTGTTCAGGTAGATCCGCCCCTTTTCCGCATGGACCTTGCGCATGCCGGTGTAGGTTTGAACTTCATCCAGCACTCGCTCTCCTTTAAGCAGCGTGAACTTCACATCATACAAGGTGGGCGACTCCGGAGACCAGAGCTCGGCAGCGGGAATGTCCACGGCCAAAGACCCGTCCCGCCTGGGGATGATGTCGGAGAAGAAGGTGTGGCGTTCCTCTACGGCCACCGAGGTGGCGGCCACCAGCTTGCCTGCCAGCGATATGTCACACTTCAGAACAAGGTCAGGCTCATAGCGGCTCAGCCAGTAATCGATGGTCAGCAGCCGACGGTCAATATCGGGAACCATGCGGATGTGGTCAAGGTAGGTACTGCCCACCGCTTCCAGCCATACAGATTGCCAAATCCCTGTAACCGGCGTATACCAGCATCCGAAATTCTGATAGCGCGCCTTCTGTTTCCCCCGAGGTTGACTGGTCACCGGGCGATCCACGGCGCGCACCGTGACGCTGTTTGCGCCTCTCCGCAGCAGATCCGTAATATCCAGCGTGAAGCTGGCATACCCGCCTCTGTTTTCCCCAGCCAGATGGCCGTTAACCCAGACGAGGGCATGGTAATCCACTGCCCCGAAATTGAGGAGAATCCGCTTGCCCTGCCACTCATCGGGAAGCTCAAATTCCCTCTGATACCACACTGTTTCATGGACGTCCTGGCTGTCTATCCCGCTGTACGGTGACTGGTAACAGAATGGCACCGTTATTTTTAAGGGGTTCGGCAGCCCCCGCCTAAACCACTCTTCAGCCATGCCCCTGTCGTCATCGTCAAAGACAAAATCCCACTGCCCGTTTAGGGTCTGCCACAGCTCCCGCACATAGTTCGGTCTAGGGTATTCGCTGCGCAGAATCAAGTCTCATTCTCCTTTCCCCGAATACTAACCTTTCAAGCCGCTGAGGGCAACTCCCTGGATGAACTGCTTTTGGAAGATGAGAAACACTAACAGCACTGGACAGGAAGCGATCACAGCTCCCGCCATCTGAATGCCGTATTCACGTCCATAATAGCCCGCGAGGGTAGATAGGCCGATGGGGAGTGTGTACATGTCCTGGGTAGAAATGCTGATCAACGGCCACATAAAGTCATTCCAGGCCCAGATGAACGTAACGATAGCCAAGGCCGAGAGGGCTGGTTTCGCCAAGGGCAGGGCGATCTGGACGAAAACCCGGTAACGGCTGGCCCCGTCAATCGCCGCAGCTTCTTCCAGGTCCTGAGGGAGAGACAAAAAGAACTGCCGCAGCATGAACACTCCTATAGCCACCCCCAGCCGCGGCAAGACTAGCGCTAAATGGGTGTTCAAAAGCGAGGCGTTATTTAGCATGAAGAACAACGGGATCATGGTTACTTGGGCGGGAACCATCATGGTGGCGATCACCATCATGAAAATGATGTCCCTGCCGGGAAAATTGATCCTGGCGAAGGCGTAACCTGCCATGGAGTTGATGATCAGCACACCGACTGTGGCCGCAGCGGCCACGATGGCGCTGTTCAAAAGCCATTTGAACAGGGAAGCCCGCTCCAGTACCCCATAGTAGTTGTCCAGGGTGAATACCTCCGGAATCCAGCGGGGAACGCTCTGGACCACCATGGTTTCGGGCTTGAGAGAAGTTGAGAGCATCCAGAGGATGGGCAGAACCCACAAAATCCCCACCAGGTACATGACTAGTATGCCGATGAGGCGACTTAGAGGCATTTTCCGCTTAGCAGCTGACACAGCCTACACCTCCCGCCTTCCCATAGTCTTCCACTGGATTATGGTGAGGATAAACATTATGAAGAACAGCACGTAGGCGATGGCCGAGGCATAACCCATGCGGAAGTAGCGGAAGCCCTGTTCATAGAGGTACTGCACTACCGTGCGGGTGCTGCCGTAAGGCCCTCCACCAGTCATGACAAAGACCTGACCAAACACCTGGAAGGACGCAATAACCTGCATGATAATGACAAAGGCCATGGTTGGTCGTATCAAAGGAACTGTAATGCGGAAAAAGCTCTTGACCGCCCCCGCGCCATCTATCCTTGCTGCCTCGTAGAGCTCCTCTGGGATGTCCTGCAGGGCAGCTAGGAAGACCACCACGTTAAACCCAATGGTCCACCAGATGGTGGCCAGGGCAATGGACGGCATGGCAGTACGGGCCTCGGCCAACCAGCCCACGGCCTCAAAACCCAGCTTTCCCAGGTAGTAATTGACCAGCCCATAATTGCGCTGCAGCATCCAGCGCCAGATGATACTGATGATGGAGACCGTCAACAGGTAGGGGAAGAAGATCATCCCCCGCACGGCTGTTCTGCCCCGGAACGGATAGTTAAGTCCTGCGGCCATTAAAAGGCCGAGGATAACCAGGGGCGGTGTGGTGAGCAGTACGAAATACACAGTGTGCCAGAGCGAACTGCGGAAGGTGTCATCGGTCCAGAGCTGGCGGTAATTCTGCAGGCCTATAAAGGTGGGCTGACCGAAAATGCCCCAATTATGAAAACTCATGTAGAATCCCTGCACCAGGGGATATAAAACCACCACAACGAGCACGAGCAAAAAAGGTAGGATCAGCACATAACCTGCGATGGCGTCGGAAACACGTTTGTTGAATCCAGAGAATTTCACAGCGTCGCCCCCTCTGCTCTAGGCTGGTGCGGTGCCCACGAGGGGCACCACACCACCTTCTGAAACTCCTACCGCACTAAAGCACCAATAATCTGTTCCAAGGTCTTGAGCGCTTCTTCTGGAGTTTTCACACCGGCGGTAACGGCTTGCACTTCCTCGTTTAGGGCTGTTTCGATTTCCAGGATGTTGGGATGTTGAGGCAGATAGACGACTGTATCCGCTTGGGCGGCATAGTCGGGGCGATAAGGCAGAGCTTGGAAGTCAGCACTGTCCAAAACGGAGTGCCTGGTGGGAATGTGACCGGCCAACGCCCATAGATAGGAATTCTCCGTCATCCAATTAACGAAGGTGAGTACTGCATCCAGTTTCTCCTTATCCACTCCCCCGCGCTGCACGGGAATCACGAATGAGTGGGAATTGGCCCAACCTGCTGGGTTGTCGTAGAGGGTGGGATAGGGGATAACGCCGAAGTTAAGGTCTTCGATTTGCTCGAAATAGCCGGTGATCCAGACACCATTGATATGGAGCGCAGCATCACCCTGGGCGAAGAGCGCCACCGACTCATCGTAATCGACGATCAGGTTGGGATAGGCGGCGGGGATGGATGCCCAGAAGGTGAGTGTCTCCAGGGCCTCGGGGCTGTTGATGGTCACTTCGTTGCCGACGAAGACTTCGCCGCCCGCCTGCTTGAGCAGGGCGTACCAGCCGCGCCAGCTGTTGCCCACATATTCGATGCTCAGGGAATAGTATCCGGCGTCATTGATCTGGTCGATGAGCGCCCTGAACTCTTCTGGACTGGTGGGACTGTCAAATTCGCCTGCAGCGTTCAGCAGACCAAGCTGGCCCAAAATGTCTTTGTTGTAGTAGAGCACCCAGGGATGGACATCCAACGGGATTCCGTACTGCTGACCGTTGTAGTTAAGGGCTACCCAGGCGCTTTCGACATAGTCATCGATGGGAATGCTCCGGCCGGCCAGTTCCTCATCCAAGGGCAGAAGCATGCCCTGGCTGGCGTAGGCTGGAACGTGGGTGGTGTGCATGATGGCTACATCTGGCCCAATCCCGCCAGCGATGGAGGTGAGCAGCCGGTTGTAGTAGTCTTCCCAGGTCACTCCACTCATTTCCACCTTGATACCGGGATGGGTTTCGTTGAACTTTTGCACCATGGCCGACATAAACTCGCCGTCGCCGCCGCTGAAGTTGTTCCAGAAGTTGACCACGATCTGCGCCGAGACAGCAGCCGGCAAAACAAACACAACAAGCAACGCTACCCAGAACACAAGTTTCTTCACAAGGATAACCTCCTTTAGTTAGTAGGCGTCTTGTGAACAAGAAACAGCGGTTTTTCTCCTGAGCCTCCCTCCTTTCAAAGCTTGGGCGTGGTGTCTCGGACCACTAACTCAACCGGAACTCTCACCACAGAAGGTTCTACTGTAGTACCCCTGAGAGCTGCGCTGACATAGGCAACTGCTTCCCTGGCCAGCAGATCCTTGCGGATGCGTACTGTGGTGAGAGCAGGTTTGTGGGATGCTGCCCATTCGATATCATCAATGCCGACAACAGCCAAATCTTCAGGTATGCGCAGACCATGCCGCTGAGCCGCATACATGACCCCCATGGCCGTAAGGTCATTGACTGCGACCACTCCAAAGGGAGGTTTGAGGCGGGCAATGATCCTTTCACCCAGAACCTCACCGGCGGTGATGTCGGACGTGCCAGGATCCCGGTGAAAGGTTTCTACGCTGGCAGCTATGTCTGGATAGGAGCGGGAATGATGCTCCCAAGCCGCAACTCGTTCGGAGAAAACGGGATTGCTCTTTTCGCCGGCCAGACGGGTATCGGCCAACACCAGCTGTCCGTAGCCGCATCGATGCAGGTAAGCGAGCGCCAAGGCGATAGCCTGCGCGTTGTCCACATAGACTTCGTGGAACGCACCTGCAGGGGATGTGTATGGCTCGATGGCGGCCACCGGTAAACGACTCCGCTGGAGCAGCTTGGCGAGCTCGGGTGACATGGTGCCGCAGGTGACCACTCCGCTGATCCGATCCTGGATCAACGTTCTCACCGCCGGCATGGATTCTTCAGTGACCGCCACATACGAGAGGTAACAGCCTGAGCGGCTCACTTCCGCCTGGATCTGGTGCATGAGCTCACCAAAGAAGGGATGCGAGAAGAAACCCTCTGCCCCTTTGGTCCGCCCCTCGTAGAGAGACAGGAAGAGGATGGAACTGCATCGCTTTCCCAGGCGCAGATTGCGCGCCTCTTTGTGGGGCTGGTAGTTCATCTGCCGGGCGATCTCCCGCACCCGCTTTTGCGTCTCCTGAGAGATGCCAAACTCATCGCCCCGGTTGTTGAGCACTTTGGAAACCGTTGTCACGGAGACTCCAGCGACCCGCGCGATATCCTTCAACCGAACCATCTCACTTGTTCCTTTCCACACGCACTTCCTACAACGTTAATCTACAACGTTTGAGATTCGATGTATTAATAAAATACTACAACACTTTCGAAACCCCTTCTTTACGAAGGTAGATTTGCCCGAAACCGTTTCCTCACCCTGCTTCTTTTAGGCAACAGGCCCTACCAGACAATGGCTACCCCGAGCACCTCACCCAAGAAAAAGGCGACAAGCTGCAGAGGTGGAACAGACTACGCCTCAGGTCCTCGCCTTTGCAGGAATCTTTTCCGGAGTCTGTGCTTCACTGCCTCGACTGTCCGATCGACTTCGGGAATCTTCATGAAGAGAATGAGAATACCATATGTTAAGGCTCCCACCCCGATGGCAGCGATCAAGGCTGCGTTCTGAACCAGGAACCGACGGAAGAGGACAAAGC
>JAKOVF010000293.1 GCA_029782225.1 Chloroflexota bacterium | reverse complement strand
ACGAGATTTGCGCCTGCATTGACAGAGGCAATTGCACTTTTATTCGAAGCCTGTACTTGAGTAGTCATGATATTTTCTCCTTCTAATGGAATGTTTTCAACAGCATATCAATGACGATGTCCCATTGAAAAGAGATGGATGTCCTGATTTTGTCCCGATTATTTTGCTATGTCTTCTCTTCCACAAGTCCATACTTCCGGGCCCATACAATAGCTTCGCCCCGGCTTTTGATCTGTAGTTTGTCATAAATGTTCGATACATAATTGCGAACCGTTTTTTCACTGAGCACTAAACGCTGCGCAATCTCCAGATTGTTTTTTCCCAGCGCCACCAAACGTAATACATCACGCTCGCGGGCCGATAACTCCAACCAGACCCTATCTTCGACGGATATTGCCACTCCTTCTTTTACCAATTCTGTGCCAACCCCGAGGAAACGATAAAACTCATTCCAAAAATACGACCAGGCCGATTCATTCTTCATCAGAACATGATTCTTGCTATCCAAAATTGTGAAACGCGCGCCGGGAATGTGCGCTGCAGTTTGTCTTCTCTTTTCAAACGGAACCATCGCGTCATGCCTGGCTTGAACGACCATGGTAGGTACTAGAATCTTTTTTGCTGATTCGCGCACATCCACCCTGCTAAACATTCGCTGCACCTCCATCGCATTCGACGGCGATGTAGAAACGAATTGCAAATTATTGACCCAGGCAAATTGCTCCGGAGTTCCCTCGGGAATCAGAAGCGTGGCAAACACCTGCCGATATGCAGGATTTTCATTTCCCCAACTTAACTTGAGTAACTTTAGTTGGAATTCCGCATCTTCCAGCGCCTCAGGCGTTGGATTTTCACTCAAATTGCCCTTAAGATATCCTCCATACAGGATGAGCTTGCGGACTCTTTCGGGATGTCTGGCAGTATAGGCAATGGATACACAACCACCCTGCGACATGGCAAATAGATCAAATTGTTCTAGCCCAGCTGCATTCACTACTGTCTCAAGGTCACGGACTAAAGCATCGAAGGAGAAGTCAGAAACATTCCAATCGGAGAGTCCGCAACCGCGCGGATCGTAGCGATAAAACGTGTGAAAACGCGACCAGCCCTCCAGCCATGGTTGCCAGACCGGGCTGTTCCAGTCATATTCTAAGTGACTCATCCAGTTGCCGACCTTCATCAAAGGCGGGCCGTGCCCAACCTTTGCATAGGCAAGGCGGGTCTGATCAAATGCGTTGCAGAATCGAATCTCTTGATTCATCTCTCGCCAAATTCTTCAATCTCTAGTCTCGACTATTCACCAACTCCCATAACCGATTCGAATTCAGCGGAATTTCCAAAATCTCAAAATCCACATCATGCAATGCGTCTTCCAATGCCTGCGCAAACAGCGGACCGACAGGGATCGCACCCGCCTCCCCCGCGCCCTTCACACCCATCGGGTTGAGGGGCGAGAGCGTCACGCCGTGCGCGGTGTCAATATGCGGCACATCCAGGCTGGTAGGCAGGTGATAATCCATGAACGTGCCGTTGAGCAGTTGACCGTTTTCATCATAAGCGAGCCGCTCGTAAAAGGCGTTGCCAATTCCCTGCGCCACGCCGCCGTGGATCTGCCCATCGAGGATCAGCGGATTGATAACCTTGCCGCAATCGTGCACCACGAGATACTTTTGGATGTGGATCTGCATGGTCTCAGGGTTGACTTCAAGAATCATGGCATGGATTCCGCTCGCGGTGGCGCCTCTTTCCGGGCCGAAATAGCTGGTCGCTTCCAAACCAGGCTCTGTCCCGGGCTTGACTGCGCCGCGCAGCGGATTCGCCTTGCCCGCAAGTTCGCCCAGCGAAATGGACATGCGCGGCACATCCTGCACACGCACTTCCCCATCAGCGAGTTCGAGCTCATCTTCGGGTGCGTTGAAATGTTCGGAGGCGAGTTTGAGAATTTTCTTGCGGACAACTTTCGCGGCTTCATTGATCGCATTGCCCGCAACGACCGCGCCGCGGCTGGCGAACGTCCCCGCGCCCCAGTAGAACTGGTCGGTGTCACCCGTGACAACATCGATTTGATTTACATCCACGCCAAGCTGCTCCGCGACGATCTGCGCAAAACTTGTGAAGTGACCCTGTCCCTGTGTGCCAACACCGGTCACAACGGATACGCGTCCGCTGCTCATTACCTGCACTTTCGCACCTTCGTAGGGGCCAATCCCGGTCCCCTCCACATAGGCAACGATTCCAATGCCAACGTGTTTGCCTTCGGCGCGAAGCTTTGGCTGAATCTCATTGACGAATTGGTGATACCCAATCTTTTCGAGCGCCTGATCAAGTAATGGCTCGTAGTTTCCGCTGTCATACACCAGCGGAGCAAAATCCTGATAGATGATTTCGTTGTTGTACGGGAACTTGTCGGGTGGAATGAAGTTTCGTCGACGGATTTCGGCGCGGTCGATCTTGAGTTCCTTCGCCGTCAGGTCAAGCATCCGCTCAATGACAAACACTCCATGTTGACGTCCCGCGCCGCGATATGGCGTGACAATAGTCTTGTTTGTAAAGACCGCCGTGAATTCACTGTAATAGTTTTGGATATCGTACGGTCCAAGCAACGTGCATTGACTGTTGAGCGGCACGGTCAGGCCATATGGAGCATATGCGCCTGTATCGTGCAAAAAGACATCGTGCACGCCAAGAATCCGACCGTCCTTATCGAAGGCAACTTCTGCATCGTGAATCTGTCCGCGCTCATGTGTGGTGGCGACAAAATTTTCGGCGCGGTCTTCGATCCATTTGACGGGGCGGTTCAACTTCATCGCCGCCCACGGGACAAGCACTTCCTCCTGGTAGAACATCATGATCTTCGGACCAAATCCCCCACCGATGAAGGGTGCGATAACGCGGACTTGGCGCTCCGACAGCCCGAGCATACCTGCCAGTCCGTTTCGAATCACAACAGGGGCCTGCGTTGTATCCCAGACGGTTAAACGCCCCGCACGTCTATCCCACTCCGCGACGATGCCGCGGTTCTCGATGGCGGCCGCGCAGCCGTGCTCGTAACTAAATCGCCGCCTGACGACGAACGCCGCATCCTTCTTCACCGATTCGTAATCGCCTTTCGTCTGCACGACATGGGCCGCGATATTTGAGCCAATCTCTTCATGGATGATCGGACTATCTGTTCCCAAAGCCTTTTCTATATCGACAACAGCCTCAAGCGGCTCATACTCAATTTGAATATCAGCCAGCGCATCTTCGGCAATGTAGCGGCTCTCTGCGAGCACCATCACAATCGGTTCACCTGCAAACTTAACTTTGTCTTTCGCCAAAGGAACTTGAGTTTTCTCGTTGAAAACAATATCGGCTACAGGCGGCGGCGAGACCAGCAAGGGACCGGGCTTCCAGTAATCGCCCAGGTCGTTCGCAGTGTAAACGGCTACTACGCTTTCCCTCTGCAAGGCTTGCGAAACATCAATATTGTTTATCTTTGCGTGCGCATACGGACTCCGCACAAAAGCCACGTGGAGCATATTGGGTAAATCCACATCGTCCACGTACAATCCCTGTCCTGTCAGCAGGCGCGGGTCTTCGTTGCGTTTGATCCGTTCGCCGAAGTATCGTGTTGCCATAAAACCTCAATTCGATGTCATTGCGAGGAGGGTCGAAGGCCAAACGAAGCAATCTCGCACTAGCAGGTTACTTGAGATTGCCACGTCCCCCTTTGGGCTCCTCACAATGACATGTTCAAGTTAAGCCCATGCCACCGCGCGGCAAAACGCTGCTTCGCCGCCTTTGAACTTCCACGGAAAGACCCCGAGCGTAATGCGCTTGTTGTGCAGATCCTTCAAGCCGATGTCACCGCCAAGATTCTCGACGTGAATGCAATCATGCGGGAAAAGCGCATTGTGAGTCAGTTGATAGGCAGAATCCGGGAAGAGTTCTTCCATTTTGTCCGCGCCATAAATGGATTCGGTTTTCGCCCGGACCTTTTGCCAGTGTTCCAGGCCGCCTTTGCCGAGGAAACGGCCAATCGGCAAGTTCATGGGATGGTCCGTGGAGATCATGTCCACGCCCCAGATGTGGATCTTTTTATCTAGCAGCCACTCGCAAATGCTGAAATGCGGACCCGGGTGACGCTGGATATAGCGCTCCTCATCGGCTTCTTCGCTAAAGAAGGAATACCGGTGCCAGCCGGTGTTGATGAACAGAATATCTCCGTTCTCAACAGTTGCACGTTTCTCAATATCATCGGGAGTGAAGAGACGCAGGTCATCGAGCATATCGCTCAAGTCCACGATGACACCAGGACCGTAACACCATTCGATGGGGATCTGGTCAATGGTTTTTCCTCTAGTGACAAAATGCCGCGGGGCATCCAGGTGGGTACCCATATGATTCGAAGTCTGGATATACTGTGCATTCACTCCCTGCTCTGACTTGCGCTTGATGTACTTCACTTCGAACGGCGGATAATAAGGCCAGAATGAGCAGTCCTGGTTGAGATCTTGAGAGAGATCGTAAATCTTGGTCATGGGGAACTCCTTCGAAAGTTGTAATTAGTAAATGGTAATTAAGTGGCGAGCGCGTTTAGATCATCTTCAGAAAAGAGCAAGGCCGAAAATTGATCTGAATTAACAATGAAATATTCCGCTGATGCATCCCGCAAAGTCCTAGAATTCTTCTGCTTTTGTTCCGTACAGACTGTCCTTAAACCACTGGCGAAGGTATTTAATTGGCGCGCTAATTCTGTCAGGCGGTTAACGTATTCCCGCACCTCATCTGGTGTCATCAAGCCGCGTACGCGTGTTCGATTAAGCCAATACTTGGTCTCAAATAAACTCCCGCGTGAATAATATAAGAATTGAAGTTTTTCTCCAAAATTGAATCGTCCAAAAGATTCAGCAATATTAGCGCGAATCGAATCTGCAGATCTTGCCATCTGTTTTCCAACTACGTCTTGCGCAAACTCGTCCCATTGAACAACTCGCTTCCAGATGGAGTCAGCAATTTCCTCGGCAGATTTCAACACGCGCAAATCTTCAAAGGTGGCGGACACTTTGCTCCTCCAATTACTATTTACCGGTTACCATATTACGACTCATACTTTTCGGCAAACGCCACCAGCGCTTGTTCAAAAATGGAAAGCGGCGGCCGCACGAGTCCTGCGCCCACCTGACCAACACCCGCGTTCTTATGTGCAATTCCTGTATTAATACGCGGTGTGATTCCCAACTCAACGACCTTGCGAAGGTCAATCCCGGTGGGCGTGCCGCGGAAATCAAGTGCGGGCATGGTGAAGTATTTGCTTTCGGCAAACGTGATCTCGTACATTTCCAGCGTGGCGTTCATAGCATCCTTTGGCGTACCCCCCACAAATGTGACAATCGCGGGCGCGGTCGCCATTGCAAACCCGCCAATGCCCGCGGTTTCGGTGATCGCACTGTCGCCAATGTCGGGATTCGCGTCATCTTGCGTAAAGCCCGAGAAAAACAATCCAATGGGAATTTCGGCAGGCGCAGTGAACCATTGCTTCTCCCCCAACCCACTGACACGGATTCCAAAGTCTGTGCCGTTGCGTGCCATCGTCGTGACAATTGTGCTGCGTTCGATGCCATGCGCGGCGTCGGTCATTGCCTTGCAGGCGGCCATCACAGGATTCAGAACGCTCAACGCGTTGTCGCCAATGAATTGCAGAGCCTGCACCTCCACCGCATCATCTTTCACCACCTTCGCAATGAGCGGGGCAATCAACTTTAAATAAATCAGCGATCCTGCCTTGTTTCGATTGTGGCCCTCGTCACCCATGTGCAGCGCTTCAGCAATTAGGGCGCGCAGGTCAATGCCATTCGACGCCGCTAATGCGTCCGCCAACGCCGATCCAAGTACATCGTTCATCCAGCGCAGTTTTTTCAACACATCATTACTGTACGCGCCGTATCGCAAAACTTTTCCATAGCCCTCATTCAGATTTGAAAATGACTTGTTCCCGTGCTCGACATTTTCGACAACATAAACCTTCATCGAAGCGGATATAACTCCAGCCATCGGTCCGACCGCGCCATGGTGATGACACGAATCGAATTCGACTTCGCCTCTCTCCGCCCTGGTAATTGCCTCCGTTTCACTGGCAGCTAACCCTTCGAACAGCATCGCCCCGATCAACGCCCCCCGCAGCGGGCCTGACATCCGTGCCCACTCAATTGGCGGGCCCGCGTGGAGCAGTAGATTATCCTTCATGCCAGGAATGACATCGCGCGCAGCGGCCACGCTCTTCAAGATAGGTCTCGCTTCCATCATGCGGTTGACGGCAGTGGTGTTGGCCTGGTCAATGTCCATACTCATCTCCCGGGAATTGGTAAATGACAATTACCACTTCCCAATCTCTACTTCTTCATCTTCGCCAGCAGTGACGCGAGTTTTTCATTCCCACCCGCAGGCGGACGCCAATCCACGTGGATAACCTGCGCTCCCTGGGAGAGAAGGCTGTCGTAAAATGATTCCAGCCCGACGTTGATCGCTGCGAGCGGCTGGGAAAAACGATTCAAATCAACCGGTGGATATTCGTTTTTCACATCCTGTCCAAACCTCGAACTGATATATTCCACGGTCGCCGTTACTGTGCGAAACACGACCGCGCCAGCATCATTCAATCTTTCAATCTGGGATTGCACGTTTTGCGGGTCATCCGCTGTGCCGATAACGATCACAACAACTTCTTTCTTATTGCTGATTTCTTTGATGACGGGACCCAGCTCGCCTGCAGGGTCGATATGTGACCCTTCCCCCAGGACCACATCGAGCAAAATCATCCCAACTGCAGGGTCCGCCGCTTCCTGTTTCAGGCGACGGATACGCAAGTCATTGTCAATCATCGGGTGGAGACGGCCAACCATGAAGAACTCGTCGCCAAGGTCAATGATGGTGTGGCATTCGCTGCGAAGAGGGTCTTTCAGTAATTGGTTATTGGTCATGGGAGCGTTCGAGTAGAGGGGAGAAAGAGTCGCCTGCAGGCCAAGCAGTGTTTCGTAAGCCAACGTTCCGCCTGAGAATAATCCTCGCAGATAACCACTGCCTGTATCCCTCACCGATAACTGATCACTGATGACTGATGACTGACTCACCGCAAGTTCCGCTGTTTCACTGAGACTCGCTGCAAAATGCAAATTGCCCAGCTTCCGCGCGGGAGGTGGATAACCAATGAAATCGACAATAACAGGCTTTCCGGCTGCCTTTGCAGCGCCAAGTAACTTTGTTGCAACATCAGGTGAGGGCGGTTTTGAAAGCAATACAATAACTTTGGTCTGCGGGTCACGCGCGAGCAAATCAAGCGCCTGATGAGCTGTGATCGCGCCAACATCAGACTTGAGATCGCGCCCGCCCGTACCAATGGCGTGGGAAATACCTCCGCCCAGATTGTGGATGTGGGATGTCACAGCCTGGAGTCCTGTCCCCGAAGCGCCGACCAGGCCTATCGGTCCGCGGCGGACGCGATTGGCAAATCCCAGCCCAATCCCGTTGATGATCGCGGTCCCACAGTCGGGCCCCATCACGAACAATCCCTTTTCGCGCGCGGTCTTCTTCAAAGCAATTTCATCTTCGAGAGAGACGTTGTCGCTGTAAAGGAAGACATGTTTGCCGAGACTCAGCGCTTCGCGCGCGACGCCTGCCGCATAACGACCAGGGACGGAAACCAGCACCCAATTTGATTCGGGCAACTGGTTCGCCGCCGCCCTCAAACTACGCGGACGAAAATCCTGCGAAACAGATGAACGTTTTTGGGCAAGCAGCGAATCAACCTGATTGATCGCGTCAGCCGCCGATAAATCATCGTCCGCTTTGACCACGATTAGCAAATCGTCGGGGCTGGGTGCGATGGAATTGGGTAGCAATTGATTGGCGGCCAGCAATTCGCAATTTGCCTGAGTCGCCATCACCACTCCGGCGTCGAGGACGCCAGGTAGGCCAATCAGCCCGCGCTGCAACTGCATGAGCAGGACCGAGTCGTAATAAGCGCCGCGGCGAATATCGTATTTGGTGACGCTCATAACGTGCTCAGGACCTTTTCAAGTTCCTTTGCCCAGAACAGCAAGGATTCATCCTTATACCAGTTACCGACAACCTGCAACCCCATCGGCAGGCCATCTTGATTTTTTCCAGCCGGCAAATTGATCGCGGGCAGACCTGCCTGGGTCCAGGGAAGATTCATCACAGGGTCGCCGGTGCTGCCCAATCCTTTCGGCGCAGGTCCAACCGTGGAGGGACAAACCCAGGCGTCAATGTTGTGGTCAATCATGGCACGCCGAAGCTCGGCACGAAAGTCTTCGCGGGCAGAAAGAGCCTTTTGTAATTGGTCACTGGTAATTTTTTGTCCGCGCTGGATAAGCTCGGAGGTTTTGGCGGCGTAGAGTGCTGCGTATTGCTCAAACCATGATTTATGAACCTGTGCAGCTTCAGCGGACATAATCACATCATTTCGAGCGCGGACTTCTTCAAAATTGGACATGACTTCGACGTGCCGCAACTGGTAGCCTGCGCCTTCCAATAATTTGCAGATAGCTTCAAAGTAAGCGCGGCCTTCATCCGAAGTGCTTTGCAAATACGGGCCATCCGGGATTCCAAGCGTGGGTTTCTTCAAGGGCATCGTTGGTTCGTTCCAGATTTGATATAAAACTCGGGCGGCCGGTATTGCACTTTGCACATCAGGGACGAAGAATCCAACGTGATCGAGCGAGGGCGAAAGGGGAATCACGCCTCCGCGCGAAATACGATCATACGTAGGCTTGAGTCCGACCACGCCGCAAAAGGAGGCGGGACGAATGATCGAGCCAATCGTCTGCGTTCCGAGCGCAAGATGACAAAATCCTGCCGCGACCGCCGCTGCTGATCCACTGCTCGAGCCGCCTGGAGTATGTTCCAGGTTATGAGGATTGCGGGTCGGGCCGGGCGAAAAATAGGCAAATTCGGTTGTGACTGTCTTTCCAAAAATCAACGCGCCTGCCTCTTTCAATCGGAAGACGCTGGTGGCTTCTTCGCCCTGCAGAAGCTCTGCCGGCAGTCGGCTTCCAGCTTGCGTTTTAAATCCTTCCACATGAAAAATGTCTTTGACCCCGACCAGAGTCCCAAACAAAAGAGGGCGATTGATCAGGTCAGGATGGCTGAGCAGCAATTCGTCGGCTTCCTTCAGTAAACGCCCGAAGCGATTCTCTTCGAGCAGAAATGCTTGAATGAACGGTCCATTCTCTTCAAAGCGCGCTTCCACCTGCGCCAGGAATTCAGGCAGTGTCAGCCTGTCAGCACGTAAATCTTCGATCAAGGAACGAGAAATCATCATTTCAAATTTCCAACTCGCCAACTACCTCGAATGTGGCCTTGATACGCCTCAGCAAAACACTTCGGGCTACTCCCATTAATTATTTCATCTTCTCCGCTGCCAGTTTGACTGCGTCCACGATGTGCTGATAGCCCGTACAGCGACAGAGATTTCCCGAAAGCGCGTGACGGATTTCATCTTCAGTTGGATTCGGATTCTGTTTCAGGAACGGAACCAGCGTCATCAGAATGCCAGGCGTGCAGTAGCCGCACTGCAATCCATGTGCTTCCCAGAAGGATTGCTGCAAAGGATGGAGATTTTCCCTGTCGCTCGCCAGACCTTCGACTGTCGTGATCGAGTGCCCATGCGCCTGCACCGCGAAGATCAAACAGGAACGCATCGATTCTCCATCGAATAAAATCGTACACGCGCCGCAGACTCCATGTTCACAGCCGACGTGGGTGCCTGTGAGTCCGAGTTCATGGCGCAGGAAATCACTCAATAGCAGACGTGGCTCAACATTCCGCCTGTATTCTTTTTCATTGACCATGATGGTGACCGGACGGGTTTGTGTCATTGACTGGTTTCCTCTGCGCGCTGGAATGCCTGCTTCAATGCTTTTTGGGTTAACACATTCGCCAGGTGACGCTGGAACTCCGGCGAGGCATGGATATTTCCGAACGGGTCGATCTCTGTACTGCTGGCTGTCTCTGCCGTAGCTTCGATCAAATCCTCGCCCGGCTTTTCGCCGATCAACATTTGTACAGCCTCCTTCGCGTCCAGCGGTCCATCCCCCGCGTTCAAATAGACCAGCTTTGCCTGTTTGCATTTCCCGGCTTCATCCAGCGTCACAAGCGCGGCGACACCCATCAGCGCATAATCGCCCGCGCGAGGAGCAACTTCCAAAAACGACCAGCCTGTACGAGCAGGCATGAACGGCAGTTCAATCTCAGTCAGCATTTCACCAGTTGTGAGATCAGTTGTGAACATTCCAGAAAAAAAGTCCTGCGCTTCAACCCAACGCTCACTGCTTGCGCTGCAGGCCTTCATCCGCGCATCCAATGCCAGCATGACGACAGGTAACTCGGCGGCGGGGTCAGCATTTGCGAGGCTTCCACCCAGCGTGCCGCGGTTCCGAATTTGTGGATGTGCCACATGCGGCATGGCTTCATTTAACAATGGTGACCATCTCGCAATCCGCGGGTCAAACTCAAGCGTCCGCTCACGCGTCATCGCGCCAATACGCAAGCCAACACCGTCTTGCTTCACATAAGCCAATTCCTTGACGCCGTTCAGATCAATCAACACAGAAGGCTGCACCACGCGAAAGTTCATTGCGGGGACAAGGCTCTGGCCGCCTGCCAGTAGCTTGGCTTCATCGCCGCGTTCCTGCAAAAGACTCAACGCCTCCTCCAATGTATTTGGACTGTGATATTCAAATGGCGCCGGTTTCATGTTTGCTCGCTATTAGAGATGAGACCCGCTTCACGCGGGGCCTCAAGATGCTTGGGCTTCCGATAGGTCCTGACAACTTCCGATATGATCGCTAGTGCAATCTCTTCAGGTTTCTCCGCACCAATCTCCAGACCAATGGGCGCGTGCAAACGAGATAACTGTGATTCAGTCAAACCAGCCTCCAGCAACCGCTGGCGGCGTTTGGCATTTGTCACGTTGCTCCCCGACGCACCAACATAGAACGCTGGGCCGATCAATGCGATCTTCAGCGCGGGATCATCCAGCTTGGGATCATGAGTCAACATGGCAATCGCCGTTGACCGCGTGATCTCGACCTGCTGAAATGCTTCTTCAGGCCAGGCCTGGATTAATTGATCAACATGCGGAAATCTTTCCTCGTTCCCCCACGCTCCGCGTGGATCAATCACTACGGTACGGAAATCCAGCGTCTTCGCCAGCGACATCAACGCCACGGCAATATGAACCCCGCCGACTGCAATGAGCGTTAGCGGTGGAGCAATGAATTCGATAAAGATTTCTGTTGATTCATCCAATTCGGCGCGGCGGGATTTTCTGCTTGATAAAACTTCCTGTGCCAATTCCAGAACTTTTCCGCCCCACCTGTCGTTGAACGTCCGCGTAGTATGACCTTGCTCGCTGACCAACATCTCGTGTCCCACAATATCTGCCGCGCCGCGAATCACCGTGATATGGGCAGACGTAGATTCGTCAGTCCATACTTTGCGCAGGATTTGAAAGAAATCTTCTTCGAGCGGCTTGACAAACACATCAATGCTGCCGCCGCAGGCGAGACCAACTTCCCAGGCAGCTTCGTCTGCCACGCCAAAATGCAGAAGCCGCGCCTGATCTGTTTTAAGACAGTCAAGCGCGGCTTCAATGACCGCGTTCTCCACACATCCGCCGCTGACCGAGCCGCAGAACTGCCCATTGGAGGTCACCGCCATTTTGGCCCCCGCGCGACGCGGCGACGATCCCCAGGTTTGGATGACGGTCCCCAGGGCAATCCGTTTTCCATCCTTGCGCCAGCGTTCCAGATCAGGAAGAAGGTCGCGCATGTCGCCTCTAGGCTGCCCCGTCCTTTTCGATTCTGCGACGGACCTGATCATAGAACTGATCTGAAAGCTTTTGCGAAACAGGCAGCATCAACCGTGCTGCGAGGCTCGCCAGCTGCCCCGAGACGTTCACATCCGCCGTCCAGTGGACCATCGTGTTCCCGTCTGTGCCATCGCTGAGGGACATTTCGCTCACAAGGTCGGCCGCCGTCCCTGTAGCTGTGCCGTGAGCTTTCAACCTGGCATGGTTGGGTTCGTCCAGCTCCAATACATTGACTTCGCCGTTGAAGCGCGCCTTCACTCCGCCCAGCCCCACAGAGACGACACCGCGATATTTTTTATTCGGTTCGATGATTTCGATCTTCTCCACCCCCGGCAAACATTGCCCCATTTGGTTAGGGTCAGTCAAAAAATCCCATACTCGTTTTCTCGGCGCACGGATCGCTACATCACCTTTAAGCAACATGACACTCTCCTTTTCAAGGAGCAGAGATACCGAATTTTGAAACAAAACACCATCAGCACATGATGGCCGTGAATACGACAAGGTTTATCTGATTATAACGTATTCAAAGCAGAAGGCAGGAAAACATCAAAATCAAAATAAATGAAAAAAGAGACGGCCTCTCAGCTGTCTCTTTTTGTCCGATGAAGTACCGCATCAAATCTGACCGTTATCCGCTTGCTGTCAAATGGACAGATTCCAGGCTGATGCGGTTTGCATCAATACCCGGCGTTCGATTGACCACATATCTCTTTCCCCGCGCTGCCAACAAATTGCAGTCTGACTGAAGGCCGCAGGTTGTGCAGCATTGATTGTCAGGTCCGATCTCGACCAGCTTTCCTTTGCGCACCAACAACTCGATCATCGCCAGCAGCGCCGAAGGCTGGACTTTCATAGCGCGGCTGATTTCTGTCAGGCTCAAACCATTCTTTTTCGTTTGCAGTAAATCAACCAATTGATTCAGCATGGACGTTTACCCAAATCCCAGCAGCTTGCCGCCCTGGTAGATCATGAAAGCGACGATCCAGGCAACGACTGTCTGATAGACAGCAGAAGTCACAGCCCAGGATCTTCCAAACTCGGACTTAATCGCTCCCAGCGTAGCCACACACGGAACATAGAGCAGCACAAATACCAGTAGCGCCACCGCGCTCAACGGCGTAAAGTGTTCGCGCAGGGCCTGGCTGAGCAGCGTGTCCTCACTACCAGTCTGCTTATCAACCAGATTTACACCGGGGATGATGCTGACCAAAACCTTGCCCGAGCGGATCGTGGCGTTGATGAATCCCCGGCCGATTCCCATCAAATCTTCGCCCAGCGTGGTGGATGGAACAGGCTGCGCATTCCCATTACCGATGTAAATCTGACTCATCGAGCTGACCACGATTTCCTTTGCCATAAACCCAGAGACCAGCGCGCCGCCGGTTTCCCAGTTGCCAAATCCCAGCGGAGCAAAGACCGGCGCAATTGCACTGCTGAACTTTCCAAAATACGAATCCTGTTGATCCTTCACGCCCCATGGCAGATTGAGCAGAAACCACATCACGATTGACATTGCAAGAATAGTTGTCCCAGCCTTGCGGACAAATTCGCGCGTGTTCTCCCACATGTGGATCAGCACGCTCTTGAGCGCAGGTTGGCGATACGGCGGCAGTTCCAATACAAACGCGGATGTGACATCCGGCTTGAGGATCGTCCGTGTGAAGACCATACCTGCCAGCATCGCAACGAGGATGCCAAGCGCGTACATGATCCAGATGACCGTCCCTGCACGAGCACCAAAGAATGCGAGGCCGAATACAACATAGACCGGCAGCCGTGCCGAGCAGGACATCAATGGGATCAGCAATGCTGTCAGCACGCGGTCGCGTCGGCTGGCAATCGTCCGTGTGGCGTAGACTGCGGGGACCGCGCAGCCAAAGCCGAGGATCATCGGGATGAACGACTTGCCATGCAGGCCAACGATGCGCATGAAGCGGTCCATCACAAAGGCGGCGCGGGACATGTAGCCTGAGTCCTCCAGCAATGCGAGGAAGAAATACAAAATCAACAGTCCCGGAACGAAGACCAGCACACCGCCAACGCCGGCCACAATCCCATCCACGATAAGGGAATGAATCCATGCCGGAGCCAGCACAAGGTTGAGAAGGAACGAGAGCCAGTGCGCAATCGGGCCGTTGATCACCGCGTCGGTCCAATCCAGGAACGGAGCCGAGACATCGATCACGAGCCGAAAAACAACGTACATTACGGCGAAGAACACTGGTAATCCAAGCCATTTGTGCGTGACGATGTTGTCCACGCGGTCGGTGAGGGTAAGTTTGCCCGTGAGCGGACGCTGCAGGGCCTGGCGCACCACCCCATTGATGAAACCGTAGCGGGAATTGGCAGTGAGCAGATCAACTTCATCGCCAAGCATGTCCCTCACATGTTCCGCGCCTTTCTGCGCCAGAGAGATGACCTGTTCGCCGTTGGGCATGGCTTTGACGCGTTCGAGAATATCGGGATCAGCTTCGAGCAATTTGATCGCCAGCCACCGCTTCGGGTAACGTCCCGCATCGAAGTGGTTCTCGGCGAAACCCGCGATGAGAGAAGCGATTGCCCGCTCAAGTTTGCCGCCATAATCAAGGCGGAAGAGTTCACTGGAGATGCTTGTAATGGTCATGTCGTTTTATGATCGTTTCCCTGTTTTCACCACTGAGAACACAAAGAGCACGGAGATTTTTGAAGGGCTTTTCTCTGTGTTCTCCGTGCGCTCCGTGGTAAAGGCTCTTTAGTTCTTTTTCGCCGCGCGTACGGCTTTAGACATTAACTCGGAAATGCCCTTGCCTTGATTGGCGGTTGTAGAAACTACAGGGATATTTCCGAGTAATTGGGAAAGGTTGTCGAGATCGATCCTTGCACCATCCTTGTGCAGATCATCGGTCATGTTGAGCGCTATCACAACCGGGACATCCAACTCAAGGATCTGCACAGTCAAATAGAGATTGCGTTCCAGGTTGGTTGCATCCACCACATTGATGACCACATCCGGCCGCTCTTCGATGATGAAGTCGCGGGCAATGATCTCTTCGGGAGAATAAGCTGTGAGGCTGTAGGTCCCCGGCAAATCCACGATGTTGATGGTCAGCTTTTCGTGCTCGATCACGCCCTCTTTCTTCTCAACCGTCTTGCCGGGCCAGTTCCCCGTGTGCTGGTGAAGGCCGGTCAGCGCGTTGAAGATGGTCGTCTTGCCCGCGTTGGGATTGCCGGCCAGGGCAATCGTCATATCAGCCATTAATCTCCTCCGTGCAAGACAACCTCGATCTGCGCCGCCTCTTCCTTGCGCAAAGCCAGGTGATAGCCCTTGATGAAGTATTCAACGGGGTCGCCCAGAGGCGCGTGACGCTCGACCAGAATGTTCTCCCCGCGGATCACGCCCATTTCCGCAAAGCGACGGCGCAAAGCTGTTGCTCCGCTGATACGCGTGATGGTCGCCTGTTGGCCGGGACGAAGCAAATGAAGTTGGATCGGTTCAGACATATCGTTATTCCTCGGTGATCTGGGTGGATTGAACAATGACGAACTCCGCCAGTGAGAGTCCAAGTGCAATTTCCTTCTGGACTGCGCCGCTCTCTTCAGCGGGATTCACTCGCAGCGTGAGCGGACCCTGGAGAGGCGCGGCCTCCACCACGGTCAGTTCGGAACCGGGCAAGACGCCGCGTTCCTGCAAATATGTGAGTACATCCGTTGCGGCGGCGTTCACGGCCAGCACGCGAACGGTCTCGCCAACCGCGGCCTCGCTCAACAGAATCCCATTGAGCGGCGTAAAAGACCCGTCCGCGGCAGGGATGGGATTCCCACGCGGGCAAGTCTTTGGGTCGCCAAGGAAAACGGCCAGCGCCTCGGTCACCTCCGGGGCGGTAGCATGTTCGAGCGAGCAGGCCAGCTCATACAGTCGCGCCCACTCGATCTTCAAATGCTCATACAAAAAGCATTCCCAGAGTCTTTGTCGGCGCAGGACGTTGCAGGCTACCTCGCTCCCCTTCTCGGTCAGCGTCACACCTTTGTAGGGAGTGTGCTTCACCAGGCCCTGATCGTCCATGCGCTTGACCATTTCGTTGGCCGAAACCGGCGTGACGTTCAGACGCTCCGCCAGACGGCTGATCCCCACAGCCTCGCGGCCGCTCAATTCGACCATCGCTTTTAGATACATTTCCGTGCTTTGACTCACTTGCTGGGCAAACATAAGGCAATCCTTCTAATAATCTTATGGTTGACCTTATTATTGCCGAATCCCCCATTTTTTGACATTGACTTAAGTCACAGCTTTTTGTGAAAAAGGTTACACGCTTCCATCCGCCCTGACAACTGCTTCCGATAAACAAGGGACCCTGCCCCGAGACCGGGCCCGCTGACCACGCGCCGATTATTTTGTATCAGTCAATGGATTGAACCCGCGTCCCAGCACTTCCTGCGCCGGCGAGACGATGACAAACGCGTTTGGGTCTTCCTTCGCAACGGCAGCTTTCAAGTTATGGACTTCCGTGACAGTCAGTGCGCACATCAGGATGCTTCGACCCGTGCCTGTGTACATGCCCTTGCCCTCTATCGCTGTTACCCCGCGTCGGAGGTCGGCCAGGATGCATTTCGACACAGCCTCTTCTTTATCGGTAATGACAAGCGCCAGAAGCTGCTTGCGACGGTGCCGCGGGTAAAGCCGGGCGAGCAGGTCTCTCACCTTGCCGGACTCAGCATGGTGCTCGTGCACAGTTTCCCCGCCAAAGCGGGGAAGAATCTCGCCGGTTGCTTGATTCATACCGGCTGTGCCGATAGCCAGCAGTAATAGAAACGTATGGAAGATCAATCCGAGCGTCAAGACGATGTGACCGGGAAGCGGTCCAACTGCCCCTCGCTGGATCAATTCTGAAAGGCCGGCCGCCGGTTCAGGAAAAAGATAACTCTTCGCGATCCAGGAAACAAAAAGGATCGCGTACATCCAGATATAGTTGCGCCTCAAGCGGCGGCCCACTGCCTCCCAAATGGAAACAGGAAAACTGGGACTGAGCAGGTTTTCAGCCAGGCTTTCAGCCCACTCAGGCGAGGGGTGGAATGGCGGGACGAGCATGGCAGCATAGAAATCCGTTTCCATCAGGCGGACGCGATAGCTCCAAAGCTCGTAATAGCGATAGCGGCGCGCTTCGATAAACAGAAATAATGTGATCAGCAATGAATTCAGGATGATCACGCCATGATGAACGTTTGGCTGGCTGAACGCGATGGAGAGGGTCGCACCTGTGGCAACTACAGCCCAATTGGTGGTTGTATCCAGGCGCTGACGCCAGACGTTTGCCCGCTGAACTTCAGCCCGGAACAGATGCACCATGGCGGTAACGAACTCGCTGGTCTTGAGGCGATACCCTCTGTAGGTCCAGACCGGTTCCTCGGGAATGGGTTCTTCTTTGACATGTTCACTAAACATATTTCACATCCTGCCAGATTGCCTTTGAACATATCCGTAGTGTTTACTGCAACGCCGCTTCATGAACGTTTTCGTAGACTTCCTAGAGCTTCCAGAACAGCGGCACCGCGATCATTAGCGCAATAAAACAGACAATTGTCAATGCCCAGCCGCTTCTTACAAAGTCACGAAACGTATAATTTGCCGGTGTGATCATGATGATGTTGACCGGATGCGAAAGGGGCGTGATAAACGAAATCGAACCGGCAATCGCCGTGACCAGCGCCACAGCCTGAGGGTTCACGCCCAGTTGGATCGCGGCGCTGATGGTGATCGGCGCCACAACCAGCGGGGATATCTGCCCTCCCATCACCTGTGTAAGCGCGGCGCTTAACAAATAAGCGCCAGCAACGAGTCCCATTGCACCCAGCGGTGCAACCAGTCGGACAACCATGTCCCCGAAGAGTTGTGCCAGGTTGGTCTGCACCATTGCATAACTGATGGAGATCGTACCGGCGATCAGAAAAATCGCACGCCACTTGATCACCTGATACACTTCATCCGGTTTCATCAATCCGGTCAACAGGGTCAGCACGGCAGCCGTCAGCATGGCAATCTCAACGGGCATCCCCGCGAACAGAGCGATTAACGCACCAATAGCAATGACCAGAGTTAACGTCACTCTGGGGATATCCATTTCACCGCCGTTTGACACCGCTTCCACCACAACAAAGTCATGCTGGCTCTTGAGGTCGGCCAGTTTTTCGGGTGATCCCATCAACAGAAGCGTGTCGCCAGCGTGCAGCTCGAGCGTCGCTACATCAGTACGATAACTGCGCTCGCCACGCCACAGGGCAATGGCGGTAAAACCGTAGCGCGCGCGAAATTCGAGGTCGCGTAACGTCTTCCCTTCCACGCTGGAACGCGGCGGCAGGATGACCTCCGCAAAGATGGAGTCACGCAACAGGGCGGAAATAGGCTGCGTCGAAGGATACACGCGCAGACCGGATTGTTCCAACTGCAGGGCACGCTCCTCCCGCCCCACAATTAATAGTACGTCGCCCGCCTGGATTTTGTGTGTGACATCACTTGCTGATAGGACGCGGTTACCGCGGCGAATTCCAAGGACCGCCATACCGAGACTCTTGCCAATGTGAGTTTGTCCCAGGGGCTTGTTCGCAATGACAGATTCCGGCGTTACTTCTGCCTCCCAGGTACGTTCCACGAGATGAAATGTCTTGGTGAGTTCATCACTGCTTGGATCCATACGTACGACAGGAGGTTCACGGTCCGGCAGAAAACGCCTGCCGATGAACGTCAGGAAGAGAAGCCCGACGATCGCCACAAACCCTCCTGTGGGAATGAAGTTCAGCATGCTCAGCGGTTGCTGAGGAGGGTTTGCCAAACGCAGCAACCCGCTGACAATGATATTCGCAGTTGTGAGGTAGGTCGCGGCGCCGCCCAGCATCGTGCCATAGGCAATCGGGATGAGCAGCTTGCTGGGCTTTATGCCCGTACGACGGGAGGCGTTTAAGGCGCTGGGCAAAATCAACGCGCCCGCAGCCAAAGTATTCATGAACATGGACAGCAGTGCGGCAGTGAAAGCAAACAGCCCAATCAACCTCCGCTCTGATTGCCCGCCAAGCGAGAGCAGCTTTTTTGCGATCCAGCGTGTGACCCCGTACTTATCCAGGCAGGCGGTAATGACAAACAGCGCGAGCAGTGCGATGACTTCAGGCGTTCCGAAGCCGGTCAGAGCCTTGTGAGCATTCTCGGGCGTGTTGGCAGGTCCCACAACACCGAGTCCCAGGTACTGAGCCAGGCCCAACAGGGCAGCCATAAGCAAGGCAGCTATATCCTCCCGCAGTCGATTCGTGAACACAAGGATCAGCGGGACTGCCAAGACAAGTAAAACGAAAATTTGCGGAAATGTCATCAATGCTCCATCGAGTTAATAATCTCCAGGGCCCCGCCGATCAGATCGTTCGCCCAATCATAAACGCGAACATGCCCGGAAGAGTGAAAGTAAGACCAACCCTGGTCACTGAATGGCGCGAACGAGTGGACGATTCAGGCTTACGCAAGGCTGATCCCGTTTCAGGAGTTCCATCAAACTTCTCAGTTTTCAACTCACCCAGGCAATTTATACGCTTCTTTTGTCGGTTTGAGAGGACGTGCCAGCCAGTAGGGACGGCGCGTTCCGTCCGGGCTGACCTTATCCGCTGGACGCGCAGTGGCAAGCCATTCGCGATAAATCTGCATGGAACGGTTTGTGTCCACGAACACGTCGCCTGCTCTTTCGTCAGCATTTGCCTTACGCACACTCCGCGCCTTTTGCAGCCAGCAGTGGACTCCGCTCACAGGATCGGGATGAACCCCATGCGTCAGATTCTGCGAAACGCCCACTTCACTCCACCAGATGCGGCTGGTATCGGGGTCGCTGGATTCCCAGGCCTTCGCGCCATGAACCACGCTCATCAGGAATCCGCCTTTGCCATCGTCGGTCAGTTTCACCAGATTGGAGGCGCCTTTATTCACGCCTGAATCCTCCTGCAAGCGCCAGCGCCCAAGATGGTGACTGATGGCAATCACACCAGGCTTAATTCCCTCGGTCACCCAGACAGTATCCACAAAGTAGCCAATCTCTGTGTCTACGCGCACCAGATCGCTTGTGTCCACGCCGATGCGCTCCGCGTCCAGCGGATTCATCCATATTGGATTCTTGTGGCTGATCTCATAGAGCCACTTTGCATTGGCACTCCGCGTATGAATCAGGGTGGGCAACCGGAAATTGGGAAGCAAAATCATCTCGCCTTTTTCCCGGTCAATGTTATCAGGATGGACATGGCTCTTCACTGACCACGGAATGACATATTGTTTTTCATCCCAGCCCCAGGCAGCCAGCGTAGGACTGAAGAACTCCAACTTACGACTCGGCGTGTCGAACCCAACTTTCACTTCCCCGTCTACGTTTGTGCCGATTGGTTGGTTATCTTTGAGAACAAGATCGTTTTCGGTAAGTGTGTAATTGGTAAGTGGCAAATCGCCTTCAAACAATTTACCATGCACCAATTTTCCAACCACTTTCTCGAATGGGACATAGTTCTCCTTCTTGACTTCGAACACGCCGTATTTTCTCATGTAAGCAAGCGGAGTCAGTCCCTCTTTGGCAGCCGCTTCAGGAAGCCCGGGCACGGAATTCTCAAAAATCCACTGGTAGTATTCGTCCACGGTGATGATTTCGCCGGGATGATAAGGGCTTTCAAAATACTGTCGAATGCCAAGCGAACCATCGGGGTCAAAGTGCGCGGAGAGTTGGATCCAAAATTCGTTCTCCTCCCAGACTTCGCCGGGGTTAGCCTGGTAGGTGAAATCAACTTTGGCGCCCGCGCGTTCAAGAGCCACGCGTCGAACGGGCTGACGGAACGCAATCCATTGACCGGAGTGTGTTTCCTGACTCATGAGATCGTGACGTTCGGGGCCATGTCCCATCGGCAAAACGTAATCCGCGAACCAGGCGGTCTCATTCCACGTGGGCGTCAGGGCGACATAACACTTGATCTTCGACTCATCCTGCAGAGCCTTGAGCCACATGAAACCATCGGGGTTGACCCACATCGGGTTGTAGACGCGCGTGAAATAAACGTCGAGGTCGCCGCGGCCTTCTTCGAGCATGTGCGGAAGCAGGAAGGACATCTCATAATGCGAGAGCGGCCATTCGTTCGGATAATGCAAGGTGTTCCACGCGTCGATCGGCGGCGGGGTCTTGAACGGCTTCGGCACAAATTTATTCCAATTGATCATGGATGTACCGCCGTAATTGCCAATGCTTCCCGTGAGGACATTGAGGAAGAATAGACAGCGCGAGACTTGCCACCCGCCGAGGTTCCCCACGCTGGCACTTCGCCAGACGTGAGTGGCAAGCCGGCCATCGCAATCGGCGACATATTTTGCGGCTTGTTGAATTCTTTCTATCGGAACATCGGATTCTCGAGCGGCACGTTCAAAGGTGTACTCAGAGTAGAGAGACTTTAAGACCTGGTCAAATGTATCGAAAGACAGCGGAGATTGAAGATCAGAGACCAGTGGGCGGACCGAGTCCCATTCACTGGATATGGATGATCGGATATATTGAAGGAACTCTTTCCAATTGACCCACCTGCGGACGAATTCCTTGTTGTAACGGTCGTTTTGAATCAGGTAGTTGGCAATTGCGAGAAGAATCGTGTTCTCGCTTCCCGGCCAGGTTGGCAGCCAGGCGTCGCTCATACTGGCAGTGTTGCTGAGACGCGGGTCAAAGACAATCAACTTTGCCCCGTTGGTCTTAGCTTCGATGATACGCTGCGCGTGAGGGTTGAAATAATGTCCGGTTTCGAGATGACTGGAAATCAAAAGGATGGTACGCGCATTGGCATAATCGGGACTCGGACGATCCTGTCCCGTCCAGAAGTTGTAGCCGGCGCGTGAGGAGGATGAACAAATGTTAGTGTGGCTATTGTGCCCATCCACGCCCCAGGCCTGGATGACGCGATTGGTATATCCGTCTTCACCGGGACGACCGACGTGATAGACGATCCCATCACGGCGGCGGGCGCGGCTTTCACGCATTTTTTCAGCGATCTCAGTCAGTGCCTGCTCCCATGAGATTTGCTCCCATTTCCCTTCGCCGCGTTTGCCAACCCGTTTCAGCGGATAGAGAATTCGCTCAGGATCGTAAATCTGGTTATGTGTTGCCGGCCCTTTGGCACAGTTTCTTCCGCGGCTGCCAGGGTGGACAGGGTTGCCTTCGAATTTGCGGATTTCATAAGTGTCCTTGTCAACGTAGGCAAGAAGTCCACATGCAGATTCGCAATTGAAGCAAACAGTCGGTACAAGCGTGTACCGCCGCGCCACGCGCTTCGGCCATTCCTTCCCATCCCATTCAACCCAGTCATCCCACAGTTCCGGAGGAGGATATTGGCTAATACGCCCGTCCGGGTGAACAACTTCAGTGAGCTTGATAGGCTTACGGTTGGAGGCGGTGAATTGAGGCAGGGTCACCCCGGCAGAGGTTTGAGGGACAGATTTGGGTTTAGGCATAAATGCTCGATATTGGTTATTCGATATTCGAATTGCGATGATCGAATATCGATTCTCGAATTACGAATTCGGTATCCTTTGCGGAGCCATGACGAAGGCGTATTCGTAGAAGAACAAACCGACCATGGCGGCAAGGGCTGCAAGAGGGACCGCGAGCGGGGCAACGAGGAACAACGCGAATGGGATCACATGTCCCAATGCGATGCCGCCCCACCAGAAATGATTGCGGTAGTGACCGTGCGTAATATCGCGCGAGGCGAGCATGGCAACTTCAGATGCAAATGGCATGGCAAATTTATTCGCCAGCATGAGGAGCAAATTGATGGCGAGACTGACAGGAAAGATGACAGCCAGGAGTTTGTACAGGCCGGCAGGAAGCGAAACGAAGAGGCCTAAGGCAAGGAAGACACCGCTTGAAACTGCAATAGATTGTGCAAGCAATTCAAATGGAAGCATCGGACTCTGCCACATATCGCGTCCCTCGGCCTGACCGAGGAGAAAGGCGGAGTAGACGACAACACCCAGTGCAAGTGGGAAGGTGATCCACGCTGCGTAGGGGCGGATGTTTGCAATCAAATCGGCAGGAAACCAGCCAAGATACGCGGCGCCTTCGAGAAGCCACCATAAACCTGCAACTGCCGTAAATGTGACCATGATATATGCGCCGCGCGCCAGCCATGATTTCCACTGCGGACGAAGCAACACATTGAGAAAACGCTTTGGCTGTGCCAGGTCTTTGATAAGCAGGATAACGGTTAGGAGCATGAAGATCATGGCAGTGAAACCTGCGGCCAGGAAAGTTAATGGCTCAAAGGGGAAAATGTCAAGTCCCGCGCCGAGGCTGAGGAGCATGAAGAGTCCGCCCGCAATGTTTTTGGTAACGAGATACGATGGCAATTCCCAATGCCAGTTGATGCGGTGCTGCGCGTTGTAGGCGACCTGCACCATGTGCTCGGCCACCCGTCCGCCGATCTGAACGGGGCCGTTGAGTGGGCGTCCCTGCTCATGAGGAGTACGGATGGAGGGGCTAGACTTACCCTGTTCGTCACGCTGGAAGCGTGACCTACCGTTGAACACAGGCAATTGGAAGGATTTGCGGTCGTACAAACTCGTACTTTGCTCACTAACCCTGTCTGCCCACAAATACGAGTTATGAGTCTCCGCCGCGGAGGGGTGCAGAGACCAGTCGTTGCCATTGATGTAGAAGAGTTTGGGACCGGTCCCCTGCTCGGGCTTGCGCACTGTCGCCTGCGCAGTGGCCAACTGTCGGCTTATTTCGGAAGCGGGGTCGTTCAAGTCGCCGGCCAGGATCGCATGTTCGGGGCAGACAACAACACAGGCAGGTTCGAGTCCCACATCCAAGCGATGAGCACAGAAATGACACTTCGCCGCGGTGTTCGTGTCAGGGTCGAGATAGATCGAGTCGTAGGGGCAGGCCTGCATACATGACTTGCACCCAATGCAAATGGACGGATCAAACTCGACGATGCCGTCGTCACGCTGGTACATCGCGCTGACGGGACAAATGCGCACGCACGGCGGGTTGGCACAGTGATTACAGCGTGTCACCTGAAAGCGACGGCGCACATCTGGATAAGTTCCCGTCTCCGTGTACTTGACCCACGTGCGATACGAGCCAAGCGGCACCTGGTTCTCGGATTTGCACGCGGTGGAGCACGCATGACAACCGATGCATTTGCTCTGGTCAATCAGAAATCCATAATTTGGCATATCGTTTTTTAGCGCGGGGAAGTGCTGAAACACGGAGAATTGAGAGCTCGATATCTCAGTGGTTAGATTTTTTCACGCAGGTTGCGGAGGGGTGACGGCGTTCATGATTGCAGTCGTGAAATCAGCAGGCGTGACTCCGGGTGACTGAATGCTCAGGCGATAATACGCCTCTTCGATCTTGGATTTCAACGTCTCGGGCGTTGCGCTGATTCCGCGCAGAGACTGTTCGAGCGCGCCCAAAGCGAAGACGGGCAGAAGCGTGAAGTCACCCGAGATGGAGACGTCGTCAATGCGGCCTTCACACAGTCGGGCGATGATGCGGATCAATCCGCCCTGCGACTTGAACGCTGTTTCGACGATGTGTACATCCTGATGGATTTTGACTCCAGGCTGCTGGAGCCTTCCCTTCTGATACAGCCACTCGTCGGATGTGAAGCGTGCATCGATCTCCTGCGCCATTGCTTCCTCCTCGGCTGTCCATTCCCCTTCGTAGATTTCCGCGCCCAGTGCTTCAGCGACCTTCTTCATATATAAATCTTTGACCATTACTCGGTCTGGCGTGGAACCGAGTTGTTCAGTCATCGTGGTCATATAAGCTTCCAGTGACTCGAAGATCTTGTCACGCATCTTCTCCGAAGGCACTTTCAGCACCTGCGACATGGTTCTCTTATCGAATGTGTACATCAGGCTCCCAACGAGAATCTCAGCGATACCCATTTGCGCCGCACCGGTTCCGCCGATCTTCTTCCCATTAACATGAATGTCGTTGATCGGGCGGTGGATCGCGTTGATGCCCAATTCCTGATACGTTGCCACGAGGGGGTCAATATACAGTTTAAAACGTTCTTCCAGCGACGCAGGCAAATCCTCCCTGTGAAAGATCCACTGTGTGAACAATTGGCCATTGTCCAGGTACACTGCACCGCCGCCGACCTCCCGGCGATAGACAGGCAGACCGTGGGCCGTGCAGTATTCCAGGTCCACTTCCTTCTGCATATCCTGGTGATAGCCCACGCACACATAGGGGGCGTTTGGTGAAACCATGATGATGGTGTTCGGCGTATCCGCTCTCATTGAATACCCGACCGCATGATAGACGGTCTGCGAGCGGAGGGGCAAAACACCCTCCATGTAGAGCAAACGGATTCTTCTGGACATTGGTCACCTCTATGAAGAAATTATCTAACCGAGTTTGGGCAGAAGAAATGGAACCTTCGTCTTGTATTCCAAATAGGATTCGCCAAAACGAAGTTCCAACTCCTTTTCTTCGAAATACTTCAGAAAAAGGATATGTGCTGGGATGATCCCAAGCACAACCGCGAGCGTAGCAAAGGTCGATCCTGTGATGAAACTCGTACCAAGAGCCAGTAAATAAAATCCCAATGACATCGGGTTTCTTGTCCGTTTGTAAATATCATCATTTACAACCCGCTTTGTCAGTATGAAGGCATTGGTGCCGCTCCCCAGGGCGCGCAGGAGTCTGTTGGTCACTCCCATAAAGTAGAAACCTGGAATGAGAAGGACGATGCCAATGGCAAGAAAGAGCGGTTTTACAGGCAAAGGCTGCAGGCCAACGAGTTCATCCAAATGTGCAAACCCCGGGTAAAACAAACCGACGACGGGCGGTATGATCTGTCCCGCGAAAAACAGAAAATGCATGACTCGGCTTGATTTCTCGGCATTTTCTTTGGAGGGGTTGTTTCTCAACCAAATACCTAGAAGTGGTTTCATAACTGGTTAAGAGTAATGAGCAGACAGGTGAGATGAAAGAAGGCCAGATAGATTGTCAACGAACGTTCCCAACGGACGACCAGGCGTCGGTAATTGCCGAACCAGGAAAAGGTGCGTTCGACTTTCCAACGTTTGCGATAGCGACGCAAGGGTCGGCCATCTTGTGTAGGCGGCTTTTTGCGAT
>JAKOVF010000263.1 GCA_029782225.1 Chloroflexota bacterium | reverse complement strand
CGTCAAGTCGTCCCGGAGGGCGGAGGCCTTGGCGTATGTCTTTCTGCTTGCCCTGATCGTTGCTGCCTACATCGAGATCCGGATCCGCCAGGAGCTCAAGCGGCGCAAGCGGCAGTTTGTGATGCCCGGCAAGCGCTTGACCGACCGTCCGACGATGACCGGCATCTTCGACATCATGCGGACCGTGCTGATTGTGATCGTCGAGACCGCTGAGGGTACTTACCGAATGCTGCCAACCAACACCGATCCGAGGGTCCACGAGATCTTGGAGCTCAGTGGCCTCGATGAAAGCGTCTACACGCGCGTCACGGCATGACAGGGGAGTTGTGATTCAGCACGAAAAAAACCCGAACTTATGGCGCCCAAGGGTGCGGAAGACCGGCCGGGGCATGTAGTGAGGATGATTTTCTGATGAAGCGGCGGATTCTTGTTACTGGAGGAGCGGGTTTTATTGGTTCGAATGTAGTTGACCTGTTAGTTGAGCACGAATTTGATGTAGTGATAGTCGATAATTTTGTCACTGGAAAGGTTGAAAATATCAATCCTAAAGCCCGTGTTTATAACTGTGACGTTGGAGATGAAGCTTTCCGCGAGATTGTTCGCCAAGAAAAACCAGATTGTGTGATCCATCACGCAGCGCAAATTGATGTACAAACGTCAATACGTAAACCCGAGTTTGATGCGGAGGTTAATATTGTCGCTTCAATTAATGTGTTAGAAGCATGTCGCCTCAATGGAGTACGGAAAGTAATTTACGCTTCTTCAGCGGCTCTTTATGGGGATCCGCTCTATTTGCCTGTGGACGAAGATCATCCGCCTTTAGCGACATCGCCATACGGAATCTCAAAGTATGTCGTGGAACACTATTTGGCAATGTACAACAGGCTTTATGGTTTGAATTTTACGGTTCTGCGATATGCAAATGTATATGGACCGCGGCAGAATCCTCTAGGAGAGGGCGGGGTAATCGCGATTTTCTCTAACCGCATATTGTCGGGTAAATCATGCATCGTATATGGCAATGGCGAACAAACACGGGATTTTGTTTATGTGGAAGATGTAGCACGGGCAAATCTCTTGGCTATTGATCGTGCCGACAACGCTGTGATCAATGTTAGCAGTGGCACAGAGGTGACAGTGAACAGCCTCCTCGACGTAATGAAAAACGTGTTCGGACATGATGTTGAAGTTGAATACGCTCCTGCTCGCCCCGGCGAAATATTAAGGAGTTCATTATCAAATAAGCGGGCGATGGATTTGCTTGGATGGAAACCCGAATTCGACGTTGAATCAGGAATCCGTAAACTCCTTGTCTACGAAACAACGAAATCAATAGCTAAAGCGTAAATGTCTCGCCCTGATAATAAGCCATAAGCTCCTCATACGTCTCTGGTGGAATATAATAAACGCTGGCCGCATTGGTCACTTTGAGAATCTGCCCCAGCGTCGGGGCAATGCGAGTTACCGTTTGACGAAGTTCTTCCAGAATCATGCTCGATGTAATGACAACGGTGTATGGGCCGCCATCGAATTCCTGCTCAGCGCTGGCTAAAACAGCGCGGATGGTGTTTTCCATCTCTATTTCCAGCTCGAATTTGTGTTTCACCCGCACATTGCGAATCAAACTGCTGCTTTGCCGTTCGTTGAGCTGAAACATTTGTGAAGTAAGCGTCAAACGGAGCACACCTTCACGGTAAGCGTCAAACGGAGCACACCTTCACCAGGCATGCTCCGTTCTGTTAGTGTGATGGGATGTGTCGGTTGTCTCAGGTGAGTCTTAGCCGGGCGTCTGCGGAGTCCGGAAGGTGGCAGGCAAGGATTCTGCCCACGGCATCAGCGAATCCAGGACGCCTGGCTCATCCAGATTGAGGTTTGGCACCTGCTCAAGGATTCATGTTCCGGCTGGCGCTTGCGCTAGGCATGACGGTGGCGGAGTTGGGGCAGAGGATGTCCTCCGCGGAGCTTACCGAGTGGATGGCGTTTTTCGGGCTTGAACCCTGGGGGACAGAGGTCGAGGACTGGCGAGCGGCGATGGTGGCCTCGGTGATTGCTAACGTCAACCGGGACCCCAAGAAGCGTAAGCCGTACGAGCCAAAAGACTTTATGCCGCGTTACGAGCCGCAAGTGCAGGAGCAGTCGTGGGAAGAGCAGGCGCGACTCTTGGCGCTTGCATTTGGCGGAGACATCGAGAAATTGCTAGGTGAGTAACCAGTGTCGCTGGCGCCGAGTCCATAGTGACGCCGTCGGCGTGGCTGACATGTGGTAAAATTGTTGCGAGGGCTAGGCTCCCGGGGCCGAAAAGGCGGCAAATCCCACCGCCCTGCCCTCCAACATTCTTGGGAGCTACTAGGGAGGTAGTAATCTTGGCGGGTGCGCAGACGCTCGATTGTCGGTTTTACGAAGGCTCGTTGTGGTCTTGCGTTCAGACTGGGGTGCCGGTTCGGATTGAAGCGGTGGACGCCGAGCGGGTCCGCTACCGCTATGTCGTTGCCGGCACTCGCTCCTATGTGCGGACACACGACGAGTTTCTTCAGCTGTTTCGCTATGTGCCGCCGTTAGACGAGATACTGCGGCGGTAAGCGGCGGGACAGACATAGGAAGAGCAGGCCCACATCCTGGAGATGTGGGCCCGGATGCTGGAAGGCGGCTCATGAGCGAGCCGCCTTATTACTCTGCGGGGCTATGGCGAGGGGTTCTGAGCCCGAAATAGGCAAGGATCGCAAAGATGATGCCGAGGAAGAAGCCGATGAAAGCCATGAATCCCGCCAGGGTTGTGGTGCCTATGGCTCCGCCAATGATGGCACCGGCCTGCTCGGCTGAACTCGTAGCCGAGTTGACAGCGGACGATGTGGCGTGGGCACCAAGGACAAGGGATGCTACCGGCATGGCAAAGCTGGCGATGCACAAGGTGAGCCATATACGGCCCCATGCATGGCGCTGGCCGACTCCGGCCCACCAGCCGCAGAGAATCCAACCGGCGAAGAAGGCCCAGGATTGCGGTGTGCCGGCCAACATCGAGATCAGCATGTAGATTGCGAACCCGGCGAGGAAGCCGCCTGCAAGCGCCGGGAACCAACGGAAGGATTTCAAGCGGATCACCTCTCTCGCAGATAAGTAAGGGTAATTTTCTTCACGTTCCTACACTTTCCTTTTTCCTTTTGGTGTTTGTCGCCCTGGGGAGGGATAGCCGGATGGCGACTGTTGCGAGCTTCAACGTGGCCCTGATCGCCTCTACGGGCCGCTTCGTGTCCTCCATCGCCCGGGCCGAGCGCCAGTGGAATTCGTTTGCCCGCAGCGTCCAGCGCCAGGCGAAAACGCTTCCGAAGTCCATCCGCGAGGCCGTCCCAGCCAGTCTTACCCTAGGACGTAACGTGGCCAAGTGGACGGCCGTCGCGAGCGCCGCGCTGACCGGCCTTGGGGCGGTGGGCGTAAAGCTGGCGGCTGACTTTGGGTCACGTCCCGTCAAGTGGTGTTGGCATGATAGGAGTCGGTAGTCCGTCAAGCAATCAGTTAGCGGTTTGCCGGAAGGACTAGGCCTCAAAGCGATCAAAAGGTTTCCCTGCTCTTTGTGGGTGGGGATGGCGGCGAGGAGCAGGATGGAGGGTGTGCCGTCAAATTACATGGGCCGGTGAGCCTGCCGTGGTGTTTGGTCGGCCCCTCCTGCGAACCGCCCACATGGGACCGGCTTTCGGAAAACCCGTACAAGTGTATGCGATGCGTACCGCCCACCTATGCCGCCGCCATGTTTCGAAACCACATGACGCAGAGAGGAGCTCAGATCATGCCACGCTACATAGGCCTGGACTTGCACCGCAGGTATGTACACGGCTGTGAATGGGTTCCGGAGACTCAACAAGAGAGGCATTTCCAGTTCCCCAACACCAGCGACGGATGGAGTCAATTCGTCACCATGCTCGACTCCGACTGCTGGGTTGCCATGGAGGTAACCGGAAATGCCTTTCAAGTGTACGATCGGCTTTCGTCGCATGCTGCGAAAGTCCTGTTGGCGAATCCAGTTGAGCTCAAGAGGTTGGGGTCAGGCAGGCATACCGATCGTGCCGATGCGGCTCGGTTGGCCAAAATGCTTGCCTTAGGCACCTTGCCAGCGGTATGGGTGCCACCTCGGGACATACGGGAGGTACGGATCCTTCTACGGTACCGTGAACGCCTCAAATCCACCCGGGTACGTTTCCTGAACCAGATTCGTGCGGCATTACATCGCAATGGCGTCGACTTACCACCTCGAGCCAATCCCAAGTTGCACTTGACCCTGGAGCAGCTCCGAGCGTTGCCCGAGGCCGAAAGGATTCTCATTCTCAGTGCTTGGCGCCAGGCGGACGCCTTGAACGACGAGATTGCCTCCATCGATGCTGAGATCGCCAATCGTCTGCAAGGAGTGCCTGAGGCTCAGTTATTGCTCACGATGACGGGGTTGGGGCCGATTGCTGCGGCCGCCGTATGGGCGTACATAGGAGACCCACGGCGGTTTAAGAGTCCGAAGCAGGTTGCGCGCTATGCTGGATTGGACCCCTCCGTACACCAGTCGGGTGAATCGGCATATCACGGGCGAATCAGCAAGAACGGCAACGGTTTGCTGCGGACTTACATGATTGAAGCAGCCTTGACGCTGGCTCGTTTCGACAATGGACACCTGGGAGCATTTTGGCGGCGCAAGAGCCGGCAGGTCGGCCACAATCGAGCAATTGTTGCACTTGCCAGGAAGATGCTGATCGTCGCTTGGAAGATGATGCTGACCGGTGCACCGTATCGCGCCGCTAACGCTAAGACGATTCGCAACAAACGTTGGTACTTGAACCGCATCGCCCGGCAAACCACCAATTGGAATCAGATCGCTGCCCACGTATTCGGCATGGGTACTCAAGAAATCACCTGTTCCCGCTTGACTCCTATCACAAGTGTAAATTGGATTCCAGCGTGCAGGTCGGTGACTACCGCTCGGGCACTCCCAGCAGCTCCCTGGTGCCTAGCTGCTCCTCGCTCCGATAGAGCTTGTTCATGGACTCCTGGCTGAAGTAGCGCCTCGGAGCAGCGATCCATTCGTCCTGTTGTTCAACAAGCACCGCACCGGCCAGGCGAATCAGCGCCGCCCGGTTTGGGAAGATGCCGACCACATCGGTCCTGCGGCCGATCTCCCGCATCAGGCGCTCCAGCGGGTTC
>JAKOVF010000260.1 GCA_029782225.1 Chloroflexota bacterium | reverse complement strand
GCCGGTCTGCCTTCGAACCACGAATAATTTGTCGTTCCGCCGCACACCTCCTTATCCATAAATGCCAGTGAATATCCTTTTTCTAGGCGTTTTTTCTTTATCAGCTTCGCGAACTCATGGACAAAAGACGCCCCGCCCTTTCGCTTATCGAATTGCTTCCCCACGTCCAACGATTTCGGGAAGCCAGAGCCATAAAGCCACTGGAGGCAATCGCGTATCTCAAAGCCCCCAAGCCTCAAGGAAATGCCCATGAGATCGACGGTCCTTGTGCCTGCAAAGCACAAAATGTGACCGCCCGGCTTTACGACTCGGCACACCTCCCTCCACACCGCGGGGCCAGGGACGAAAGAGTCCCATGTCTTGCCCATGAATCCGCCGCCACGGTGCTGATAGTCGTCGCCAGCAAGCCAATGGCGTAAGACTTCTTCGATGTCGGGCTCGCGGCTCAAACCATAAGGCGGATCGGTGACTACCGCATCGACCGAGTTGTCCGGCATCTGCCGCATGACCTCCAGGCAGTCGCCCTCATGGAGCGTCCAGTTAGGCATCGTACCACCTCACGCGAAAAAGCCGCCCACAGGGGCGGCCCATTTCGGCGTTGTGTGTAATCTGTACCGAACAATCCCTGCTTCTTCCATATCCTCAAACCGGATTGTGAGGAACGTCTGCATTTTTTTGTTCCATCGCCGCTCATAGCGCAAGCGGCGCGTTGCAATCGCAAGCAGCATGTCCGTCACGCCGATGGCGACCGCATCAAGAAAGTCCTCGCGGTCCTCATCGAAATACCCATAGACGAACAACCCGGCATTGATCTTGTACAGTTCACTTGGCCGATTCGAAGCATGGTTCCATTCCGTAACCGTCAGGTCTTGGTATTTGGCGAACTCGGGTCTTCGAAACCGTTCTTGCACCGTGAACACGAGCGGGGCGGGCAGGTTGTGGATCGTCACGCGCACAATACGGTCAACGCCCATCTCGCCATCGAGAATTTTCGCTCGATCGCTTTGTGCAAGCAGCGTGTCCTCGAACTGAAGGCGCTCCCTACGCACATTAAAAATGCGAGGGTAGAGAACATCCCTCGCCCGCATATGCGCTCTGTTGGAGAAGTCTGCATTATCTTGTTCGTAAAGCGTGCGCGCCACGGGCGATCACCTCCGCCCGCAGCCCCGTCATCGACTCCCAACGGGCGATGATCTCAGCGCAGAATTCGGGATTGATCTCGCCGCCATAGCAAATACGGCCCATTGACTCCGCTACCAAGAGGGT
>JAKOVF010000256.1 GCA_029782225.1 Chloroflexota bacterium | reverse complement strand
GCGCCCCACGTATTTGTTCTTAATGAGTCCATCCACGCTGGGTATGCCAGACTCGGCTGCGTACCCACGAGCAGCGGAATTTCCTGAATCCGGTACGGGCACTACCCAGTGAGCATCCACGGGTGCCTCTCTTGCAAGTTGCCTGCCCATCTCCATGCGGGTGAGGTACACACTAACGCCGTCAATCACGCTGTCGGGACGAGCAAAGTAAATGTACTCAAAGACGCAGTGCATGGGACTCAGAACATCAGGTTCAGCCTTAAGTGACCTGGCTTGGGTCTTGTCTACTCCATCGATGAGGATAATTTCACCAGGCTCAATGTCCCTGATAAGCTGAGCATTGACTACATCCAAAGCACAAGATTCAGATGAAAGGACATAACCCACTTCACTCCTGCCCAAACAAAGTGGCCTTATGCCATTGGGGTCCCTGACTCCAGCAAGCGTGTGGTCAAAGAGCACCAGCAGCGCATAGGAACCCTTTATGACCTTCATTACCTCAAGAAGTGCATTTTCGAAACCCTTGTGCAGGTTTTTTGCAATGAGGTGCATGATGATTTCGGTGTCGGAAGTAGTCTGAAAGATTCTGCCTTCCTTTTCCAGGGAATCTCTGAGCTGCTCGGCATTTATGAGGTTCCCATTATGAGCCACTGCAATGGAGTGACCACGCAAATGAGCCACCAGTGGCTGAGCATTAAACAAACTGGGCGCTCCCGTGGTGGAATAACGCACATGCCCAATACCCACACTGCCCTTGAGTGACTTTATCTTGGTTTTGTCAAAAACTTCACTGACCAGACCCATGCCTTTCTGTACATGGGCTTCGCTGCCGTCATAAACCGCAATGCCAGCGCTTTCTTCACCGCGATGCTGTAATGCTTGCAGCCCGTAGTAGATATACACTGACGCTTCAAGGTTATCCAGGACCACCCCGAAAACGCCGCAGTCCTCTTTCATCAAAGACCCTTCATGGACCATTCCAATCCCCGCCAGTAATGCTCCGCGCACTGAATCAGGGGCACCTCCGCAACTGCGTCTCCAGTCACCCTGATCAGCAAACTGTCCCCGCCCACGTTGCCTAACACCGCCGCGGGTACCTCATCATCTTGGGCACGCTTGAAGACCGCTTCCAAGTTCTGTGGGCTCATTGAAACCACTGCCCGGGCTTGGGATTCCGAGAAAAGAGCAGCATCAGGCCTCAAAGAAGTGGTTAGATCCACCTCAACGCCTCTTTCACCGCAAAGTGCACATTCTGCCAATGCAACAGCCAAACCACCCTCAGAAATATCATGAGCAGATTTGAGTAGCCCTTCCCAGATGAGCTTACGCACCAGTTCCTGCAGTGCTT
>JAKOVF010000254.1 GCA_029782225.1 Chloroflexota bacterium | reverse complement strand
GTTTTGCGCGCTAAGGGACATTTCCTCGCCGGCTGCAAATGCCTGTGTAGACTGTACAACGTTCCCCAGACTGGACTGCGGATTGCGCTGCGCAGTTGCCAGGCGCTGGATCATCAGGACGGAGATCAAAGTGACCGCAAGAAGGACAATAGTAACAAGAGCAAACCTCGGGGCGACCGAGGGCTTCGTTTCAATCAGATTTTTCTTGCTGATCATGGTGCCTCTCTACTTTGAAGAGTTTCGTCAGAATCACCGGCCTCCGGGGCAGCATTGGCTTGTTGCTTTTGCTGCATTAATCGCTATCTTATCACCAAACACTGATATTATGTGTAGGAATTATCTCATTTATTAATGATACAGCAATATTCCGTATCCTTCCGCCCTGCATCCTGTTCCGGCTAAGAGACATTATCCTCTTCCGGCGCCTGCTCCGTCTTCCCCATAACATCCCATTCGATGGATACCGGCACAGCGTTATTGGGAATATTCTCAAAGGATTGATCCAGAGGCAGGCCCTGCGCATGACAGATCAGCACCCCCAGTGCCAGTCCATGCGAAACGATCAAGACCAGGCCAGATGGATAGAGTCGGGCAATATCTGATGCCGCCGGGATGATACGCGTCGCCAGTTCGAACAGGGATTCACCGCCGGGCACGCGCGCCTCCAGCGGAAACATCTCGCGGTCCTTCCACTCGGCCGGATAGAGCTTCTTGATCTCCTCACGTGTCAGCCCTTCCCATTCCCCGAGATTGATCTCCCGCAGGCGCGCTTCGATTCGCACTTTGATACCCTGTCGATCCCCCACTGCGCAGGCTGTTTCATAGGCGCGGTCCAGGTCACTGCTGAAAATCGCATCAAAATGGACATTGGCCAGCCCCTCCGCCAGAATCTGGGTCTGTTTGCGCCCGAGGGCATTGAGCGGCGGATCAGCGTGTCCCTGCCAGCGGCCTTCCACGTTCCAATCCGTCTGTCCGTGTCTTACCAGCCAGAAGGTTGTCATTCCCTTAGCGTTATGGCTGCTTCACAACCAGGCTGGCCGCATCCCGGATCGCGCCACTGATGATCTTCGCCCGCCACTCCTGATATTCGGGGATTTCGATCATGGGCGGACGCTCATGCTCGATGATCTCCTCGACCTCCAGGAAATAGCCGCCCGGCTCATGCCGGATCAACTTCATGGCCTTGTTCACATCCTCCATTAATGGGCCGTAGCGTCGTTCCAGTTTCTTGAAGAAGGCCTGCAGGATAATGAAAGACATCTTGCTCAGCGCCTCCAATGACTGGTTGTGATGGATGCGCTCCAGCAAATCCACCTGGGCAATGGATGAAAGGCCATGCATCTCGAAGACATCGATCAGGAGACCGGTCTCCACGCCATAGGTCGAGAAGAACGGGACCTGCTCAAGAAACGACCGCCGAGCAGCGTATTCGCCAGACAACGGCTGGACCACACCGGAAAGCTCAGGATAAAACAGATTGAGCAGAGGACGCGCTGTCAGCTCTGTCACTCTCCCGCCACCGCCGGCCTGGATCTTGTCCCCCACCTTCAAGGGACGGCGGTAAAACCCCTTCACGAACTGAATATGCCGCGTATGGAGCAGGGGGCCCAGAATCCCATAAACAAATCGTGGATGGATATTGACAATATCTGTATCGATCCAGGCAATGATATCGCCCTGGGTTACCAGCAGGCTCTTCCAGAGTCCCTCTCCCTTGCCAACTCGTGGTGAGAGATGAGGCAGTAATTCCTGTTGTATGAACACGGGAATCCCCTCGGCGGCTGCGATCTCCCGCGTCCGGTCACTGGAATTGGAATCGACCAGGACAATCTCATCCAGGAGCGGCACATCGTTCATCAGAGAGCGCTTCAGCGTGGAGATTACTTTAGCGACGGTCTCCTCCTCGTTGAGCGATGGCAAAGCAACGCTGATCGTGAGGCCATTCTTCTCCTTCAGGGAAACAAGTTGTTTCAAATCGGCAAATTCATCGGCATGAAAAGTATTTTCCGCAAACCATTTATCGACCAGAATGGAAATAGCCTGCGTGCCCGTTGTCTCGTCCGGTATGGCATGAGGCATCGGCCGGCGATTTTTCACGGCCAGGATGGGCACGGTGGTATTCTTCATCACCTGGTCAGCCACCGGCCCGAGCGAAATGGATGTGTGCATGGGCTGGGCAGTTGTCCCCATGATGATCAGATTAAAGTCGGGTGCCTTCTCCAGAATCGCCTGCGCCGGTTCCTGCGTTTCGAGAAACTGCTTCTCCACCTCCGGCAGTTGAGACAGCACACGCTGCAAACCGCGGAAAGGAGCATCTGCCTTGACCTGCTTGTCGGTCGGAGATTTGAGGTGTAACGTGGTAAGCCGGCTTTCCTTGAAACTCAACGCCATTTGCAGCGCCAATTCGGCATGGGGACCGCCGCGCAAAGGGACCAGGATCCGCAAAGGTGTTTCAGGAAAGGCCCCGCGTAGAAAGGCGATATTACAGGGCGGCCGCAGGAGCACATCGGTCGGTTGAATGCCGAGCGTATTCAAAAGTGCATCCCATTCCAGCAGCATCAAATCCGGCTCATCCTCCTTAATCAATGTCAGGAGGTCATTCCAGATATCATAAGACACGACCACCTTGGTGCGGCTGCGTATCCCCAGCTCTTCATTCATGCTGCGCAACTGCTGCCGCATTTGCCGCGCTGCCGAAGCGCCTGTGCTGAGCGATTCATCCAATGACACAGGGACAAGTCCCACCAGGATGATGTGAGCATCCAGCGCACGTGCAGCCTCGAAGGCCGCCTGTCCTTTTTGGCCTTGAATAATCGGAATAAGCACCGTACGGAATGATGTATATTTCTGCGTTCTCATGTCAATCATCCTTTGTGGAGAGAAACGGTTGAGGTCATCTTCAGGAGAGGCTCGATCCTCTCCCGGTAGATCTGCTCCCACGTGTAATGCTGGCGCGTGCGGGATGCAAATCGAAAAACGGGATCATTCAGTAGATAGTGGGCAATCATTTCAGCAACCCGACCGGGATCTTCATGCGGGGAAAAATAATGCACGTCCTCCAGGCCCAGAGCGCGCAAGGGGTGCAGGTCCGTGCAAAACACCGGACGATGAGCCAGGCCGGCCTCCAGCAGCGGGATGCCAAACCCCTCCTCCAGGCTGGGAAGCAGCAACGCATCCGATAAATGGAAGAAATCAGAGACCATCCGGTCCGGCAGGAAATAATCGACAACCTCGACCATGAAATGCGCGGACGTTTCCAGCCCGAGTTCAGCGCGCAGGTTCAGGAGTTTTTCGAGATAATCCTGGTTGCCGGGGTTGTGCGGGCCAAGAGGACCTGTGACAAGCAGAGTCGCATCCGGCAGCTTTTGCCTCAAATGGGCAAGGATTCTCAGGGCCATCTCGAGGTTTTTTCGAGGGGTCACGCGCACGGGCACGAGCAATAAAGGGGAAGCGCGCAGCAAATCCAGCTGCCCAATCAGGCCTGTTGTTCTGGTTTCAAGTTTGAAGAACTTTTCAATATCCATACCATTCGGAATCACCTCTATTTGTTTGGCTGGCAGGTTCAGTAGATTTGCAAGCTCCGTCTGGCGCAGCTCTGATACAACCACATGCGAGACACCAGGCCAGGCCATCCGCAAGAGATCCCACGGTTGACCGTCGTGCAATTCGTTGCGATAGCGGGGCGTGGTCCATGCGAGATCATGATGCCAGAGGATCAATCGCGGAAAATCATCGGAACCGTTCAACTGATGCAGAGCCTGTGTCAGGGCAAGGTTCTTGTTCAGCGAACAGACATTGTGTGCGATCAACACATCCATTCCCTGTGTCGCGCGCTTCAACTCGATGACCAGCTTCTCCACCAGTGTGGAAAATGCGGGGGGAACGCGGCCAGCATTGAGGTCCGTTTTGACCGCTTGGACTTCCGGATGGCGCGAATCAACGAGCGGGATGCGGACGAAATCAATCTTCCCATTCCAGGCATCCCCGCGTCCCGCGATGACCCGGACATGGTGCCCGGCATCCAGCATTAGATTTGCCTGATGGGCCAGCACACTCTCCACACCTCCGACGATCGGCGGCACCGAGTAATGGATCAATGCAACATTCATGTTCCGGTTTGTCCTCTTATAGTTTACAACTTATTGATCTCGCCGAGGCAGTCCGCCAGCAGCAATTCAAGGTGGTTCTTCAATACGCGGAAGGAATAGTACCGCATCCCCAACTGGTAATTTTGTTCGGCGCATTCCTGCACTTCCTCGCGGTGAGCCATCCAGCCGCGGACGCTCTCCAGGGTGCGCTCATCAACAAAACCATCGAACTCGATCACGCAAAAGCCCTTGGGTTTGATGTCCACTTCGTAGATCGAATACTTGTTGATCACGATCGGGCGGCGGAAGTAAATGGCCTCCAGAAAGGCATTGCCAAACCCCTCGACACCGGAAGGATATGTAACCAGGTCAGCCTGAGGGTAGACATCTGCCAGCGTATAAATCCGCCGGCCATCCGCTGTGGTTCCGCGCGCATCCTGCACGATCTCAGACTCAAAGTGGACTGTAACATCCAGCAGCTTTGCAAATTCGCGCACACGCTGCTCATAGCTGGTCCCTTCGTCCCCGGCCGCATGAGAAATGACCAGTTTCGCATTTAACCCAACCCGCTTTGTGAGTTCAATAGCATGTTCAATGCCCTTACGCTGGATAATGCGCGTCGGCTGGAGAAAGAATAATTCATTCGGAGCCAGCCCCAGGTCCGCGCGGGCATGAAGGGCATAATCATCCAGTGGCGGAGGCGGGTTCTCGAAATCCATCACATTGGGAATGACCATAGCCGAGACGCCGGTCCGCGAAGCAAGCTGAAAGGATGCAACAGAATTGATGACAACATGGCGGATGGACGGAAGCGTGGGAGGAAACGCGGCGGCCAGATAATCACCGACACAGTTTGCCATAAAACGCTGGCGCTCCCATTGAAAATCATGGTGGTGGGCGATCGTTGGGTAACCGGTCTCGGCAATGAATTCCGTGATCGCCAGCCCCAACGGCAAATTGACCGGGATGGAGAGCGCATTTTCAATGATCAGCACTTCCAGGGAAAACTCGCGCGCAAAAGCATACAGGTGATCCTTGAAGTATTGCTTTAATTCATTCACCTGACGTGTAATATGAGGCGGGCGGACATAGATGGAGAAGGTTTCATTATAGAGGGATTCCATCTCCGGATAGTGTGAGTGGGCCTGCGCCGTGGTACGCCAGTCTCCGGCAAAAGCCACGCGGTTGATGGCGTCGATCGTTGGATGCTGGTAGAAAGCCTCTGGTACAGTATGGCTATGATCGGCGGGACGGTCACAGAGGCCGGAGAAGTAAAAGCATTCGTGTCCCAGGCTTTCCAGCACTGCGGCCCACTTGGCAGTCTCCAGCGAAACCCCATCGGTCCCTGCAAAACGAGTGGAGATAAAGCCAATGTGATGCTTGCGCACCGGTGTTGTGGAATTCATTTATGACTCCTTGGTATTCATTACAGTCAGCCAGCAAATTTCATAAGGTGATAGTTGGAGAGAGAAGATTTTCTGTATTTCGATGAGCTTCCCGCTGATAAGGTTCGCCACGTTTGCTGTGTCGAAACCGGCACCAAAGATCTCCTGCAAATTCACGACGATCGACTGCAGCTGATCTGTTACGTTGACGAGGCAGAGCACTTTGTCTTCATTTCCGGGAGCTTGCCGTAAGACAGCAAAGATGGCATCGCCGAAGTCAAGGATTTGTTGAGTGCCATACGGATCAAATGCCCGAGAGGCCATGCGCGCGTGGATCAATTCCTTATATCGCTTAACGATCTGATGCCGGCGGCCGTTCTCCTGCTTCAGTTCAGTTTCCAATTGTTCCAAATCAAACTTTTGGCGATTGATCGAGCGGTTGTAACCGGTTTGCGCGGGCCCTTCTTTCCAGCCTCTCGACCCAAAGAAACTGTGGAAGTAAACGCCCGGCATCCCAATGATGGCAAGCATAATGGACTGGGCTGCGATGAAGCGACCCACCTGGAGATCGAGCGTCTCATCAGCATTTGGATTGGAAAGCGCATCGAAATAATTGATGTTCAGCTCATATGGACCGGATGTACCATCGGGATTGTGCTTGTAGGAAACTAATCCGCCATGCGCCAGGACCCGTTGGATCATGTCGTCGATTGCGGAATCAGACAGAATCCCGCGAACCGGGTTCACCCCGATCCCATCGTGAGATGCCAGAAAATTGAAGAAGGTGACCTGATCAGACGGCAACGTGATCTCACTGGCCCATTTCGAAAGCGCACTGGCATCCCCCGTATGAAACGTATGCAGGACGAGAGGCGGCAGAGCAAAGTTGTAAACCAGTTGCGCTTCGTTCCTTCCATCCCCGAAATAGGAGATATTGTCTTTGTGGGGGACATTCGTCTCTGTGATGAGCTTGACATGCGGCGCCACCTCATCGAGGACTGTGCGAAACAATTGGATGATCAGATGTGTCTGCGGCAGATGGATGCAGGATGTCCCCACCTCCTTCCAGATATAGGCAATCGCGTCCAGGCGGATAAACTCAGCACCCCTGGATGTGTAATACAACAGCAAATCGATCACTTCGAGCAACAGGCGCGGTGAATGATAGTTCAGGTCTACCTGGTCGGCACTGAAGGTCGTCCACACGGACTTGTCATGAGGAGGCTCCCCAAGTCGATGCAGCAGCGGCAGTGCACGTGGACGTACAACCTTCGAGAGTCCCGGGTTTTCTTTCATTTCAATGAAATACTCGCTGTAAGGCTCCTCGTTACGCAGAAAAGCGCGGAACCATTCGCTCTGCGCGGAAGCATGATTGACAACCGCATCGAACATCAAGCGGAAGTTTTGATGCAGGTTCTCGATATCCGCCCATGAACCAAGAGCCTGGGAAACCTGTCGAAAGTCGATCACAGAGAAACCGTCATCCGAGGAATATGGATAGAACGGCAGGATGTGCAGACAGTTCACACTTCCTTCGAGGTGGCGGTCCAGAAATCTCCCCAGTGTGTGGAGCGGCGAAGCGTCCTTTTCACGCACTTGATCGCCATAGGTGATGAGCATGATGTCGCGTTCTGAAAGCCCGGCATCCTCCAGGGACGGAACAGGTATGTTTCCACGCCACGAATCCATCAGTGACTCGAGTGCAGGCAGTGTGGACGCGGCAACTGATTCCCCGTAAAGCACATTCAGGATTTTGAGGAAGCGGGTAGAATCAACCATTAAAGGCTCTGCAATCAATTCATTATAGAAGATACCGTTGATCTCGATCGGCCTGCTCGACCATCGGTTTCATCGGAACAGTATTTACGAGAGATACAAGTTTACCAAATTTAATTATGACCAACCTGGAACGTGACATCTTCATCCTCGGCGCAGGTCCAAGCGGACTTTCGACTGCGTTGCACCTCGCGCAGCATTACCCGCATCTAACTCCCCGCATCCGGATTCTCGAAAAAGCACATCATCCCCGTCCCAAGCTTTGCGCCGGCGGCCTTGTGCTCGACGCGGAAGTGATCCTTGAGCGGCTCGGCCTCGATGTGAGCGAAGTCCCTCACGTGGATGTGGACAGGACCCATTTCGAGTTCGCCGGCAAAGGATTATCCCTGCGAAACCCACTCCGCCAGACGCTGCGTGTGATCCGGCGCAATGAGTTTGACGCCTGGCTGGCGAAAAAAGCACAGAGCAGGGGAATAGAGATTACAGAGGGAGTGACAGTCAAGAATCTGGTTGTCGAGAAAGACTGTGTAAGAGTTGATACAGACCAGGGGCAATTCTGGGCAAGAATCGTTGTCGGTGCTGATGGCTCCAACGGGATCACGCGTCGCTGCATTTTGCCGGATTCCCCTGTACACACGGCGCGGGTGTTGGAGGTACTGACCCCCACCCTGCCCTCCCCCAATTTCTCCGCAACTGGGGGAGTTTTGGGGAGGGGGCAGGACGCATATTTCGATTTCTTCCCTGTCCCTGCCAATATTGCCGGCTACGTCTGGGATTTCCCGACACAGGTCAATGGTGTGCCAATGCGCTGCTGGGGTGTGTATGACACAAACCTGCTGGCTGATGAGAAACGGCCTCAGCTCAAAGACCCGCTGGCGCAGGAAATGTCGCGGCACGGATTTAACCTGGGTGAATACGAGATCAAGGGTCATCCTATCCGCTGGTATGACCCAAAGAATCCCGTCTCAGTGCCGCGCGCACTGTTGGTCGGCGATGCCGCGGGCGCCGACCCGATCTTCGGGGAGGGCATCAGCATTGCCCTGGGATACGGCGCGATCGCAGCGCGCGAAATCGGCGAGTCCTTTCAGCGGAATGACTACTCATTTAGCGGGTACAAACACCGGCTCATGCGAAGCGGGTTGGGTCAAACACTCTTCACGCGCTGGTTCATTACTCAAGTCGTCTACACCCTTAAGTGGCGCTGGTTCCAGTTCCTGCTATGGAGAATACTGAAACCGATAGTCGGTATCGCGGGCTGGCTTTTCGTATTGAACTGGTCAAAGCGTATCCATTAAATAATTTTCTAAGCTTACAAGCGTGTGATTGAGGTTATACTCTTAATTATTGGGAATGATATGGGTCAAGTCGATCTTCACGTCCACACGGTACACAGTAAAGACGCCACAACCACCGTACGTGGTGTTCTGAAACAAGCCTCTCTCAAAGGGTTGAACGTTATCGCGATCACTGATCATGACGAGATCCGAGGATCTCTGGATGCGCGCGAACTGGCCTCTCAATACAATGTGGAAGTGGTTCCCGGCGTGGAGGTTTCCACCAGGGAAGGACATCTGATCGCGCTGTACGTGGACCAGCCCATGCCAAGCGGGCTGCCCATGATCGATACCCTCGTTCGCATCGGAGACTTCGGTGGGATTGCGATTGCCCCTCATCCCATGAACCTCTTACCCGGCAGCCTGAGCATGGAAGCCATTGTCGCGGCCATGGCGGATGAGAAAGCCCAAAAAGTGCTCAAAGGTATCGAGGTCTACAACATGGGGCATGAGGTCTTCAACCGGGATGCACAGAAGTTTTCGCACTTCCTGCCCCTGAGCCAGGTCGCGGCCAGCGACTCGCACGTCTTCTGGACAGTGGGCGCCGGTCATACGGAGTTTCCGGGGAGGACCGCGGCAGACTTGCGCCGGTCTCTTGAAAACTTTACAACAGTGGCATTCCCTGCCGATTACAAATTTAGCCTGAAGCCGCTTGCGAGTTGGGCGTGGCATATGCTGCTGCGCCGCTTTGGATATGTGTCAGAGAACATCACTCCACAGGAGCCGGTGACAATTCAGCATGTGAGTTTCGGTCATGCCGGCGACGATTAGCCTTTCCCATTAAATGATGATGCCCTTGCATTCGAACTGCAAGGGCATTTTTATTTCTCTCGGACTCTTTTGATAAAGCCAGGCGTATTCAACTCACGCTCCAGCAGATACGTAAAATAGCCCTGCATGAGGACTTCCGCTTCTTTCTGGACCTCCGGGCTGGGCCGCGCACGAGAGGCATCGCGGTAACTGGAGCGCTGAAAATGGCGCAGGTACTTGAGCGTCTCCACTGAAATCGGCGCGGGATTCGGCAATCCACGCCCGCAGCGAGGACAAATGACTCCGCCTGCGCTGAATGAGAAGAACTGGTCCTCCGGCAGAATCTCACGTCCACAGTTCGCGCATTCAAAGAGCTGCGGACGAAACCCGAGGAAATCCAAAAAGCGCATCTCGTAATAACGGACTGCCAGCCACGCATCGCTTTCCTGCTCGATCCGTTCGAGCGTTTCAGCCAGCAGCCGAAACAGGGACGGATTTGGCCCCTCCTCCTCATAGGTAAAACGGTCAAGCAGTTCAAGCACATACGCCGCATAACCCGTTTTGACCAGGTCATCGCGCACACCCAGGAATGCATTGATCGTTTCCGCTTGTGTGACGATCAGCAGGTCACGGCCTTTGGCAAGCTGCAACGTGACATGTGTGAACGGTTCGATATGACCTGCCTTGCGGGAAGTCAGTTTGCGTGCCCCCTTTGCCAGCGCGCGCACCTTGCCCTGCTCACGCGTGTACAGGGTAAGCAGGCGGTCGGCCTCGCCCCAGTCACTGTGACGGAGGACAATGCTATCGGCGCGGAAGGAACGGAATTCTGTCATAAGAAAGTAGAGATTAGAGGCTAGAGATTAGTCATCTACTTCCAGATGCTCCGGCGTAAAGGCTTCCGGCAGCAATTCTCTCACGGTCATTTCTTTTACGAGCCTCCCCTGTCCATCCGCGATCAGCACAATTGTATCCAGTCCAAACTCAGCCATTACCTGACGACAGCCGCCGCATGGAGAGCCGCCATTGTCGGTCACGACCGAGATCAGTTCAAATTCCATTTCTCCATCTGATACGGCCTTGAAGATTGCCACACGTTCGGCGCATATCGTGTGAGGATATGCCGCGTTTTCGATGTTGACGCCCGTATATATACGCCCGGACTTCGTCCGTAGCGCGGCGCCGACTTTGTATTTCGAATAAGGCGCATAGGCCTTCCTGCGCGCTTCAATTGCCAGGTCGATCAAAGATTGACGTTCTGCATTGGTGAGAGACATGATAGTTCCTTATCACGACAGAGAGCACAGAGCTTTTTTCTCCGTGGTTAATGATTCTTCGCCTTTCGTTCTACCTTGCGGATCGCGCGGGCAGGCATACCGACCACGAGCGTATCTTCAGGGACATCTTTCGTCACAACGGCGCCGGCTCCCGTGCGCGCACCAGCTCCAATTTTCAGCGGTGCAACCAGCATAGTATCCGAGCCAATGAACACATCTTCGCCAATTTCAGTGGGATGCTTCTTCTCGCCGTCAAAATTACAGGTGATCGTGCCCGCGCCAAT
>JAKOVF010000247.1 GCA_029782225.1 Chloroflexota bacterium | reverse complement strand
TCCTTCGGGGTTGGGTTCAGTACTTCCGGCTGGCTAACTGCAAAGCTTTTCTTCGGGACATGATGGGATGGATACGCAGGAGACTGCGCATGAAGAAGATGCGGGAATGGAAGAGCTGGAGAGGTCTGCACCGAGCCCTACGCCAGCGAGGATACCGAGGAGATTTTCAGAGAATTTCCATGCGCAGCTGGCGCAACTCGGCCAGTCCGCTGGTGAGTATGGCTCTACCCAATAGTTGGTTCAGGGAGATTGGTCTTGTGGACCTCACGAAGTACAGTGTCGGGATTGTGTCGCAGTTCTACGAACGGCGGTAGATTCTTCAGGAGCGGTGTACGCGGCCCGTACGCACCGTTCTGTGAGAGGAAAGCCGCTAGGCTGATCACCTAGCGGCTACCTACTCGATTCCAGTAACGGGAGATGGTGCTCCAACTTGTACTGCACGCCTTCTCGGCCGTAAAGGCGGGGGTGGTTGGCGATTTGCTTACCCCGATACCATAGTGATACTTCAAACACACCTGCTTTCACAGTAATCTCTTTGCAGACGTACTCAACGGGAACAGAGTTTGTGTCAAAGCGAACGGTGGAGAACGTGTTGCATCGGGCCGTGACCTGGAGTGCGTTGGTTTTCGCGGGCATTGCTGCGCGTTTCATTTCTTCCACTGCTCCTTTGACGTTCTAGGGGCGAACTGCTGGATCAGATTGCCACTTATCCTCCCCCATGACCTTAACGATTCGGAGCCGACGGGCACGGGGCACAATTAGCGGAGCCCGTAGCCACGAGCTCTGCTTAACTCACGAACAGGGACCTCTAGTATTTTAGCACGCCCATGTAGCGCTTGTCATCCGGGTTATGGTTCTGGCACATGCCCATGTAGAAAGTGAACCACTGGGTAGCAAAGAAAAGGGTGAACCAGGTAATATACTCCGATGCTTCGGCAGCTAGCTCCTTGGCGTCGAAGACGAAGTAATCTGCTCCAAGCTGGTCTACAAAGCGAATCGCCCGTTCAGTTACGGTGCGAGCTTTTTCATTGCTGTCCATGATAAAGAGCATGGGCAGCCCTTTCTCCACAATTTCCAGGGGGCCGTGGAAGAACTCACCGGTGTCCACGAAGTTGGCTCGCACCCAGGCAAACTCCTGGAGGCTGATGACCGCCACTTTGTAAGCCAAGCCGCGGGAAATGCCGCTGCCTAAAACATAGATGTCCTGTTTTCCGCCGAACTTGTCGGCCGCTTGGCGGGCCATGTTTTTGGCCGCCTCTTTAATATTCCTCAGCAGTTCAGGCAGCTTTTGGTGCTCCGCAAGGACCTGGTCAACTTCCTCGCTGGGTTCTACTGCCTGCAGGAGGTACAGGGCCACGAGGCTACCAAGCAGATTCTGGGCCACGGAAACGCCGGGGACCTTGTAGATGGCTGGGAAATGGGCTGCTTTGGCCAGCGGGCTAGCTTCACCGCCGGTGATCGACACCACGTAGCAGCCCTTTTCCCTGGCGTAGTTGGCGGCCTCCACAACTTCAGCGGTGGTACCCGAGTGGGAGGCCAAGACTACCACTGTGTTCTCGCCCAAGTTTTGGCGGGCTTTGATGTTAAAGTCGTTGGCGTTAATGAGCTCGCTTTTCAGCTGCTTGGCCTGCCTCTGAACGATGTAGTTGCCCGAGAAAAGGGAACACCAGGAACCGCCCACGGCCACGAACAGTACCTGCTCGATCTTGCGCTCTGCCGCCGCAGCGCGCATGGCCTCCCTAATTTTCTCTTGATCTTCCTTCAGAAGAGTTGCTACGGAATCGGGGATGGGTTCAACCACCACAAAGTTACAGGGAGTTGCATCGAATTGGTCAAAGCGATTGTTCATTGTCTTCTTCCTTTCTAGTAACATTTTCGGCTTATCCTTTCACCGCTCCCAACGTTATACCACGAATGAACTGCTTGCGCATTAGCAAGAAGATCGTCACGATGGGAAGCGATGCGATTACCAAGCTGGCCAAGAGCCCGGTCCAGTTGGTGGCAAGTTTGCTCTGGAAGGTCATCAATCCCACGGGAATTGTCTTTAGGACATCCGACTCCAGGAACACCAACGCGAAGAGGAACTCATTCCATACCCACAACGACTGAAAGATGGTGGTTCCAGCTATGATCGGCCTGCTCAACGGAAGCATCACTTTGAGGAAAACCTGGAAGCTGTTGCAGCCGTCAATGTAGGCCGACTCCTCAATGTCGTGGGGAATGCTCACGAAGTACGACACCAGCAAAAAGATGGTAAAGGGCAGCCGGAAAGCTGTATAGATGATGACCAAGCCAAGGTGCGAATCGTACAAGCCGAGGTTTTGGATGAACCCGAAAAGGGGAATCAAGCTTACCTCCGGCGAAAGCATCAATCCGCCCAAGACCAATAAGAACAGCACCGATTTACCCTTGAACTCGAAGCGACTGAACCCATAGGCGCCCAACGCACCAACACTGATCACCACAAGCAATGTACCCAGTGTGACTAAGAAGCTATTGATGATGTAGTTCTTCACACCGTAGTTCCAGGCCATCTGGTAGTTTCTCCAATTGCGCACCTTGGGAAAGCTCCATGAGTCGTTGAACAGCTGGGAGTTTGTCTTCAGGCTGTTGATGACCGTCCAGTACATTGGGTAGAGCATAATCACAACCAAGGCGATCAGTACCAAGGAAACCAAAAAGCGGGATAGCTTTCTCCTCACGGTTGTCACCCCCTATGGGCTCACAAAGTCTCAGACCGGCTGGTCTTCAACTGGAAGATGGTAATGGCTAAAGTGATGGCGAAGATCACTGTGGAAATGGCGCTGGCCAGACCCATGCGGTCATACCAGAACGCCTCCTGGTACAAGAGTGACCCCAAGACTTGTGTGGAATTATTGGGTCCACCTTGAGTCATGACTTCTACGATGTTAAACACTCTGAAGGCACCGTTGATGGTAAAGATGCTCACCACCAGCAGCATTTCTTTAACGCCTGGTAGAGTGATGTGGAGGAACTTGGCTAACGGGCCTGCACCATCGACTTCCGCCGCTTCATAGCGCTCCTGCGGGATGTTCTGGATGGCGATTAAGAAAAACACCATGCAGTAGCCCGTGTACTGCCATTGTGAAACGGCGATGATGGAATACATGGCCATCTCTGAATTGGCCAGCCAAGGTTGTGCCCAGCTGGCCAAGCCAATGAGGCGCAAAAACTGATTCAGCAGTCCAAAGCCCGGGTTGTAGATGAAGCCCCACAGGAAGCCCACGATGGTCACTGACAGAACTGAGGGCAGGAAGTATACCGTGGTCAAGAAGGGTTGGAACTTCCGGAAGAACTTTTCTTCCAACACAGCCGCAAGCACCAATGCCAAGCCAACCTGGAATACCAGGGAGATCACGGCGTACCACATGTTGTTCTTGAACGCTGTCCAAAAAACATCGTATTCGAACAGATAGCGGTAGTTCTCCAACCCGACGAAAACCTTATCGCGACTGATGCCGCTCCACTCGAAGGTGCTTAGTATGACGTTCTGTACCAGAGGGTTGTACACGAAAACCACGATGAGTAGAACAGCGGGCGCAATATAGACGTATGGTGCGATCTTGCTTTTGTAGTGAATAGTAACCACCCCTTCAACTCGGCTGAGTGACAGGGGGAGACACTCCCCCTGTCGTCCCAGTCAGCTAGTTACTACCAAGTGTTTCCCGCACAATTCTGCCAGCTTCCTGGACTTCTTTCAGGACCTGCTCAGGTGTCTTGGTGCCCTCAAGTAGTGCCTGGGAACCGTCCAGATAGACCCTGGCGATATCCGCATGCAGTTCGGTGTCCAGCCAGTTGTTCATCCCTTCCAGCTCACCGATTACCTCCATTGCTTCGACGAGGCCTTTGAAAGCTGTTTCTTCAGTTACGGAGCCGATGACAGGGCTTACCACTTGAATCCTACGAACCCACTCTTGAGCGTTCTCCACGGAGGTCAAGAAGCGGAGGAAATCAACGCACTCTTCGGGATACTTCGTATCCGCATTGATGAGGAAACCGTCGGGTGCCCCAGTAATGAACCGCTGATTGCCCTCGCCGTGTTCGATGGCCGGGAACGGGAAGAAGCCCCATTTGTCTTTGAACGCATCTGGCGCCTCGCCAGCGGGTGACAGGTGGGTGAATTCTACGATTTCGGCGTAGAACATGGCCGCCTGCTCTTCCCACCACATGGAGCGAGCATCGGCGTGTAGGTAGGCGTTGGGGAAGGCGTTGAAGTAGCCTTTTTCATTGAGCAGAGTAAACATCTTCAGGGCTTCGAGATAGCCGGGATGCTCGAAGTATCCACCGCTGAGCAGATAGTCGGCGGCCAATGTCTCGGGGTCAACCAATTTCTGGTTGAACGTCGTCAGGTAGTGGATGGCTGCCCAGGGGAAACGGTTACCAAAGGCGATGGGTGTGATACCGTTGGATTTCAGTACCTCGCACACTTCCAGGAACTCGTCCCAAGTTTCTGGTACAGACAAGCCGTACTTGTCAAACATCTCTTTGTTGTACAGCATGAACTTCGCGCTTAAGCGAATGGGGATGGCATACAAACGTCCATCAACCTTGTACGAGCTGACAATGGACTCAGGGAAGAGTTCTTCCCACTCAGTGCCGTAGAAGTAATCGGTCAGATCCAGGGCCCGGCCAGCACGGACGAAGTTGGCTGTGTAATCGCCAGGCCAGGCAAAGTAAATGTCCGGGGGAGTGGAGCTGCTCATGACGACCCTGATCTGTGTCTTATAGGGCTGGTCTGCAGCGGAGTTTACAACAATGTCGATGTGCGGATTCAGCTCTTCGTACTTGGCTACCATGTCATTGAAGTAGGTGTTGTACGGTTCTTCGGGCCATTTGTGGAAGAATCGCAGCGTGACCTTTTCCTGAGCGAACGCACCCAAGGGCAGAACCATGAACAGCGCTAAAGCTAGCACAATGCCCCCCGCGAAACGACTTCTCCGTTTCATGAAATAACCTCCTCGTTTTCTCGCTTTTGTTCGTTCTTCTGTTACTACCTCGTGCAGCTGTGCTCTTCTCCCCTAATGGTTCAAAGTACTAACCTCTATCCACCTCCTCCATAGCAATTCCGTAACCAAAAGCTCCGTGCACCAGGCAGTTCTGGGCGGAAGCCCTGGCGGCGCGCTGTAAGCATTCTGGAATGGACATTCCCTGGGCATAGCAGACCAAGAACATAGCAATGAAACTGTCGCCAGCTCCCATCGTATCCACAGCTTCACAGAGGAAGGCCGACTGTCTGAAGAATCTACCATCATGCAGGGCGACGGAGCCCTGCTCTCCCATTGTCACAATCACCACTTCTGGACCCAGCTCGGCCACAGATCTCATAAAGCCTTCTAGGTCGTCCCCTGAGATGCCATCATGGGAGAAAAGAGCCACATCAAGGTACCTGGCAGTCTGTTCTATATACGCTTGTTCCACACGGTTGGAGTAATCAAAGCTGAGCAGTCCGGGCGCTTCCGCTAAGCGCGGCAAGTACGGTTCGATCTGGCTGAAGACACTGGTATGGATCACATCAAACTGGTTTATGTATGTGAAGTCTTCCTCGGACAGGGCGAATTGGCGGTAAACTCCGCGATCACTGCCCATAAAGACCCGATCGCCTTGTTCCAACTTAACCCAGGCATGCCAAGTGGGACCTTGGAGGCGAATCACCCGAGATACATCAACCATTTCTCGGCGGAGCGTATCAAGGATGTGATCTCCAGCCCGGTCTGTCCCCACATACCCAAGGTAAGCAGCCTCTAAGCCAAGGCGTCGGGCAAAAACGGCCACATTTAGAGCGTTACCACCGGGGTACATAGTGTTAGTGTGAATGTAGCAATCTACAACGCTGTCTCCCAAACCTAGCAACTTCACTTTGCTCACTCCCCTGGGATAGTGGGCTATCCCACCATAGTCAAAAAAATAAAGAGGCTACTTAGATAGAGCTCAACTATTGCTCTTTGTGTGACTCG
>JAKOVF010000362.1 GCA_029782225.1 Chloroflexota bacterium | reverse complement strand
TATGACCGCCTTATTCCCGGATACACATCCCAGAATGGAAGCCCTGCAAATTCAATTCATTCGACGCATGCCTGCATGGAAAAAAATCGCCATTGTCGACGGCCTGAACGAAACTGTGAAAACGCTGGCAATCAGCGGCATCAAGCAGCGTCATCCCACTGCCACGCCCGAACAAATTCATCGTATGCTGGCAGACCTGATGCTTGGGGAAAAGTTAGCACAAAAGGTTTACGGTCATGCAAGGTGAAGCCGCTCGGATCACGCTGCTGGTCACGCAAACTCTCGAACAAATTGGGATTCCCTATGCTGTAGGTGGTTCGCTCGCCAGCCCGGAAGACACCATCCTTTCCAAACTTGAGTGGTATCGCATGGGCGGCGAAGTCTCCGACCGTCAATGGCGAGATATTCTTGGTGTGTTGAAGACCCGCTCAGGCGAGCTCGATCTTGGATATCTGCGGACATGGGCAGGCGAACTCAAGGTAGCAGATCTATTGGAACGGGCGTTGAAGGAAGCGGAATAACTGGAAAATACGCATGACGGGCAAGCTTGAGTCCGAGATCGATCAGTTGGTCGCTTCGTATCAGTCGCATGGGTGGACCGAGGATGAAGTCAAGGTTGTGGAGGGATGAGATGGCATTCAAGGGAAAACTATGAAGAAAATCTGGAAATTCATTCTTACAAACAGTGACACACTGATTGCCATTCTGGTCAGCCTCATGGCAGCAATCGTTGGCATGTTTGGAGGAAATCAATTCCTCCTACTACCTGGAATTGCCGCCACCCTAGCCATTCTTTCGGTCAGTCTCATCCGTGACCGCATAAATCGAGAAGCGCTCTCGGAACAAATTTCGAATCTAAAGAGACATTTGCCAGATCGCCCTTCAGCGCTTGCCTTCTTCCGCAGACCACCTGATCTCGCTCCTTTCATTAAGCAGGCCACTCAGATCGATCTTTGCGGAGTTACCTTGACGAACACAATTCATGGACAATCCGCCATGCTGAGTAAACATCTGGAAAATGGCGGTAAATTACGTGTCCTATTAATCGAGCCTGCATCACAGGCTATTGAAATGTCCGCCCAGCGTAGTGTAAGGACAAAAGATACGGAATACTATCATAGGCAGTTGGAGAGCGCGCTCTATGATATTGCCTGTCTCATTATATTTACCCAGGACAGACAACAATCAGGGGTACGGAACGCCAAGCCGGAAAACATATCCGTCAGGTTGCTTTCCTATGCTCCATCCTTTGGAATGATCAGTTTTGATGCAAAAAAGAAAAACGGTATTATCTTTGTCGAGGTGTATCCGCATAAATACGGTTTTCAACTTTCTCCAACATTTGAATTAACCCCGGAGAACGATGAAGATTGGTATTACTATTTTGTTGACCAATTTGACGTGATGTGGAAGGCGGCGTCGGATTGGGACCCGACACCCTATGTGCAGAAGATATCTTTTGATACATAGTTCAAACAGGTAGTATCAGAATTCGCTCAATTCAATATCGAGAAGTCAATTGCATTTCTATGGGGGATTTGTACGGGTTCGGCTGGCATGGCTGCATTTCGCCCTCACCCTGCCCTCTCCCTGCGGGAGAGGGGTGCTGCCTGCCCCTCGCAACGACATATCCAATACCATCGTTGAATGCTATCGGGAATTGATTCGTTTTGTAACGCAATTTGCATTGCAGGTTTACAATTCACCTGTCTCACACGGTTCTGAGTTATGCCTGAAACCAACTCGGCCTGGGCCCGATCCGTTGGAGAAAGTTTCGACGCCAGAACTGGCAACAGGGTGAACCATGAAAATAAAAAACCGCCCCTTCGAAAATGAAGAAGATTACTGGCGCATGCGCGAGTTCCTGCGCCAGGTGATGATCGCCAACCAATCCCGCGAACTGAGCTGGCATGTGGCCCGGCTGGATTACTGGTGGTGGTTTGCCAATCCCGACCTTGAAAAGATGAAGCCGGAGGAAGTCATCTTCCTATGGGAAGCCGAGAGCGGAGAGATCGCCGCCGTGCTCAATCCCGAAGGTCCGGGTCATGCGTTTTTGCAGATCCATCCCGGCTACGATAGTCCACAGCTCGAAGAAGAGATGCTGGCGACAGCCGAGGCAAGGTTATTTACGATCACCACAGAGAACTGCCGGAGATTATGGGTCTGGCCTGATTCGCAGGATCGAGGCCTTCAGGAGATCCTCAGCCGCCGCGGCTTCCAGCGGGTCGAAGGAGCGGGGCAGCAGGAAGTCCAGCACCGCCGCTCCCTGGAGGGGCTTCTGCCGGAGACCCGGCCTGTGCCGGGCTATACCATTCGCTCCCTGGGTGATGGACTTGAACTGCTGGAGCGCTGTTACGCTTCGGGTCTCGGCTTTCACAGTGATGACATTCACACTGCACGCGAGAACCGTGACCATCCCGAGTGGTACCGCCACATCCAATCTGCGCCGCTCTATCGACGGGACCTGGATATCGTCGCGGTCGCACCTGACGGGTCTATTGCATCGTTCTGCACGATCTGGTTCGATGATGTGACCCGTACCGCCTATTTTGAACCGGTGGCAACCGTCCCGGCGCACCGCCAGCACGGGCTCGGCAAGGCTGTGATGATCGAAGGGCTGCATCGCCTCAAGCGTATGGGCTGCAGGGTGGCGTTCGTCGGCGGATATTCCGAGGCGGCCAACGCCCTGTATTTCTCCGTCATGGGACCGGAGCATGACGTCTCCGAACCGTGGGAAAAGACGCCGGAGTAAAAATATGATGATCCAGATCGAGCCGAATCAGGTCGGGCCGGCGCTGCGTTCGATGTTCCGTCTGGACCTGCCCACCGGCATCCGTGCGCTGGCGGTGATGGCGGGCGGGAATGTCGGCAAGATCCTGACCGATGACCCCCTGCAGCCGCACTGGGGTCTTGTGTGGGAAGCTGACGATGGGACACTCTATCGAGGCGGCGACTACACCCGCGAGGTCCTGAAAGAAGCGGTGGAGATGCTCAGACAGGATGGGATCGTCGCCCTGGCATTCCGCGATGGAGATGCCGATGTAGACCGCTTCCCCCCGGACCCAGATGCGGGTGCAGAATGCCTGGAGTTTGACCGTCCCATCGGCAGCAGCGACCTGTCCCCTTACCTCTGCCCGCTGCCTGACGGATACTCCATCCATCCTATGGATCGAACCCTTCTGGAACAAAGTCCGAAGCATGAGGAAAACCTCAACCGCTATGGAAGCCTCGAGAACTTTCTGGATAAGGGGCTGGCCGTTTGCATTGTGCACGATGAGCAGGTGATCTGCGAAGCCTATGCAGACATGGACATTCTGGGCGTGCGCGAGATCGGCATCCGCACCGTGGAAGCCTACCGCAGGCGGGGATTTGCAGCAGCCGCCTGTGCCCACCTCATCAAACGCTGTGAAGAATCGGGTTCGCGGGCCTACTGGGATTGTGCGAAGTTCAACGCAGGCTCGGTTGCGCTGGCACACAAACTGGGCT
>JAKOVF010000211.1 GCA_029782225.1 Chloroflexota bacterium | reverse complement strand
AATGACATAGCAATGTGGATTCAAACCATCTTGGTTCTGGCTATTCTTGCCACCTGGCTTCATGAAACTATTCGTCGCCGGGAACAGCAACATCTCGGCATTGTCCCTGTCCCGCTTAGTGCGCCAATATCTATGCGGGTCGTCTGGCGGTGTAATATATGGGCTGGACTGCAGCAGTGCCTTGGTGTTTTCGTAGACGATAGCCGCCTGGCTCTTGACCGTAGCGAGGCACCATACCTGGGCGGCCGGTTCGCCGTCCAACATGAGCATGTACGCCGCTAGCGCCGAGATGAACGTCGATTTGCCCCACTTGCGCCCGACGAACAGCACCAGCTCCCGGAAATACCGAACGTCCATGTCTAGCTCCGGGTCGTGCCATTTGATGCCCAGCACGCAAGCGACGATATATTTTTGCTCCATGGACAGCCCTAACGGCTGTCCGGCCCAGCGACCCTCACGATGCCGGAGCATACTGCAGAACTGGATGAAGGCTTCGACATCTGTTGGGTCATAGAAAATGTCATCGCGAGCCAGCAGCTCCTCGATCATCCGCTTCAGCTTGCGGATGTCCTCACCAAAGCGCTCCGGATGACGGTCAACGTAATCATGCCATTCTTGAATGTACTGCGGCAGCCTACTTGACCCGTTGGATGCGGCCTTGGACGAGCTTCTCGAACGGATTTTCGCTGCTGTCACCTTTTCTCTCTCCTTTGACCGCACCTGTCGAACTGGCCAACTCCGCTAGTTGCTTACATGTTGCCAGATATTGGCGTGCCATTCGTTCGTAGTGCTGTGCTGCAGCTCGTATGCGCGTCATTGCCGGCGAGCGTTCGCTGGCTTGGTAAACTTCGGTGGAACCATTCTTGTTTATGTCTTCCTCCAAATCTTCCAGTTCAACCCGAAGAAATGCCGCCCGTTGGATAAGTCCTTCGACCAATCGCAACATATCTTCCGGCATCCCGGACAAAATCTCACGAAGTCGCTGTTCCTCGGCTGAAATCCGTTCTTGTCTGGACATCTTCTGCTTTCTCGGCACAAAATCACCCCTTTCTAGGGACTCCCGGGTCGTGCACGCGCGAGCCGCGAGTAAAAAGAAAGGCCCGCCGCTCGGTCCCCAGACGCCAGCACCCGCTCCCAAGACGGGGGGGCTATGCCGACCCGCCACCGCCCGCCTGAACCGGCTCAACAAAGCGACTCAAAACAGAGTCACGCCTGTGCTTTTCCGCGTGGCATTGCCGGCACAACAACTGCAAATTGTCCGGGTTATATGCAATGTTCCAATCTTGCCAATTTTCATCATTCAGTGGCACAATATGGTCTACGTCAACGCCGGCTTCGATGCGTCCTTGCCGAAGGCACTCCTCGCATAGTCCATGTGCACGTTGAATCACATATTGCCGTACTCTTTCCCATTCAGTTGTGCGATACACCTGCGGAAATCGGGCCATGGCATCACTCTCGCATAATAAAAACCGCCCAGCGCTCTGCCGGACGGCTCCTTCAGATCATCGTCGAAAAATTCTTTTCACCCCCGGCCCCCCCCCTGCCCGCTGGCGCGCGCACCCTCCGGCCCAGCCGGCGACCTGATATCATCACAAAAACCGCCCTCCCGGACGGCCCTGCTTCAGAATACATTTTTACTTACTATCATACTACCAGGAAAAAAACGGACATTGCGGACAAATTTAAGCACCCTTTAAAAATCTGTCATGCATTTTACGAAGGCTATCCGCCGTATTCCCCCCGCCGATATGCGCCGCCACCTGATCCCATGTCAATCCGTTCACGTGCCGCAAGACAATGATCTGCCGCAGCAGGCTGTCCTCTATCCCCTCCACCCACTCAAATATTTCCGCCCTCATGTCCTGCAGATCTTTCATCCGGCGCTCCAGCCTGTCCCGCAGCCGCAGGAGCTTTTCGTTTCGCTCACCCGGCAGGCCGCGGATGATGAATTTCCGCTTGCCGTAAGGGAATTCGCGGCTGCTGCCCGTGACTACATCCGTGACTATCTCGCCCTCGACGGCGGCGATCTGCTCCTGGAGCAGCTCGATCTCTCGCTTGAGGTGCCGGATCTGCTTGAGCTTCTGGCGCGTCATTCTCCATCCCTCCCCGGCGGCGTCTCCATGATCCGCGCGATATACTTTTCCGGCCCGGTGAGCCATGCCGGGGCCAGGATGATCCCGGTTATGTCCTGTGGCTCGATGTGGTGCTGCAGGGCTTGGAATAGTTCCGGATGCTTGTCCGCTATTAGCTCGCCCAGGGTTAAGAACGGCTTTACCTCGCGGAGCAGGATTTTATATTTCATGGAGCGGCCCCCTCTCTCCAATAATGTGCCGGTATGTCGCTCGCTTAATCTTCATCTTGTACCCCCTCTCCCAGGATTGTGTACTAAACAAGATCAATGTGTAATCATTAAAACATCCCCTGCTCGCAGCGCGGACAGTTTCCCCGATAAATCACAATCATACTGGGGAACGGTGCTGAATTCTCCGCTCCAACAAACTTTATTCTGCCCCTTAAAAACCTTATTTCGGCCTTGCCGTATACGTAATCATGAAACCATCTTGTATCTGTCCGTGCTGGTAGCAGGCATACAACTGTTGTGCCATTTTGTTTACTTTCGCGGTACGCCTTTTCTACCCACCTTCCAATCTCTTTGCCATACGGAGGATTCATCCAGCATATATGGCCTTTCCAGGATTGAGAAAGCCCGTCCGTTTCTGGAGTAAAAAACAGATCGCATTTTGCATTTTCAGGCAAAGCGCATACGTCAAGTGTAAACCCAAACTCACGATCTAATTCATCAAATAACGCCTGTGGTGTTTCCCATTCAGTTTTCTTACTGCTAAACAGAACAGGGTTCATTAATTTCAATCACCTCCTTGCTTGCTTTCTTCATCGTTGATGGGCCCCAGGCACCAAAGGCTGTATGGACTGCCCTCGCCTAGCTTACAAACCTCATCCGGCTCCCGCCCGAACCGGGTCCGGAAAGCGGCAATCGCCTCTTCGCGGGCCAGGGCACCGGGTACCGTATACCACCATTTCATCGGTTTCTCCCGCCTTTCCATTTCTTCAGGCTGTCCCTGCACTCTCTCCCGCCTCCCGTATTTCTATCTCCACCCGCTCTTCCGCTGCTGCTTTTACTCGGTGCTTGCGAACCAGGAGCTCCACCACTTGGTCGTCATCCTCGTATGCAATACCGTTCAAACCGTCCAAAATTGATTTTGCGATATTATCCGCGTCCAGTCTCCCTTTCACATACACACTTAGGGCGACAGAAACAGGCCCATCGACTGGTTTGCACCCAAGAGCCTTTGCTACCCATCCCACCAATTTCTCATACTCTTTTGTCTCCGGTGGAGTGTACACATATGCTTTCCTGCCACGGTACCCCAGCCGGGGCCTCGCCTTTGGGACCGGCCGGCCAGGGACTGTTATACGGATCATGCTTCTACCTCCCCAGCTGTTTTCCCGCCGGGAATAACCATGAAACACCTTTCAGTAAGTTCTTTATCTGGAAGCCTTATGTCGCGGTCTAGTATCTTGCCTAAAACTGCCGCAAATCCGGCGGCTTCTTCATCATCAAGTTGATACTTCTCC
>JAKOVF010000206.1 GCA_029782225.1 Chloroflexota bacterium | reverse complement strand
AGTCAAATGAATATGCAATCAGCAGTTTGCGCGCGATCGGGCTGCTCGGAGATCGTCAGGCAATGGAACTGGCCATTGAGAATCTTTATGCGGATCATGGAACACAGCGTGCGAACGTCATCGAGGCGCTCGAGTCCCTCAACTCGCGCTGGCGGAGAATCATCCAGCCTTTAATGGATGTCTGGGAGAATGACCCGGCATCGAATGGAACGATCGATTGGCCGCGCCTCATTAAAGACAATGATCCATGGATTCGGGATTGCGCCCGGTTTGCCGCGCATAAACTTGGAGTGATGAAAATGGAAAATATCGCCACGCTATCGATGATGGAACGGATTCTTTTTTTTAAACGTGTACCGCTCTTTGCACATCTCTCCCCCACTGACATTAAGCAGGTGGCGGCCATCGCACAGGAAGAATCGTTTGGCGATGGCGACGTGCTCGCGCGCGAGGACGAAATCGGCGATGTCATGTTCATCATCGTCTCTGGCCAGATCCGGGTCACGACATTCAGAGAGCAGGAGGAGGTGGAGCTGGCCCGTCGAAAGGTTGGCGAATATGTGGGAGAAATGGCGCTCATCAGACGTGAACCGCGCATGGCGTCATTGACCGCAGTCGGTGATGTGCGCACGCTCTGCCTGGATCAGAGGAGCTTTGAGTCGCTCCTGCGCGACCGCCCGGATGTAAGCCTCACGGTCATCCGGGATCTATGTGAACGCCTGAAAGAATCAGCACGGACGATTTCACGATAGGAAGATATTCTTCTTTTTTCAAATCTTCCAGCGGCTTCTGTTCCAACTCTCAGGATATTGCTTTCAGGGTGAAGTCTGGGATGCCACAGGTATGAAAGCAGAGCGGTTCCGGAGGAATACATAACCGGAAAACAGGAAAACCACAACCGCATTCAGCAGGTAGAGCACAATGAATAGTGACGATCCATTGAAGGCACTGAAGTGGAGCATCGCCCCGATCAATTGGACTCCTGTGACGATCATAAGCCCCAGCAAAGATGGACCCGCCGTATCCATGGAGCGCTGTCGGGAGACAGTCCATTGCAAGGTTGCCGCGGCCAGATACCAGCCGCCGGCCACGTGCGCAGTGAGGGGGGTCAGAGTCCATGCCCACCATGGGACTGCACTGCCTTGAGAGGGAAACAAGAAAGGCCAGAAAATCAGCCCAACTCCAAATACAGCGCTAATCATTGCAAAGATGCGCATCACGGTTGAAAACCCCTTTGGAAATGCTGGTCTGCTGGAGACAGGCGGCTGATATCCTTTTTCCATGCCTAAATAAACCCACAGTGTTGCCACTGGGCTGGTGATGTAGACGAACAACCAGGCCCAGGCGATAGGATGATGCCAATTGAAAATAGGAATATGCAATAAAGTCGCGAGCAGTTGCGTGACAGCAAACACAAATATGCCAGGCATTTGCACCCGCGCCACAGACCAGCGATTAAGCCTCATGCTCCATAACGCGCCGAGTCCTCCCAGATAGTTTGCGCCCATAAAGATTGGTGTCAGCGGATGTTTGATCGTCCATGCAAAGTAGACTTGCGTCTGGTCGGGAAATAAAAAGAGGATCGGCCCGGCGACAAAGGCCAATCCACCTGCACCAATCAGTAACAGCTTGGCCCATAACGATAAAATTTTTTCCATGAGTGCCTCCTGTGTATTGGTAAGAGGAAAGGAAGCTTGCATGAAAATTATACAACACAATAGTTCTCTAATCGCTGGAATTTAAGTTACCCCGCAACCGGCGTGCAACTATCCGTTTACGATCTCGCCTCCATTCGGGTGCAATACCTGCCCGGTCATATAGGAGGAATCATCGCTTGCCAGGAAAACATAACACGGGGCAACCTCTTCGGGCTGACCGGCCCTGCCCATCGGTACGTCAGACCCAAACTCGGCCACTTTGTCAGCGGGGAAGGAAGCAGCGATCAAAGGTGTCCAGATCGGACCAGGAGCAACCCCGTTCACGCGAATCCTTTTTTCCACAAGTGAGTGTGCCAGCGACCGCGTGAAACCAACAATCGCGCCTTTCGTCGAGGCATAATCGATCAAGTTCGGGCTGCCACGATACGCCGTCACTGAAGTTGTGTTGATGATGGCGCTTCCTTTTTGCAGGTGCAGCAGCGCCGCCTTGACCATGTAAAAATACGAGAAGATGTTGGTGCGGAAGGTTCTTTCCAATTGCTCGGATGAAATATCCTCCACGCTTTTCTGTGGGAATTGCACAGCCGCGTTGTTGACGAGGATATCCAGCCGCTTCAATTTCTGGACCGTTTGCTCAACCGCCTGCCGGCAGAAAGCCTCATCCCGCACGTCCGTGGGGATGAGTAGGCAGCTTTGTCCCTGCTTCTCCACCAAGGACCGGGTCTCTTCCGCGTCCTTGTGTTCATCCAGATAAACAATCGCTACTTGCGCACCTTCCTTTGCAAACGCAATCGCAACCGCGCGGCCAATCCCACTGTCACCGCCGGTGATAAGCGCCACCTTTCCCTGTAATTTTCCGCTTCCTCGCTGAGACGCATCCTCCGACTCAGGCCGAGGCTGCATCTTATGTTCCAGCCCGGGCTGACGGTCCTGATGTTGTGGAGGACGTTGTTCTTGTTTAGGTTTTGTTTTCTGTGGCATATGGATTACCCGGTAAAGGTTCGATCTCCGCTCATGATCGAGTTATAGGAGACGCACCTCTGGACTTCTTCGGATGTGCTGACCTTTGAGCCAAAGCCCGGGGCCGATACTGACGAGACCATCCAGGAGAAAAACCCAACCGCGCGATGCGTCCTTTGCGCGGGTCAAACCTGTGTCAACGGCAATGGCACCATCAACGATGGCATAGGCGCCAAACATAATGACCAGCACAAAGGAGTGCCCGGCTTCCTTTATGCTGCCGTGCCCATCGCTGCTTTGACGTTGACACGGTTCTCTGCAATGGTCGTGAGCAGTTCGTCCGCCAGCTTCTCCTCCTCCAGCGTCTTTCCAAGCAGGTCAACGACCTTCATATAACCAAGCTGCTTGGCATGAGCCATGGCCGTGCCGTACGCCGCAATCTCATAGTGCTCGACGCGTTGGGCAGCGCCGATCAACGCTGCCTGCCTGGGCTCTTTTTCCATATCTTCCTGAAGGACTTCCTTGCCTTCCTCCACCAGTCCTTCCATACCCATGCACTTCTTGCCGCCGGGCCGCACATCAAGATCGCTGCAGATTTGCTCGATGCGCTGGGCATGAGTGCGCGTTTGCTCGAGATGCTTCTCGAACGCATTGCGCAGATCGCTGGATTCTGCAGCCTTTGCCATCTTGGGCAGGGTCTTGATGAGCTGATTTTCCGCACTGTAAATATCTTTCAATTCGTCCGTAAGAAGGTCTTCAAGTGTACTGATTTTCATAGGAAACTCCATTTGTAATTTATTGGGGGAAATGGACTCACCAGGATTCTTTTCCCGGTCGATGCATCTTTGCAACATGACTAACGACCTGGTTTCCTGCATGTTACACTTGGTCCATTCCGTGTCCATGCAAGGCTTATGATCAAGATCCGACCCATTCAGCAGCATGAAAGTTTCGAGGCGCGGCGCATGATCCTGACAGTAGCCTATGGCATCTTCGGCTGGAATGGTACGCTCGAAGACAGCGTCCAGCATTTTGAGGCATCCGGCGAGTTTGCCGACATGGATGACATTCGGGCCAGTTACCTTGAGAATGGCGGTCAATTCCTTGCCGCCTTTGACAGGGATCGGCTGATCGGTACAAGCGCGATACGTCGGCTGGCTCTTGAAACAGCGGAACTGAAACGTATGTGGCTCCTGCCCGAATTCCACGGTCAAGGCATTGGTTATGCGCTATTCTGTCAACTGCGTGATTTTGCCCACCAAAAGGGGTACAGAAGAATTCGCTTACAGACCAGTCCATTGCAGGTACGGGCCATTGCCTTCTATCACCGGCTCGGCTTTCAGGAGATTCCCTGTTACAACGAAGACCATGCTGAAGTCTCCATGGAATTACACTTGTAGGGAACTAAATACGGAGACCATCGTCCTCGACAGGAAGGAGCGATTATGAAGCCCACCAGATTTGCCCTTTTCGCTGCGCTGATTGTCATACTTGTTTCCAGTTGTTCGCAGCCCTCTGCGTCCCTCGTCGCGCACTCAGACAAGCAGCGCGCGACAAATCCCAACGTTTCGCAAAGCGAGGTTCAGACGCTCGTGGACGGGAACAATGCCTTCGCCCTGGATATGTACCAATCGCTTCGTTCCGGGGACGGGAACCTAATCCTGTCTCCGTATAGCATTTCCCTCGCTCTGGCAATGATCTACGCCGGCGCCCGTGGCGAAACCGAATCGCAGATGGCGAGTGTGCTTCACTTTGACCAGGGTCAAGCTGCAACTCATACGGCCTTCAACAAGTTGGATCTCGACCTTGCCCAGCGGGGCAAAAGCAGCGCGGACCCAAATCAACAGCCGATGAAACTAAACATCGCAAACGCCATCTGGGCGGAGCAAAGTTATCATTTCATCCAGGACTATCTCGATACCATCGCGGTCAACTATGGCGCGGGAATCCAACTTGCAGATTTTGTGAAGCAATTTGAGCCCACCCGGAAAGAGATCAACAACTGGGTCAGCCAACAGACCGAGGATAAGATCAACGATTTGCTGCCGGATGGCTCTGTTGGACCTGACACGCGCATGGTGCTGGTCAATGCCATCTATTTCAAGGCAGACTGGTTCAATCAGTTCGATCCCAAAGCCACTGCTGATGCTCCATTCCACCTGCTGGATGGCTCGGATGTGACTGCAAAGATGATGAACCAGGAACTGTATGGCATCCCTTATATGCAGGGAAATGGTTATCAGGCAGTAGAACTGGCCTATGCAGGTGACTCCGCGGCGATGGATATCATCGTTCCGGATGCCGGCCGCTTTGCGGAGTTTGAGTCTGCGTTCAGCGTGGATGCATTTAATGCCATGATCCAGCAGATGCAGCCGGCCGGCGTGCCGTTGGGGCTCCCTAAATTCACGTTTACAAAGGACTTCAGCCTATCTGATGCGCTTACAGGAATGGGAATGCCAGATGCCTTTCATCCCGACCTGGCAGATTTTTCCGGCATGACCGGCAAGAAAGACCTCTTCATCAGTAATGTGATCCACAAGGCCTTTGTAGCTGTTGACGAGAAAGGTACGGAAGCTGCGGCGGCGACCGCCGTTATTATGGAGGCCACTGCTGCCCGCAAGCTGGATGTCAACCTGACCATTGATCGCCCGTTCATCTTCATCATTCGCGATACAGCCACCGGACAAATCCTGTTTATGGGGCGTGTCATCAACCCGGCTCAGTAAATGCAGAGGCCGCTTCATCGAAGGCGGCCTCACTCATTACTGCTATTGCTTGATTGCATCGAGCCAGTCTGGGAGCTGCTCGAATAGCTTGCGCATGATGTCCCGCGTCCGCTCGTGAAACAATTCCAGGTTATTGTACGCTTCTCCATCTTCTTCATTTACCAGGTCACTCACCCCCCGCAGAACGAGAATTCGCTTGCCGTTTCTCTGAGCCACCCATGCCAATGCCGCCGATTCCCAGTCGCCGGCAATGGCGCCGAGTGATTTTAGAAATGGGATCTTTTCGGGCGGAAGGTCGCTGTCTGCCGAGGCGATAAGTCCCCGTCGGACGGGATGAGGATAGGGTTCCGGGAGCCAGCTCAAATCCAGGGATGAGGCGTAATCGGCCTGGATGTCGAAGGCGCCCATCAGTTCAACGATGTCATAGACAAGGGTCCGCTCCACGAGCACAACGTCACCCCGATCAACCCTGCCTTCAAAGCCTCCGCATGTACCAAGATTGACGACGAGATCGGGCCGTTCATGGTCAATCACATACTGCATCACGCCAGCAGACGCGATCTTTCCCCATCCACCATGATAGAGCATCAAATCCCACCGGTTGAGCTTTAGGCGCGCACCTTCACCATAAACGGATTCAACAATTTCGAGATGGGGAAAAACCTCCTTGACAGCCCGCCATTCAGCATTCGCAGAAATAATGACGGCTACCTTCATCTTCATAACTTTCCCTCGAGATAATCGATCACAATTTGTAGAGCAGCATCTGCGGATAAGGCTTTGTTCCTGGCTCGATCACCATCCCAGATGAACCGCCGCGTCCATTCGCCAGTAGGAGTGACCAGCCCGATCCAGGTTGTGCCCACTGGCTTTTCAGGCGTGCCTCCGCCGGGGCCTGCGATTCCACTGACGCTGACCGCGAGCTCTCCATCCAGAACTTTGCGGACTCCGCGCGCCATTTCAAGGACAGTTTCTTTTGACACTGCGCCTTTTGTGTTGAGCGTATCCCACGAAACACCCAGCAACGCCACTTTGGCCTCATAGGCATAGGCCACAACGCCGCCGATGAAGTAGCTGGAAGAACCCGGAATATTCGTGAGCCGATCCGCCACGAGGCCGCCGGTGCATGATTCGGCTGTGACCAGACGGAACTGCTGGTTTGTCAGCAGTTCTGCAAGGCGCAGTTCCAATGTTTTTGAATCCATTCTCCTCCAAAGAGCAATGCGGTCCAGCTCAGTCTCAGTCTGAGACTTGCTATGCGCAGTCCTGCAGAAAATTGAAATGTTTTTATTACCATGTAAACATTGTCAAGTGGAAATAGCCTATCTATAATATAGTAACCTTACAATCATGTAAGGAAGCCTGTCAATAACGCAAGGTTTCATTTCATCGCTGCAAAGTCGGGAGGGCTACCATGAAGAAAACTGCTCACTTTACGTTCTCAATTGTATTTTTGATTTTGATGCTGTGCCTGAGTCTGGCAAATGCTGGCACAGTGTTCGCGGATGAAGGCACACCCACTGACATTCCAGTCGTGGAAACGGCGGAAACGCCAACCGAACCGCCAGTCGCGGCCACTGAGGCGCCCGTGGATGCGACACCTGCTCCGGAAGAAGTTGGCGCGACGCCGGCTGAGGAGTCAGTGCAGGATATTTTAGCGCAATTACCCGAAAATACGGATTTGGTGGTCGTAGATCAGCAGGGAGACGTGATTCCTCTGGCTGCGGCAGATGCCCTGGAAATTGTGCAAGCTGAGGATCCGTTATGGTGCCCGGTCGGCGCTGCTCTAAACAATGCATCCTGCAGAAGCTTCACAGGCCCCAATGCAATTAGCGACATGTTGACTGCCATGCGTAACTCCACGAATGACTATAACGAAGATGGCATCATTTACTTCACAAGTACTGTCAACCAGTCACTGACTTTAACGGATGCAGGCGGTAGTCTCGGTGGGGACTTCAATACCCTAAGGCTCTACGACCTCACATTGATCGGCGGATGGAATGGGGATAGGAACACTCCGGTGATCGATCCCACTAATCCAACCGATTTCGGTACCCACACGATCACGATTGGGGGCACAGGCAATGGAAACGACTGGGCCGGCAATCTTACACTTCAGAACTTTGTCTTCAATGGGGCAGGCAGTGACGCATTAACCATCTACACCAGCAATGGAAATATCGCACTGGATAATGTGGATGTTGTAAACCAGACCAACAATTCCTTTGCTGCTGTGCTGGATTCCAATAATGGGGATATTACTATTCAGGACAGCAGCTTCGATGGCAACACAGCGAACCAGTCGCGAGGCGTTTCGGTCAACACTGACGGAAATAATGCATCCATCACCATTTCAGATACCACATTCCAGGAATCGAGAGGCAACGGCAATACGAATTACAATGGCGCGACGCTAAACGCTGATATCATCACTTTGAATAACGTCGCAGCTACTGGAAATGATGGAAATGGTATTTCGGCTGGCAGCTATGATGTCATCACTCTGAACAATGTCGATGCCAGTGGCAACGGGACCGAGGTTGGCAGCAACGGTAATAATGATAATAACAATGCAGGGTCTGGAGTTGCGGGGAATGGAAATAACAACAGCGACATGATCATCATTGGCGGTACGTTTAATAACAACCAGAGATATGGCATTGAGGTGGATAACGACACAACCGTCACGATCCAAGCCACTCCCACGAGCTGTACTGGCAATGATGGCGGTCCGGGAGCGCCTGGTGCATGCTACAACAGAAGGGTCGTCCCTGCCGTAACTGTGACGAATTCGCCTGTTGTTTATAACGGTGCTCAGCAGACAGCGAATGTGGTTGGCTCAGTGCCTGGAACGGTGAGTGACATCCGCTATAACAACAGCACCAACCGCCCGGTCAATGCTGGCACGTACACAATTACTGCAGATCTGGCTCCAGTCGATACAAACACTTACAACTCACTCAACAACGCGAACGCGGGCAATTTTGTGATCAATAGAGCGACTCCGATCATCACTTTTGGCGTCGCTCCATCACCGTTTGCGGGACAAAACTTCAGCGTCAGCGCCAGCACGACCAACACGCAAAATGGCATGCTTACCTACACCCGGGTCAGTGGACCCTGTTTTCATACCGGCACGGCTACATCACCAACATTTAGCACCAATGGTGTAGGAACATGTGTAGTACAGGCTAGCGGTGCGGCCACATCCAACTTCAATGCCGCTTCACAGACTCAGAATATAACGGTGAGATCACCGAATACGCCCCCAACTCTCAATTTACCAGCGAGCCCGGTAACTGCAGAAGCCACAAGTTCGGCGGGCGCGATTGTGTCATTTGGCGTCACCGCAACTGATGCGGAGGATAATCCAGATCCAACACCCAGTTGTGTCCCGGCCTCCGGCACGACCTTCGCTCTCGGTACTACTACTGTCAACTGCACAGTAAGAGACTCAGGCAATCTGACAACAAATGGCTCGTTCACAGTTATGGTCCGAGACACAACGGCTCCTGTGGTTACTGTGCCTGCCAATATCACACAGGAGGCATCCAGTTCATCGGGAAATGTGGTCAACTTCGCCGCGACCGCTTCCGATATCGTTGATGGAATACGCCCGGTCATCTGCACGCCTGCATCCGGCTCGACGTTTGCGCTGGGTACCACTCCGGTCACGTGCTCTGCCGCTGACACGCACAATAACACCGGCAGCGCTTCATTCTCTGTTACTGTTCAGGATACAACGGCTCCGACTATCACCATCCCTGCTAATATCTCGACTGAAGCCACCGGTCCTGCCGGCGCAGTAGTCAGCTTCATCACCAGCGCCTCGGATGCTGTCGACGGATCGCTACCTGTAACCTGCACGCCTGCCTCTGGCGCAACCTTCGCCCTCGGTACCACGACTGTCAACTGCACAGCCGTTGACGCGCACAGCAATACCGGCAGCGATTCCTTCACCATCACTGTTGGGGATACAACAGCGCCGGTTCTGACACTGCCGGCCGACATCACGCAGGAAGCAGTCAGTGCTGCTGGAAACGTGGTCAGCTTCACTGCCTCCGCTTTCGACCTGGTCGACGGCTCGCTCCTCGTCTCCTGCACTCCTCCCTCCGGCTCCATCTTCCCCATCACCACCACCGCTGTCACCTGCTCCGCCACCGACTCAGCCGAGAATACCACCACCGATAGCTTCAGCGTCACCATTCAGGACACCACCGCTCCTATCATCGGTGCCCACGGCGACCTGTTCATCGAAACTCCCAACAACCATGGCGCTCATGTCAACTACATGGTACCTGCCACTTCCGACATTGTCGATGGCGGCGGCCTGGCCTCCTGCTTCCTCGCTTCCGGCAGTATGTTCCCTCTGGGCAATACCACTGTCACCTGCTCCGCCACCGATGCTCATGGCAATGCTGCCACTCCCACCACCTTCACGGTCCATGTCGCCCTCAAGCGTAGTGCTGTCAGTGACACTGCCGATCTCACCATCCCCGTCACAGGTGGCTCCAACTTCACCGTCGCCTGCACCGAACCCAAAGCCTTCTCAGTCCAGACCCTGGGCGCCAACATCATCTTCAACCACCTTTGCGGCTATGACGCCTCGGTCGAAGGCCTGGAGTCTACATCCCTACCGGGCAAGCTGCCCAACGCGGAATCCTTCGTCAGTGGCTTCACGATCAACATCACCAAGGACGGAAAGCTGGTCAAACCATTGCCCAAGGATGCCAGTATCCTGATACAGTTCGAGCTGCCCCAGAGCGGAGAGTTCGCCGTAAGGCAAAGGAATGGCAGTCAGTGGGTGGAAGTTCACAGCGAGGCGTTGAATGGTTTCCTCACTGTCTCCACTGATCAAGGCGGTACCTTTATCTTCACCAAAAAGTAAGCCTGGCGCCGAATAGATCAATAAAACTCACCCCGGAAACGACATTTCCGGGGTGAGTTTCTTTTGGAATAGCTTTAGGAGCTAGATTGTCTGATCGGCCTACCTTTCAATGATTCTGCAACACTTCCAGCGCCCGAAAATATTGTAAATTAGACAATATTTATCATATAATTAGCTAGCTTTCAATTATGAAAGGTTCTTTTCAATCATGAAAGGCTGGCGGACAATGATCAAGCATCGCACCCAACTTACCTTTTCAGGCATATTTCTGATCCTTATGCTATGCCTGAGCCTCACGAATGTGAGCCCGGCTCTTGCAGATGAGGGGACAGCCACGGCACCTCCGTCTGCTCCAACGGATGTACCAACGGAGCTTCCCCCGGCCACCGACGTGCCGACAGAACTCGCTCCAGCCACAGAAGTGGCAACAGACACTCCGATGACAGAGGAAGTGCCGTTGGATCAATTGCTGGCCACAGTACCGGATGACACAGGCCTGGTGGTCGTCAATGAGACCGGAGATACCGTTTCATTGGCATCTCAGGAGGCGGCAGATATCGTCCAGGGCGCTGATCCAACCTGGTGTCCGGACGGAGCCGTGCCGGGCAGCGCAAGTTGCCGGCGGTTCACCAGCCTCCCGACTTCCAATCAAAACCTGACTGCCCTGATCACCGACATGCGGACCAACCCCGGTCTCTATTCAAGCGGGACGATCTATCTCGAAGATCCATCGGGCGTTGGGTTTACGACTCCCTTGATCCTGGATGATTCAGCGGGCAGTCTCTCGACCTCGTTCGATAGTCTCAGAACCATCAATCTCAATGTTGTTGGCGGTTGGGTTCCCGCGACGAACGGATTCAATGGCGACACGGATTTCGGTCTAAGCGGCGTGAATCAAGGCTTTATCAGTATTGGCAGCGCATCCAATCCGTGGGTTGGGAATATCGGCATCCAGGATGTGACCGTCACCGGCAACACGACCTCCAACCCCAGCGTCTCGGTGTTCACCACGAGCGGCTCGGTTACTTTCAACGATGTGGATGTCAACAATGCTCAGAATGCTTCTGCCATACTCGTTTCCACGATCAGCGGAAATGTCAGTCTGACAGAATCAGATATCGTGAACGGGGTGAACAATAATGGCATTACGGTCACAACAGTAAGCGGAAATATTTCTTTCAATAATGACGATGTCCAAAATCAGGAGACCGGGAATACAGCCTCCCTGACCACACAGACCGGGAATATCGATGTTTCAAACGGCAGCCTCTTCGACGGTAACAACGGCAACCTGGGCTTTGCCGCGACTTCGAACAGCGGCTCGATCACGATCACCGGCACTCCCGGCAACCCGACATTCAGAGATGCGCGCGGAGCCGGAGACGGGACAAACAATAATGGTGCGACCCTGAGCGCTCCCATCATTACGCTTACAGATGTCACCGCGACAAACAATGACGGCCACGGGATCGCGATTTCCAACGCGAATGTTGTTACCCTCAACAACGTCACCTCTACGGGGAACGGCTCTGACATCGGCTCCAGCGGAAACGCAGATAATAACAATGTTGGCTCCGGTGTTTATGTAAATGGCAACCCTGGTTCGACAGTGATAGTGAATGGGGGTGTATTCCGGCGCAACCAGCGTTATGGGATTGAAGTCATCAATGGGACGATCTACATCCTTGCCAATCCAAGCTGCGGCACCGGCGTGAATGTAAACGACAGCGGCTGTTACAACACCTCAACCGTCTCCGATAACACGCCGCCAACGATCAGTTTTGTCAGCCAAACACCGGCCAATGGCAGTGGCTGGAACAACACGGATGTGGTTCTGACCTGGTCCTGTGCAGACGCCCAGTCCGGAGTATTTAATTCCACGGTTTCCAGGACGGTCTCATCGGAAGGCACCAACCAATCTGCCACCGGGACCTGCACGAATCATGTTGGCCTGACCGCCACCAACACACAGAGCGGAATCAACATAGACAAGACCGGGCCGATCGCCAGTGCCAGCGCCGCTCCTGCGCCAAATTCAAACGGCTGGAACAACACCGACGTCACCGTCAGCTTCAGTGGGAGCGATGCCCTTTCCGGCCTCGCCTTCTGTGACCCAGATATGATTCTCTCGACCGAAGGGGCCGGTCAATCCGCATCCGGGACATGCACCGACAAGGCAGGAAATGTCAGCACACCCGCAATCGCCAGCAACATCAATATCGATAAAACCGGGCCCGCCCTCAACCTGCCCGCCAACATTTCAGTCGGAACTACATCAATGGGCGCAACCATCAATTACACTGTGAGCGCCACCGATAACTTCGATGAATCCGCAACCGTGGACTGCCTGCCCGCTTCTGGCTCAGTCTTCCCGCTGGGAACAACCGTAGTGAATTGTTCTTCCACCGATCAGGCAGGGAACACCACCTCTGGCAGTTTCAATGTGACGGTTTCCGATGCAACCGTTATTGTTCCTCCAGTGATCCCAGGAGGAACAACCACGGGCACAGAGACGGATCAATCCCCCGATCTCTTCGTCCCGGTGACGGGCGGCAACACCATTGATATTGTCTGTAACCCACCCGCTGCATTTGAGACTCAAAGCGGAGATCTGCACCTGACCTTCAACAATCTCTGTGGATATCAGGCATTCCTCGAAAACCTGAGCGTAGGTGCTCTACCCGGGGCGCTTCCCGGTGGCGCTTCGTTGCTCGATGGCTTCATTCTCAATGTGATGAAAGATGGCAAGAGCGTAGATCCACTGCCCAAGGATGCCAGCATTCTGATCCAATTCAAGCTCCCCGCGGATCAAAAGAGTGCAAAGTTTGCATTGCTCCAATGGGATGGAAATGAGTGGGTTGAGGTGAAGGGGGAAGAGACAGCGGATGGTTACTTCAGCATAACCACTGCAGAAAGTGGAACATACATCATCGTCAGGAAGTAAGAATCCGCAGGTTGAAGAATGAGGGACGATCAAATGGTCGTCCCTCATTCGTTTTGATGCTGATTGGCAAGCGGCAGGTTGCGCTCTCAAGAGTATAATCGGTCCATGCCTGATTGGAGTGGCAAAACACTGGGTAAGGTCCGCGTGGAAAGGCTGATCGCGCGCGGCGGCATGGCGGAAGTGTATCTTGGCGAGCACACAACTCTTGGGAGAAAAGTTGCTGTCAAGGTGATGCGCAGCCATGTAGATCAGGATCCCGATACAGTCACCCGCTTCGAGCGCGAAGCAACGGTCGTCGCCTCATTACGGCATCCCAACATCGTTCAGATGTATGATTACGATCTGGTCGATGGGCAGCCATGCCTGGTGATGGAATATGTCTCGGGGCCTTCGCTCTCCACCTATTTAAAGGCTTTACATAAGCGGGGCGAAAAAATACCGCTCTCGATTGTCGCCCATTTGCTGCAATCTCTCGCCAGCGCCATTGATTACGCCCACAGCCAGCATATCGTTCACCGTGACATCAAGCCCGCCAACGTGCTCTTGCGCTCCCCCACCAAAAGCATTGACCTCGACAAACCGCTCCCTGCGGATGTGGAACCGATCCTCACGGACTTTGGGCTGGTCCGCCTGCTCGATTCAGCTTCCCAGTCCTCGACAGGCTCCGTTTCCGGAACACCGACCTATATGAGTCCCGAACAGGCACGCGGCGACAAGACGGGACCTTATACTGACATTTATTCCCTGGGCGTGATGCTGTATGAGATGCTCGCGGGCGTTGTCCCCTTTGAAGCGGACTCGACGTTCGGCGTGCTGATGAAGCATCTCAACGATCCGCCGCCCCCCATCTTCGGCATCTCCAGTGACTTGCAGGCCGTCATCGATCGGGCGCTCGCGAAAGACTTCACCCTGCGGTACAGCACGGCTAAAGAATTTGCGGACGAGTTTGTAGCGATCTTCAATGGTCAGACCGCGTCGAAGGATACGTTCAGGCTGGCGCAGATCGCGCGGAAGTCATCCACGGCCGCCAAAGGGACTCGTTTGCCGCCCGTCCAGTGGAGTTGGATCACTGTGGGCGCAGTGGCAGTTGTCGCCATTGTCTTTGGCGCGGTACGGTTCTCTCCGGCGCTCTTTGGTGCGAAGAAAACGAATGACCAACCGCTCGGGCAGGTCACCTATACTGACTTTAATTCCATTCTCGACAAGGCTACGGTCACGCTGACGAGCCTCCCGCCGCCGCAAGCAGGCAAGCATTATGAGGCCTGGCTCCTGGCCGAGGGCGGCGAGGCCAATCACAATGTGGGAACTGTCCAGATAGAGGACAGCGGGCAGGGTCAACTGACGTTTGTGGACCCACAGCAGAGAAACCTGCTTGAGGTGTTCGACCAGATCGAGATCACGGAAGAACCGAACAACGATCCAAATCCAGATCAGCCGTCCGACCAGATCGTCGCATCGTTTGTCTATCCACCACTGGCGCTCGTTCACCTGAGGCACCTGTTAGTCAGCTTCAGCGGCGCCCCCAATCACACTGCGCTTGTGCAGGGATTATGGACCACAACGGATAACATCGATACATCTGCTTATGAACTGCAGCAGGCGTTTGCCGCGAATAGTGAGGAGCTTGTGCGCGAGAAGACTGAGGAGATCATCAATCAGCTTGTTGGCAGCGCGGACAAGGAAAACTACCGCGACTGGAACAATGACGGCACGATCGCTGACCCGAGTGACGGATTTGGCATGTTGAATGGATACATCATCCAAACATCTTCCCATGCCGGTTTTGCCAGCCAGGCCGCCGACGCGACGGAACATATCCATCTCGAGAGTGGTGAAATGAAGGTTTGCCTCGATAATATTAAGGGATGGTCTTTGCAGTTGCTGGACAAAGCGAAGAAATTACATGAAACTCCCTTCAACCCGGCCATGGCAGGACAGATCGATGAGATTGCCGCGCTGGCAAATCAGATGCTGATCGGCGTCGATTCAAATAAGGATGGGACGATCGAGCCGGTTGCCGGCGAGGGCGGCGCCAGTACCATGTACGAACACGCGTATTTCCTCGCGGATATGGACCTGCTTCCCGGAGCACAGAGAATTCCCCCGGCGGCCCCTCCTCCTGAGCCATAATGAAACCTCCCGCTTGGAGCGGGAGGTTTCGTTTACAGGTTCTTATGGTACGCTTTGCAAAGACTGATTAATCTCGCTGAATACATTTCCAATGATCGGGCCGAAAACCACACCTGCGATGGCATTTGCACAACCGAGCAGGACACCAATTACAGAAAGTGCAAGCCCGGCAATCGCCAGGTTCCTCTGGGTCGGCGATTTCATACCGAGATAGCCCAGCACGGCGCCAATGATTCCCAGCGGAATCCCACAGATCGGCAGCAGCCATGCACACAGGGTCAGGATGCCAATGACCAGCGACGCAATCGCCATGATGCGCTGGTTATCAGTCCCAGCCGAAGCAGGTGCAGGGGGAGGAGGCGGGGGTGGAACGTTCGAAAACTGTTGGTCCATTTTTCATTCTCCTTTTTTGTTAGTCTATATTAATTGTAAAAGCCGCATGCCGGAAGTCAAAAGATCGGCTCGAGCGAAGGTTGCACTTATGTTCAACTCTAGGGCACGCTCTGCAAGGATTGGTTAATTTCGCTAAAAACGTTGCCAACAGCCGGACCTAATAGCGTCAGGATGCCTATTACAAGGCACGAGCATAAGAAAAGGACAGCGGGGATCACCAAAACGGAGCCAATCGCCTGGCCCCAACCGAACTTATTGACTCCTTTGACGGCTATCACCTCTAGGATCAATGCGTACAGACCCAAAAGTATACTTACCGGCAAAAGGCATAATCCGACAAAAGGAATGGCATAGAAGAAGGATAGTACAGAAGAGATTAACGTGATCGGAGCCGCAATTGCGCCGAATGCATAGGCAAGTTGGTTAAAAGTACCGACTCCTTTAAAAAGACCGGCCACCCATTGAACCAATCCTGTATTAATGATGAAACCTAGGACAGATAAACCTGCAAAAACTGGAACGGCACAAACTAATCCAATCAGCGAACTACCTAACAGTCCGGCCAAATCCTGGTTCTGTTGCCCGAAACCTAATGATAGGAAAAGCATCTGAATGACAACTGCAATAAGAAAACTGATCAGCGCTGTAACAAAAATCCACAAATACGCCTGGCTCGCTTTTGCTTCAGGCGAGTGCGCCAATTCTGCAAAGGTCCCCTCACTGGGTTTGGTCACAGCTTTGATCCAGATTGGTAGCCAACCCGTTGGGCCGGGTTTAGGCTGCATGAGTGGTGCATTCGAAAACTGTTGGTCCATTTTGCATTCTCCTTATTCAGTTGATTAAGGTAATTGTAAGGGCTACAGGTCAAAAGTCAAGCGGGAAATTGGGGGTATCAGACCGTGTTAGAATCGCCGCCGATGGAAATTTCCGAGAAACTGCAGGGCATCCTTGCCACGCTTCCCACCAAGCCCGGCTGCTATATCTACCGTAACGCGGCAGGCGAAGTCATCTACGTGGGCAAAGCCATCAATTTGAAAAACCGCGTGCGGTCCTATTTCCACGCGGATGCGGGCCACGACGCAAAGACGCGCCGCCTGGTCCGTGATATCGCGGATGCCGAGTGGATCGTCGTCGGTTCAGAACTCGAGGCGTTGATCCTTGAGATGAACCTGATTAAGAAGCACCGCCCGAAGTACAACGTCCGCCTCAAGGACGACAAGCGCTATCCCTACATCAAAGTTCACTGGGCCGACCCCTTCCCCAAGGTCACCGTGACGCGGCAGATGGCCGAGGATGGTTCGCGCTATTTTGGCCCGTACACCTCCGCCTGGGCTGTTTATCAGACGCTGGATGTGCTCCGCCGCATCTTCCCCTATCTGACCTGCGACCGCGAGATCACCGGGCAGGACAAGCGGGCGTGTCTTTACCACGACATCAAACTGTGTACCGCTCCCTGTATTGGCGCCATCAACCAGGCAGGATACCGTCAAATGATCTCCGACCTGATGGATTTTCTGAGCGGACACAGTGAGGGCATCGTCCAGCGCATCCAGCGGGAGATGGAGAAGGCCGCCGAAGAGATGCGCTTTGAGAAGGCCGCCGCGCTGCGGGACCAGCTCAAGGCCATTCAATCGATCATCGAGCGGCAGAAGATCGTCTTTGCGACAGATTACAAGGACTCAGATGTGCTGGCAATGGCGCGCTCCAATGGCGAAGCCTGCGTGCAGATCTTCTTCATCCGCGGCGGCAAGTTGATCGGACGTGAGTACTTCATCCTCGAAGGGACCGAGGACGCGGCAAACAATGAAGTCATGTCCCAATTTATCAAACAGTTCTATACCGAGGCCGCGACCATCCCCCAGCAGGTCATGCTGCCAGAGGAGATCGAAGAGGCCAAGATCATCGGTCAATGGCTTCGCTCACGGCGCGGCGGCGAAAAAGTGGAGTTCTTTGTCCCCAAAGAGGGACAGCCGCACGAGCTTGTCCAGATGGCGGCAGAGAACGCCACCGAGACTCTCACGTCCCTGCGGGCGCAGTGGCAGGCAGATACGCATAAGCAGGAACAGGCGTTGGGGGAGTTGCAGTCCGCATTGAATCTGCCCGCGCCGCCCAACCGCATCGAATGCTATGACATCTCGAATATTCAGGGCACAGCCATCATCGGCGCCATGGTCGTCTTTACACAGGGAGTGCCCGATAAAAAGCTCTACCGCAAGTTCAACATCGAGAGCGTGATCGGCGCGCCGGATGACTTCGCTTCGATGGAGGAGATGTTGACGCGTCGCTTCCGCAGATGGCAGGGCAGCCAACAAATGGAGGCAGACCCGGGGTCCAAGCCGGATGCGTCTTTTTCGTTCCTGCCCGATCTCATCATTATCGACGGTGGCAAGGGCCAACTGGGGCGGGCGGTTAAGGTCCTCGAGCAGGCCGGGCTGGATGGGAAGGTCCCCGTTGTGGGGCTGGCGAAACAGGAGGAGGAAATCTTCTTCCCCCACAAGTCAGAATCCTTGATGCTGCCTCGTCATTCACAAGCACTCTATCTCGTCCAGCGCATTCGCGACGAAGCGCACCGCTACGGGATCACCGCGCATCGGAAAAAGCGCTCGAAACTGGGCATGGCCTCCATCCTAGATTCGATCCCCGGCATTGGGCCAAACCGACGAAAGGCACTCTTGAAACATTTCGGTTCTGTGGATAAGATTAGGGAGGCGAGCATTGAGGAACTGGCAGCGGTAAAAGGCATGAATGAGACCGCGGCGGAAAGTATCAAGGCGCATCTGGAATGAAGCTGGTGTGGATCGTTGACGATGACGAGGAAATGGGCCGCGCGGTCAGCCTGATGCTCAAGCTGCTAGACTGCGAATCGAAGGCATTCTACAATGCCCGCAGCGCCGCACAAACCCTGCTGACCGGCACACAGCCAGACCTGTTGATCCTGGATATCAACATGCCGGAAGTCAGCGGGCTGGACATGCTGGAGTTCCTGCGCAGACGCAAGGAATGGAAGAATCTGCCAATCGTGATGCTCTCCTCGGAGGCGACGGATATCATGGTAGACCGGGCGCTTGCCATGGGCGCAGATGCGTACGTTATGAAACCGGTCACGATCGAAGAACTTGAAAAAGCGATGGCAACCGCTTTTTACAAACATGCGATGGTGTGAGAAAGAAAATGTCAGCGAAAAGTACCAAGAACAAGATGTCCTCTGAAGAAAAACGGATGAATCGTCAGCGACGAACATTGCAGATCATACTTGCAGTCTTCTCGATCATCCTGATTCTCTCGATGGTTTTATCTCTGGTTTCAAAGTAACCATATTCCGATTCCAGCGATGGTATAATCCTGCGGCGCGGCGATGGTAGCCGCGCTTTATCTCGAATCAACCACAAAGGACTCGAAGGAACACAAAGCAAAGGTCTTTGTGCATCTTTGTGTCCTTTGTGATGAAAAGGTTTTTATGCTCGATAAACTGCAAGGCATTGAAGAACGCTACGAACAATTGGGGAATGAGTTGCTCGAAGTGGGCAATAACTATCAACGCGCGGCTGAGATCAACAAGGAGCGAGTGGACCTGGAGTCGATCGTCGAAAAGGCGCGGGAATATCGTCAGGTCATGAAAAGCCTGGATGAGGCTCGCACCATTCTTGAGTCCGAGAGTGATGCGGAATTGCTGGGACTGGCAAAGGCCGATATCGAGGAATTGAGTCCGAAAGTGGAAGTCCTTGAGAAGCAGATCAAGGGCTTGCTCGTCCCCAAGGATCCACGCGATGACAAGAACGTCATTATGGAAATTCGCGCCGGCGCAGGCGGTGACGAGGCCGCCATCTTCGCCTCGGACCTGTTCCGCATGTACACAAGATACGCTGAAGACAAACGCTGGAAAACAGAGATCATGTCTGAAAGTTCGATCGGTGTGGGCGGCTACAAGGAAGTCATCTTTGAAATTCGCGGCAAGGGCGCCTACTCAAAGCTCAAATACGAGTCAGGCGTGCACCGCGTCCAGCGTGTGCCCGCCACCGAGGCACAGGGCCGCATTCATACGTCCACGTCCACTGTGGCGGTGCTTGCCGAAGTGGACGATGTCGAGATTGACATCCCGGAAAGTGACATCGAGATCGAAGTCTATCGTTCGTCGGGCGCGGGCGGGCAGAACGTGCAGAAGAACTCCACCGCGGTTCGCCTCTATCACAAGCCGACCGGCATGGTGGTGACCTGTCAGGATGAACGCTCGCAGCTCCAGAATAAACTGCGTGCCCTGAGCATTTTGAGGGCGCGTCTGTATGAGATGGAAGCACAAAAACGCCGCGACGAACTCGAAGCCAATCGCCGTTCGCAAGTGGGAACGGGCGAGCGCTCGGAAAAGATCCGCACCTACAATTATCCGCAGAACCGTGTCACTGACCATCGCATCGGCCTCTCAATTTACAACTTGCCCGCCGTGATGGATGGTTCGATTGACCAGTTCATCGAGGAACTCTCCACTCGCGATGAAGCGGACCGGCTTTCGGCATCCGGGGTGGATGATGACGAAGAGTGATTGGCCCAGTTTCCTCTTTCTCCCTTCCTGATAAACGGAAAGAGGAAAGATTTGCTGCGTCAAATGAAAGTCCAGCCCTCGCTTCTCTCCGACCTCACAGATCGCCTCGCTTTGATGAGCGACACCCCGGCGTTGGATGCATCTGTTCTCATTGGGAGCATCATCAAGAAGCCGCGGACCTGGGTGATGGCACACCCAGATCTCACTCTGACAGGCGAGCAACAAACTGACCTCAACACCGCGCTTGAACGACTGGAGCGCGGTGAATCTTTTCCGTATGTAATCGGTCACTGGGAATTCTTTGGCCTCGATTTTGAAGTCACGCCCGATGTCTTGATTCCCCGCCCCGAAACAGAACTGCTGGTAGAGAAAGCCATTGTCTGGTTGCAGGCTTCACGCGAACGCCATCCTTCGTCTCCGCTCAGAATTGCAGACGTGGGTACTGGCTCCGGCGCAATTGCCATCACGCTCGCCATGCATGTGCCGGATGCTTACATTCTGGCTACCGACATTTCGCTCCCGGCGCTCCAGATCGCAAGACGCAACGCCGACAAGTTCGATGTCCGCCGGCACATTGATTTTGTTAACTGTGACCTGCTTCCCCCTCACTCCGCCTTCGGCACCCCTCTCCCAAAGCCTGCCCTGAGCGAAGCCGAAGGGTTGGGAGCGGGGATCGGCGTGACGAAGCCTTTCGACCTGATTTGCGCCAACCTGCCTTATATCCCAACAGAAACATTACGCAATCTAAAAGTCTTCGGACGCGAACCAATTGTCGCTCTCGATGGTGGACAGGATGGGCTGGATCTGTTCAAGCGTCTGCTTCAGGTTGCGCCTGGCTGGTTGGCTCCAAACGGCATGATGCTGCTGGAGATTGAAGCATCGCTTGGCATGAAAGCACTCAGCCTTGCATACGATTCGTTTTCCAGCGCAGCGATCTCCCTGCATAAAGATCTTGCAGGTTATGATCGGCTGCTCCAGATCAAGCTCCACGACTGATGAAAACAGAGATCATTCGCCCCGACGAAATCGCCCGCGCGCTGAAAGTTTTGCGTGCAGGTGGACTGGTTGCTTTTCCAACTGATACTGTCTACGGCGTCGGTGCGTTGGCATTTGACGGCAAAGCGGTTGAATCCATTTATCTTGCGAAGGACCGCCCCATTGAAAAAGCGATCCCGATTTTGATCGCAGATGTGGATGATCTCTCCAGAGTGGCGTCCTCTCCGCTGCCGCCAATGGCCGTCAAACTGGCCTCCCGCTTCTGGCCCGGACCGGTAACTCTGGTTGTTCCCAAATTGCCCACCCTCCCCGAGGCAGTCTCTGCTACCGATACGGTTGCAGCTCGTGTGCCAGACCATGAGGTTGCGCGTGCCTTGCTGCGCGAGAGTGGTCCCCTGGCAGTGACCTCTGCAAACATCTCCGGGGGGCCGAGTCCAGCTACTGCCGAGGAAGTCTTCCAGCAGCTCGGCGGCCGCATCACGCTCATCATCGACGGAGGCAAAACGCCGGGTGGGGTCCCATCCACACTGGTGGATTGCACCGGCGAGGAAGCGAGGATTCTGCGGGAAGGGCCGGTCACTATGGAGCAGTTGCTTGTTGCCATTCATTCGTCCCGAGAGTAGTCAAAGGACAAGCTACATGAACATTCTTCACTTGAATCTAACCGCGCTTCGACTGCGGCCTCCGCTCAGCGCGAAGAGGGGAAGATGAATTCTTGATGAAATTTTTCGCCCGAATCGCTAATGCGCTATTTAGTCAATGTTCAGGATAATCTTAAGCTGCGGAATATAATGAAGGTTGCATTCTCCTCAACAAACCCCGTAATGGACAGGGCCGTCCATAACGGGGTTTGGGTTTTTAACAGGCAAGGGGTAAGATTAAGCCAATCCAATTCTTGATTCGAATTTCATACAAAAGGATGGTTGCCCATGGACCCCATAAAATGGATTGATGAAAATACAGAATTGTTCACGAAGGTCAGCGACCAGATCTGGGAGTTCGCCGAGATCGGTTTCACCGAAGAGCGTTCGTCGGCACTGCAAGCTGAAGTTTTGGAGGAGGCGGGATTCCAGGTCAGGCGAAATATCGCGGACATTCCCACGGCTTTTGTAGCCAGCTACGGAGAAGGCAAACCTGTCATAGCCATCCTGGGCGAGTTTGACGCTTTGCCCGGCCTGAGCCAGGAAAAAGTCCCGCATCCACAGCCAAGAGTGCCCGGCGGCAATGGCCACGGGTGCGGACATAACCTGTTGGGCACCGCAGGCCTCGCCGGAGCCATGGCAGTAAAGGAAGCGATCCAGGCGGGAGAAGTTCAAGGAACTATCCGCTACTACGGCTGCCCCGCTGAAGAAAATGGCGCGGGCAAGACGTTCATGGTCAAGGCTGGCGCATTTGAGGATGTGGATATCAGCCTATGCTGGCATCCTGACTGTTACAACGCGGTCCTCACGATCAACGCGCTGGCCGTCATCATGGTGAACTTCCGCTTTCGTGGGAAGGCCGCACACGCTGCGTATGACCCCTTCAACGGGCGAAGCGCACTGGACGCGGTCGAATTGATGAATGTGGGGGCGAACTACCTGCGTGAGCACATCATTCCGGATGGGCGCCTGCATTACGTGATCACCAATGGCGGTGGGACCGCGCCGAATGTTGTGCCGCCATTTGCCGAGTCGAAGTATTACGTCCGTGCGCCATTGATGGGGCAGGCGGAGGAAATCTTTCAGCGATTGGTAGACGTCGCCAAAGGCGCGGCCCTCATGACCGGCACAGAGCTGGAGATCGTCAACAAGAAGGGCATGTCCAACCTGCTGCTCAACAAAACCATCAACGATGTATATTACGAAAAAATGGTGGAGATCGGGGCACCGCAATTCACCGGTGATGAAGTGGAATTTGCCACCGAAATCTCCAGGTCATTTACACGGGATGAAATGGAAGGCACGCTAACTCGCGTGTACGGCAAAGAAGTGCAAGATCACCTTGCTGCCATGAATGGTTCTCCCCTCTTCACAACCGTCATGCCAAACGTGGATTCAGATTATGTTCTACCGGGCTCAACCGATGTGGGCGATGTGAGCTGGGTCACGCCCACCGCGCAGATCAGCACCACCTGTCAGGCCTTTGGAACGCCCGGTCACTCGTGGCAGATCGTGGCACAATCTGGGATGGGCATCGGTCAAAAAGGGATGCTTTATGCAGGTAAGGTCATGGCATTGACGGCGCTTAATTTTATGAAGAAACCTGAGTTGGTGAAAGCAGCGAAAGAGGAGTTCGAGCAAGCGATCAAGAAGACTCCCTATGTTTGCCCGATTGCAGATGGGGTGAAGCCGTTTTAGTTCATTGTGTCATTGCGAGGGAGTGCAACGACCGAAGCAATCTCCCGTTGCGTAGGTGACTTTATCTAACTTGAGATTGCTTCGTCGGGCTGTCGCCCTCCTCGCAATGACAGAGCTAGGAGAGCGGCCACGTAGGCTGGACATCGATATCCAGCGGGGAAATATGTCCCAGTGCAAAACGGAAGTAACCAGCCGCGGCGATCATGGCGGCGTTGTCGGTACACAGGGCAAGCGGGGGAATATGAACCCTGAATTCGGTCTGGGATTGGAAGGCTTTTCGTAATGCGCGGTTGGCAGAAACGCCGCCGGCCACCAGAATCTCTTTTGCCTGATGTTCGCGCGCGGCTTCCATCGTCTTCGTGAATAACACGTCTACCACTGCGGCCTGGAAGGAAGCAGCAAGATCATGCACAGGTAAAGTGAAACGCTTCTTTTCCAGTTCCCGCACTTCATAAAGCACCGCGGTCTTGAGACCGCTGAATGAAAAGTTATCCGTCCCTTCGAGCCAGGCGCGCGGAAAACTGAAGCGGGTGGGGTCACCCTCTTCAGCGGCTTTCTGAATCGATGGGCCGCCAGGGTACGCAAGTCCCAGCAGCCGCGCGACTTTGTCGAAGGCCTCACCAGCCGCATCGTCCAGAGTGGACCCGAGGCGTTGGTACTCCAAATGATCGGTCATGAGATTCAGTTCCGTGTGTCCGCCGGAGACAAGCAAAGCCATCAAGGGAAATTGTGGTTCAGGAGGAACAACCTCACCCGCGTCATAAACCCACGAAGAATAGATGTGACCTTCGAGATGATTCACACCAACCAGCGGCCGCCCAAGACCCAGTGCGAGTCCTTTTGCCATGTTCATTCCGACAACAAGCGAACCCGCTAGGCCCGGGCCGCGCGTAACTGCAACAGCGTCAATATCTTTGAGGGTGAGGTGCGATTGCGCCAGCGCCTGCTCCACCACAGGGACGATACTCAACACATGCTGGCGTGAGGCCACTTCGGGATACACACCGCCATAACGAGCGTGGATTTCCATTTGCGAAGCCACGACAGAGGCGAGCAACGCGCGGCCGTTTTCGATCACGGCACAGGCGGTCTCGTCACAGGAGGATTCAATGGCGAGGATTCGGGCGGAAGGGAGTGTGGTCATTTTATAAATATCTCAAAAAGGCTTGCGGATTTTGCAGAAAATCGCGCGTCAAGTTGACGTGCTCGAGTTGCTCATATTGTACCTGCTGAATCGTTCCGCTGTCGAAACTCAAAATGATTGCATCTGGAAAAGCGAGAATGATCGGCGAATGCGTGGCGATGATGAACTGCGAATCCTGTTCGGTCATTTGCCTGAGCGCGGAAATAAAAGAGAGTTGACGCGTCGGAGACAGAGCGGCTTCCGGTTCATCTAGCAGATACAGGCCGCCGGGCACGAAGCGGGTTTGAAACAGGGCCAGAAAGCCTTCGCCATGGGAACGGGCATCAAGTCCTTCTCCATAGCGGCGTTTAATCGCAGAAATCTCACCAGCATAGGGCATTCGTGTGAGCGCCGCAGCAAGCTTCGAACGCTTGCCTGCTTCCTTTTCCCGTTCTTGCATCTCCTGCTGTAGCTCTTCCTGAGTCTGCCGCATGGACTTGGCGTAACCGAAGAAATCCTCCGCGCGCAGGAAGAATCCTTTGTGAGTCCGTTTCTGCCAGGAGAGGCGGAAATACTGCGAGAGCTTTCGAACCGCGTTGAGAGACTTGTCTGTCTTGACGCTTTCACTTCCCACTGTGATGGAACCAATCGCGCAGGCCAATGCCTCAAGGATGGTTGATTTGCCAGAGCCGTTCTCGCCCACAAAAAATGTGACAGGCGAAGTGAATTCTATTTCTTTCAGCGATTTGATAACTTCCAACGTGAAGGGAAAGTTTTCTGACTCACGTTCGTTCCATTCACGCAGGGTTACAGATTTGAGGTGGATCATGGTTTTTAGAAGGTGACGGTCACTTGGGAAGTGACCGTCACCTGTGCAAGCTATTTTTTCTTCCACTTCTTCATCGGCAATACAAAATCATACGGGTATTCCGCCAGCCGTTCCGCCGTACCGTCCGGGCGCATCCAGTAGGAATCTTCGATGCGGACTCCCATGCCTTTTTCGGGGTAATAGAGTCCCGGTTCAATGGTAAAGACCGCGCCAGGTTTAAGGCGGTTATCGTCTGAAGAGGTGTGGCGGCTCCAGGGCCTCTCATGGACGTTCAGGCCGAGTCCGTGGCCGAGCGAATGGACATATCCTTCTGTCAACACACCCTCGCTATGCATCGGAGTCTTATGTCCATTCCGGTTGAATTCATCGCACACGAGCTTCTGATAATCCTTGAAGTCGGCGTTCATGTCGATGTTCTCGATCACTTTGTCATAAACGCCGCGGACTTCATCATAGAGTTTCTGTGCTTCCGGTTTGGCGTAGCCGAGACTCCAGGTCCGCGTGAAATCATAGAAGTAGCCGCCACCGGCCTCGCCGGGGAAGATGTCGAAAACGATGGTCTCTCCAAGCCGCATCAGGTCGTTGGGATTTCCCGTGGAGTGCGGAAGGCCCGCGTCGCGGCCGATAGAGAAGATGCAGCCTTCCACGTCCACGGCGCCGCGCTCGGTCAACCACAGAGAAATCTTGCTTTTCACATCGCCGATGGTCAACGGAGAACCGTCTTCCTTCAAAAGCACTTCATCATCGCGGACATCACAGGAGGTGATGTAATCGGCGACCATGCCAACGACTTCCGTGGTGACTCTGCCCATATGCTTGACCCGCGCGGCTTCCTTCGCATCCTTCGATTCCATCGCATACATGAAGATCGTATTGTCCTGGTCTTCTCCGACCAATTCCAACTCAGGCTGGACTTCCTTGATCTTACCGAAGATATGCAAGGCCATGCTCACGTCCGTTTGGCCGTATACACCTACCCGCCCGGACGTAATCCCGCGTTCAGCCAGGATCGTCTTTGGGTTTTTTGCCAGATAATCCAGGGGGCTAGTGCTGACCGGGATGATCCTCAATCCGCTTTTCTCGGCCTCTTCGCGTTCCATGGCATTGCAGTACAAGACCGCGGTCTCGCCCGGCTTCTTGAACAAGACCGCCTTGCTGATATGTCCGCCGCCGGTGAAATAATACATCGGCGGATTATGCTCGGCATTACCAAGCACCACAATCGCATCCAGGTTTCTGGCTTTCATGAGAGCATCGAGATCTGAAATCATTTTTTCTCCTATGAACGAATTCAAACACAAAGGACACAAAGGAACCCATTCTGCCTTTCCCTTTGTGACCTTTGTGTCCTTCGTGTTTAAAGAACTAAATCTTTAAGGCGTTCTTGATCCCCACGATCAGCGCGCCTTCCTGTTCAGGCAGGACTGTGCGCGGGTCGAGCAGGATTCGATTGTCTTCGGTCCGTGCAATGATAGGTGGATTCTGTTCCCGCAGTTTCTTCAACGCTCTATCTGGTGATTTCACATCCAGTGCCAACAAATATGTTTTGAAGGACTCTCCCGGCAGGCTTCCGCCTCCGACAGTGGATTCGCCTTCCACGATCTCGCCGTGCCCTAATTCCAGCTTCCACGCCTCCGCCCGCCCCTTGACCTGCTTCAATGTTAAGCACACCATTCTCCAAATGGGAATTTCCCTATCTGGCTCATCTTTGAGATAGTGCAACAGTGTGGCTGTCAACCCTGCGATGCAGGTCTTATCGGCGCGGACCGCGCGCGCCAGCGGATGTTTGCGGATCTTCGCAATCAACTGCGCATCTCCAATGATGATGCCGGCCTGCGGCCCGCCCAGCAATTTATCTCCCGAAAAGCAGACCAGGTCCGCGCCCGCCACTAGGGTTTCCTGCACGGTCGGTTCATGGGCCAGGCCGTACTGCGCCGTATCCAGAAATGCGCCTGAGCCCAGGTCGCTGACAAAGGGTACACCTGCCGCATGAGCCGCATTGACGATGTCATCCAGTGGGGGTTCCTCGGTAAACCCCACAATCTTGAAATTGGAACGATGCGCGTGCATCACGAGCGCAGTTGATTTGTCTATTGCTTCCTCGTAATCACTCAAATGGACGCGGTTGGTAGTACCCACCTCCACAAGTTTCGCACCCGATTGTTTCATCACATCCGGCACCCGAAAACCGCCGCCGATCTCGACCAACTGCGTACGCGAGATGACCACCTTCTTCTTGTTTGCCAAAGCCGCTAATAAAAGCATCACTGCCGAAGCATTGTTGTTGACAATAACCGCCGCTTCTGCACCGGTCAATTTCTTCAAAATGGATTCTGCATGACTCAGGCGCGAACCGCGCGTCCCTTTGTCAAGGTCATATTCCAGATTAGAGTAACCGCGCGAGACTGCATCCATGGCCCGGATGGAGGCGTCGCTTAGAGGCGCACGGCCAAGGTTCGTGTGCAGAATCACTCCCGTCGCGTTGATGACCGGAAGCAGAGTCGGCTTTGTCCACGTGGCGACGCGGGATTCTGCATCGGCGAGGATCAAGTCCATCGAAGGCAGGGTCGTCAACTGTTCCGCTTTGACGCGGGTTCGAATATCTTCCAGGGTGGACCGCAGCGCATCCAGGGTCAGATTCCGCCCGAACGTCGCGACCATTTCGGCCGCGGGCCGGGTCTGCAAGAGCCGTTCTACAGAGGGGATATCACGGAGTGTCGTCATGGGCTTGAGGGGTCGGAGGTCTCCAGCGTGCCTTCTCACGCAAACGGATAAAGTACTCGGCCGCGATCAACCCACCTGCCAGGCCGAGAATGACATATAACGTTACAAGCCGTCCCAGTTGGAGCCACGCCAGTGTGGCGCCATAAATTCCCACCCACAGCGCTTGCCGCACAATCACATTTGCATCAGCCGGCGGGTCCGCAGGAAAACGGTAGTGAAAGAAATAGACAATGGGCAGGGCCGTGCCTGTCAGCGCCATGATGCCCAGAACGAAGAATCCCCAGCGTGCCCACACAAAGGGGAGGGCATAAATCAGGAGTGCAGCCAGACCGCCCCAACCAATGAGGAGCAGGATGAGTGTGGAGAGCAAAAATGTTCTGAAGGAAAGGGGACGATGTTCAGTGGATTGCATTAATAGGATTATACCAGCCACCTGCATGGCCGATTTCGAGCACAGGCAGCTGAGATTCTCGTCAAAGAGATCAAGAGTAGAAATTCGATTTTCAAAATGCTATAATGATTCCACTGAGACAGTCCATGCTTTCGATTCCACGCACAAGAAGGAGGCGGGAATGAGTGAGCAGAAAGACGACCGGGGCCAGTTTTCAAGGGAACAGTCTGACAAAGAGTTGTATGCGTCCAGACTTCAGCCCGTCGAAGACGTGCTCAGACAGCAAGGCTTTTCCCCAGCCACCATTGAGAACTACTCCAAGCTGATTTCTAAGGATATGCACCTGGCAGAGTTATATCGCCTGGGAAGCGATGAGGCGCCAGTATCACCTGCGGAAAAGAAAAAACTGATCAATCCAATACAGGCACGCGTGGATCGAAGAGGCCGTGTATGGGTGGATGTTTTGCTTGAAAGGAAAAAAGGGGTAAGAATCGGGGAATTGCGTAAGATCATGAAGGTAAAAGTACACAAGGGGGCGATTGTCGGAGGACAGGTGCTCGCAGATAAGTTACCGGATTTGGCCGAGAGGGCAGTTCGGCTGGAGGCTTCCCGTCCCATTGCATCCAATTTGTACAAATCCGTGCCTGCAATCAAAGCCGATCAAATTAGTTTATCCCAGGGAGTCCTGGCTGCCCCGGGCCAGGAGCCACTTGACGGAAGAGGTGTGATTATCGGAATCATAGATAACGGGTGCGATTTCAATCATCCAAATTTCTATACCAGGGTATTTGAGAATGGGAACGAGGTCAAGAAAACTCGCATCTTGTTCATCTGGGATCAAAATGGGACAGGCTATCCAAAACCCTTTGGTTATGGGAAAGAATATGCTCAGGATCGCATCAATGAGGCGCTAAATACTAAAGATCAATCTCAAGGTCCATATGGAATACTCGGCTACGCTCCGAAAGAGAATCTAAACAAAGTTCTTCACGGTACCCACGTTATGGGAATCGCGGCGGGAAATTCTCCCGAATTTTCAGGTGTAGCCCCCGGCGCTGACATTATTTTTGTTGATTTGGGAAATCCCAGAGATAAAGAGGGAAAGACGATTACCGCTGAAGAGGAAGAACTCATGACACTGGGAAGTTCCTGGAATCTCTTCAACGCCGTTCAGTATATCTTTGATAAGGCAGACGAATTAGGGAAACCAGCGGTTATCAACATCAGTCAGGGAAGCAACGGCGGCCCACATGATGGAACATCCATTGTGGAAACAATGTTCGACACGCTGCTCCAGGAGAAAGAGGGCCATGCCATTGTGATCGCGGCCGGCAACAGCCACGAGGACGGCATCCACACCTCTGGCGAAATCGGGGCCAACGCGTCTGCGGCGATTCTGTGGCTCATCGAAAGAGAAGCGCCAAAGGACTGGGCCTTACGTCAGGAATTGGAGATCTGGTATGACGAAGGCAGGTCTCTTGTGGCCCGCCTGATCGACCCGAACGGAAATTCCCGCGGCGAGTTTCATCTTGGTGATTCACTTGCAATTCCCGGGACCACACCATTGCATGTGTCGGTTCTCGTCAGGCATCTTACATCTGATTCAATCATGGGCAAAGACGAGAATCTCATCAATCTTTTAATTGATAATCGCAATCAAAATCCTTCGAATTTGAGTCACATCTGGAAGATCGAGCTGTCGCCTGACCCGGAACATCCAGCGAACAATAATTCGGTTCACTTCGAGGCCTGGATTGAGCGTAATGGCAGTAACTATCAATCCCATTTTGCCGCCAACAGAAAAAAGGAGTATACCCTCAATTCAATTGGAAATGCCGAACTGCCAATCGTTGTAGGCTCGTATGATGCGTACGACGAGGACAATCATTTTTCCATTGATAACGCCAGTGGAGAAGGGCCATCGCGGAACAAGAACAACAAATTAAAGCCGGAATTGAGCGCGCCCGGGGTCAGGATCTACTCTGCTGAGGCCGGAACGAATGGGGATGGCGTGGTACGATCGGGGACCAGTTCCGCCGCGCCTCACGTAGCCGGCGTCATCGCTCTGATGTTCCAGGCGGCCCGTGATCGAAGAAACCCATCCAAAGTTCTCAACATTCACGAGATCCGCGAGATCTTGAAAAACTCCATTGACAATGACCCTCCGCCAGCTGGCGCACATCATCCACAGTACGGCCATGGCCGCGTAAATGCTCTCAAGGCAATCGCCAAAACACTGGAATGATCTTTTTGAATATTCAAGGAGAAGAAACCATGTCCGATCCAGTCAATCCCGGTGCACCGAACACCATCCACATAAATGCTGACAATGCTCTTTCCGAAGCCGCCGCGAACCTGCTAAGGCAAATCGCCAATTCGCCCGCCGCGGTTAATAATATTCAGTTTGCAATAAATCTGGCACCGCCAACGCCACCGGCCCCGGTCCTGCCGGCTGGTGTTTCAGTTCGGCAGGTGTTCCCGGATCCACAGAATAACGCTGTCCTGAAGGTAAGGATATCGTTTATTTCAGAGGACCCAACAAAGCAGGAGGACCCCAGCGTCAGAAATCATGATATTGGCGAGAAAGACGATTGGGAAAGACTTCTGGGCGACCCACAAAATGTAGACATCGATTCGGGCATTGCAATTCTACGCATTGATGAGGATGGACAAGGCGCAGTCACAACCTGGCTGCCCAACGACATCACCAAGAAGCCCATTGTTTTTGACTTGAAACAGGCGTCACCTGAACCCGGAGACCCCGTAGACCTGGCTGCCTTTCTCGCCTGCATGTCTGAAAAGACAGGGAATGGCAAGAGCTATGCAGATGCGCTAAGTGCATGCCTGAATCAGCTGGGGGCTTAAAGAGATCGGTTCCTTCGAGCCAAATAAATATATGTGCCTGTAAAGAGGGCGGCAGAAAATGCCGCCCCCGCGAATAACAAGAGATCTCGATTTGTGACTGCCAGACGGTCTAATATCACCATGGAAACCACAAAGACGAGCGTCGCTGCGATCATTGAGTAACTTATGAGATGAGGAGAACCCGGTTTTCCTTTTCCTCCCCAGCGATCAGGAAACAATGACAAAGCAAGACCAATAACTCCGCCTGCAAACCAAAGCATAAGCCACTGACCGGTCAGAAGCGTAAAGAGACCAACACCCAGGATGCTTCCAATACCTGTCAAAACCGGAACACGCCAGATCGATCCCTTCCCACGCAGGATCAACCCCAGTGACGTCATGACCTCTCCGAAAATAAATGCTACCAGCGATCCCAGGATCAAGAGAAATATGTAGCTCAGAGGTTCAGTGCCTTTGTGATCACGAGTGTTTTTTATCAAAACAGTCCCAAAGACAATTATGTCGCTGACCAGAAAAACGAGGACTGAGACAAGCCGCATTCGTCTGCGCTGCTCTGCCCCATCCTTGATTCGCAATTTTGCCAACGGAAAAAGGACTCCCCAGTTCACAGATCCCGATAAGCGGTGATCCTTCAGAGATCGCTTCAGATAGTGGGCCAACAGACCCACCCAAATATTATGACTCGATAAAGATTCCTTTTGCTGGATCGTCTTGTATAACTGATTGAAAGTCTCTTCATCATCGGTTTCTCCCAGAGAAGCAACTGCTCCCTGGCGCAAGCTCTCTGCGTAGTTCTCTTCCTGATAGGCCTCACGCAGCCAATCCAGAGCTTTAGGGCCGCAGAATGCCAGCCAGCGCTTTGCGTCGCCATACACTGCCGCGGAGAACAGGATTAAACGCTGATCCGCTTCGGTTGTCGTGAACTTTGGGTTTTCGAGTTCCGCGGAGATAATGTCCAGTTCCTTTGAATCCAGCAACAGTCCATGCTGTTTGAATTGGAATTGTCTCTGATCCAACATGCTTCGCAGTTCGCGTGCCTTTTGTTCATCTTCATCCAGCCAGCCCTGAATTTCACTAATCAAATAATCATGGATCAACTCGTAAGCCAACTGTCCGTCTACTGATTGAATCTCATGGATCAGACGCGCCCCGCGCAGGGACAGGATAACCTGGTCAACAAACGTGTTCTGCAAATGACGTATATACTCATCCAGGATCGGTCCCTCCCAGGTCTTTATGAGTTGTTCCAATTCATCCCTTTGAAAAGTCACGTGGTCGCCGATTTTCAAAATGTAATCTGCAAAGGCAATGTGGCGGATGGATTCCATGCCAAGTGCTCTGTCAGCAAACGGCAATTTTCCTCGGTCCGCGTACCAGTTCAGGGTCCAGGGGTGGATGCGCTGATCCTCATACCAGTCGGATGGGCGCTTTGCATCCCGCCTTCCATCGGCAGTGACAAGCGTGGTCAGTAGATACACCGCGGCCTTTTGCTGATCCGCAGGAATAAGTTGCTGGTCATTCAGCGCCTGCTTCAGGTAAGCATTGAGGATGCCTTTTGCGTAATCCAAATCTTTGTATTGTTGAAATGTGATCTGCTTGCTGCCCTCTGGCAGGGTGCGGAACAATCTCTCACAAACCAACTGCAGTTGCGGCGACTCGATTTTGGCACCTTCCAGGTGATCAAGGATCGCGTCAACCAGGCCGTCTGCATAGGAGATTCCGCATTGGAGTAATGGCTGAACAATGACATCCCTGGCTTGTTCCGGACTGAGTCGATGGAGGACATATTCCCGGTGGATCGCAGGCTGGAGGCGTTCACGCAAAATGACGGTCTCGCCGAAATAATCGCTTCGTAGAGAGAAGACAAAATGCACAGGCAGCCGGGCGTCCGCAGCACAATCCGCCAGCTGACGCGCAAAATCCTTCTGAAGCTGTTCTGATAAATGAATAAAAAACTCCTCGAACTGGTCGAAGAAAACGTAGATTTCCTGTCCATGTAAATACTCATTCACCTCACCAAGAAATTGAAGCAGGGATTCCTTTGCCAGGTCCAGTTCAGTGGACCAATGCCGCCTGAATAGTTCCTTCTCCAATGTAGTGGTAGGGAATTCATCGAACGGACGGAGCAGTACTGGAAAAGCGCCGTTGTCCAAAAGGGCCGGCAACAGACCAGCCTGGATGAAAGATGACTTCCCTGTGCCTGAGCGCCCATGCAGCCAGATGACACGTTTCTGTTTTAGCTCCAGCATGAGATCAGCAACGGCCTGTTCCCGCCCGAAAAAGTGAAGGGCATCCTGAAGAGAATACGCGAACAAGCCGGGATAGGGTGAATCAGAAACAGCCTGTCGCTGCCAGACTTGCTCATCGCGGAATTCTGCAATGGATTGGGCCAGGAGCGCCCGCTCATCCACTGCGAAGACCGTTGCAGGGACAGCCTGGTTCTGTCCTACCAGGACTATGTTATTATCCCCGTCAATAAGCACACTACCAGTTACATTACCACCGACCTCGATCCCCCGTTTGGCGAGCTGCAAAACATCCTGCTCCAGGTCGCCCCTGGCAACAGCTTGTCTCAATTCGCCCATCAATTGCGTCAACTTCTGTTGGTCGGCCATTGTACAATTCATTATACAACAGCAACTTCGATCACTGAACGAGGAAACCATGAACGTCTCTGATGCGATAAGACTAAAACGCGCAGTGCGAAAATTTCAGGAAACGCCCCTGCCCGATGATGTGATCCACGCGATCCTCAACGCGGGACGGCGTTCGCAGTCATCCAAAAACGAACAGGGCTGGCAATTCATCGCCATCCGCGACAAGCAGATTCTCCAGGAGCTATCACAGTGCGGCCAATGGGCGGGACATCTCGCCGGGGCCGCGCTCGCGGTTGCCATCCTGACTCCTGACCCTGCCGCGAAATTCCAGACGATGTTCGATGCCGGACAGGCCGCGGCGTTTATGCAGCTCGCCGCCTGGGAACTGGGTGTCGGCTCCTGTCCCGCATCCCTCTATGACTTTGAGCGGACGCGCGCCATTTTGGGATTCCCTCCCGAATGGCATTTGCGCATCGCACTATCCTTCGGCTATCCCGCGGACGAGGAGAAGCTCTCCGCTCCTCCGAAGCAAGGCGGACGGAGGACGCTGGAGGAAATGGTGCACTGGGATAAATGGTAATCACAAGAGAATCAATGCAAGCAATTGAGTTCGAAACGCCGACCGTCAACGAGAGGGGTGAGATCATTGCACGGACCCGTCACACGGCTGAGCAATTCACCGAGGATCTCAGCAACGGCGTCAGACTTGACATGCTCATCATCCCGCCCGGCATCTTCCAGATGGGATCAATTCCACTGCAAGGTAATGACGATGAACAGCCTCGGCATCTTGTCACAGTCAAATCATTCCTGATGGGAAGAGTGCCTGTGACACAGGGACAATGGAAGGCCATCATGGGCAAACTGCCTCCATGCAGATTCAAAGGCGGCAAATTGCCCGTTGAACGCGTTTCCTGGGAGGACGCGCAGAAGTTTTGTCAGCGACTCTCAAAAAAGGCGGGACGAAATTATCACTTGCCCAGTGAAGCGCAATGGGAATATGCCTGCCGTGCAGGAACAAGTACGCCCTTCAGCTTCGGTGGAACCTTGACAACCGGCCTGGCTAACTTTAACGGTGAACACATCTTCAAGCATGAACCGCCAGGAGTTTATTTCCACGCCACGAACGAGGCTGGGAAGTATCCGCCGAACGCCTTTGGGCTTTACGATATGCACGGCAATGTCTGGGAATGGTGTGCAGATAACTGGGTGGATGAGTACTCGTCCGCTCCCAGGGACGGGAGCGCCTATCAAAATAAAGACAGTGCCTATCGCGTTGTACGCGGTGGCTCATGGCATGAACCGCCGGAGAACTGTCGCAGTGCGACGCGGCTTCGAGCCCTGCTCTCAGATGCTGAGGAGTTTATTGGATTTAGGGTGATTTGTGATGTTGTCTAAAAGGCGAGGAAGAGCAGGTGGGGGTGTCGGGGCAAACCATTCACTGTTGAGTTCCATTATCGATGAGGCCGCCCGGGGCGATATACCGCGTCTGCTTGAACGGTTTCAACTGCTCTGCCAGATTGTCCTGCAAGAGATGGCCCGACTCGTGCATGAGGGTGTCGTGGTTGTAATCGTTCAATTTGACCATGCTGGCCAGGCAAGGGAAATGATGGTGGAATAGCCCCGCTTTTTCCTCGGCCTCATCGGCAGAGAGACCGACTAGTTTCTCAGCGACATGCCGTGCACAGCCACAGACCGCGTCCCGGCGGACTTTGGCGGAGGTAATCGTTCGGGTTTCTTCATTCAAAGTGAGCTGAATATCCGGCTGACCGAAGTAGCGCGCAAATTCGCTGATGACCGGGCTGTCGTAGCTCTCGCGCTCGCGGCGAGTGATTTTGTAATCCTTTTCCGTGAGCGAACATAATGGCTTGGGGGTTGCGCAGGCCACATTCATCCGCTCCAGCCAGCCGATCAGTTGACGTGCCAGTCCGCGCGGCAGCCAGTTCTCGCTATCCACCGCCACAACTACGCCGCTTGCACCGCTCATTTTGGCGATCTCAGGGATCAACTCCGCCACAGATTTGTTCTCCGCGAAGGATAGGATCAAGTCACATTCGGGGAAACTCGCGGGCAGGAAATCTTCAGGATAATCCATGATGAGCGGAAAGACAGCGGGAGCCTTCCAGGTTTCTATGGTCCAGCCCTGAGGAGCATGGGCGCGTACATTGTCTACATGCCGGATGCCATACTCGCCAGAGATGATTGCAAGGATACGCATAGGATAATTGTATCTCGTAGATGCAGGATGACTGTAACTAAAGTCACGTCACCTGTGCAAATGCATATTCTGCGTAGCCGAAGGATTTAAACCTTCGCAAGATTGCACTAATCCGCCGGCTGATCATCAAGACCTTTGGGTGCCTCGATCGTCGCATTCTGATCCGGCAAGTCGATTTCCACATTCCGAATCTCTGGGCTGAGAAAAGCCGCGACACAGACAAGAATAGAAATCAAGCCCAGAGTGCTGATCAAAATCCCAATACCATGATTTGATCCCACACCTACAATCGGGCCAAGAATTGCTGCCAGCCAGCCGCCCTCCGCCATGCCAGGCTTGAAGACGTAATCTGCCAGAGGCGCGGCGAGTAAAGGTGCGATCACCTGACTCGACCACGCGATCATGCGCCGGATCGCGAAGACACGTCCCTGCACATCCGCATGGACCTTCGCCTGCCAGATCGCCTGACTCGATCCATCCAGCAGAGGGACAAAGAACATGAAGCTGAATCCGGAAATGGCGATAAGGGGGATCGAAATGCGAAGTCCAACCAGGCTCAGGAATACGGAAGCAGCGACGCCCGATCCCAGTAAAGTGTAGACTTTGCGCTTTCCCCCGCCCCAAGTGCTCATGACAAGTGTCCCTGCCAGCATTCCAACGCCCATGAACGTGGTCACATAGCCAAGGACGTTGGCCTTCCAGTTGTCGAGGATGAGGGGAGTGAATAAAGGGTTCATCACGCCGGTTACAAAATTCAGCGCCAGGAAAAACATCAGCAGCGAGAATAATCCCTTTCGCTGGACGATGTAATCCCAGCCAAAACGCATCTCCTGCCAGATGTTGCCTTTGCCTTGCTTGCCGGCTTCCGTCTGCGCCGGGCGTGGGATCCGCACGAAGGCAAGCAGCAATATGACCGAGAAAAGGTAGGTCCCAAAATCGATCAGCGCCATATTCCCCAGATGAATGCCCACATATAAAGCACCTGCTAGGGCCGGACCTGCAATCTGCGGAAGCGCTTCTCCCAATTGCACAAATCCATTGGCGCGGCCGTATTGTTCCTTGGGGACCAGCAATGTCACCGAAGCAGTGAAAGCCGGCCACATCAACGCCGCGAACGTGGACATCAAAAAATTGATCGGGAGCACCATCCATGGTTGCAGATGATTGGTCAGGTACAGGATTGCGGCAGCCAGCACCGCCAGCCCCGCGCCAAAATCACTGACGATCATGGCCGTGCGGCGATTCCAGCGGTCTGCGAGAACTCCAGCCAGCGGCGAGAGGATCACGTGCGGTGCAAACAGTGCAATTTGGGAAAGCGCGATCCACAGCACGGAATGCGTCTGGTCATAGATCCATACGCCGAGAGCAAAGCCGGTCAATTGCGAACCGATCAGAGAGACAAGCTGTCCAACCCAGATGATGAAAAATGACCGCAATCCTGTTGTAGTTTGGTTTGTCATGAGTTTTCTTTTAGGTTCCAAATCAAGGCAAGATTCGGGGATTGTATCATTGAAGACTGAACATTGGCCGGGAGGCCTTTTCGCCAGTACCTTCGCACGATGGATGCAAGAACACCTGCGACTATAATCTACAAAAATCTTTCCATGGAGGCATCGTATGTCAACGGTTGAGCAGCAGGAAATATATCTACTCCGGAGTCGTATCAATAGACTGGAAGCTCAGGTCGATCAACTTTACAGGCATCTTGGCATCAGCTTTGTGGAAGACACCGCAAGCTATGATCCGCGCGTCGTTGCAGCCTTGAGATCCGGGAACATGATTGAGGCCATTAAGTACTACCGCGAAGCACAGGATGTTGGGCTGGCGGAAGCGAAGCTTGCGGTGGAGGACATCCGCAAGAAACTGGGATTGTAGTTGCAGTGGCCAAACAGTGAAGAACAGTGTAGGGGCGTCGCCATGTCGCCCCTACATTATTTATTTGTGGTTTAATCGCGGCATGGACTCCTCCCTCATCCCATTTTTCAAACCGCGCGGCGTGGTCGTCATCGGCGCATCTACATCGCCTGAAAAACTGGGCTATGGCGTGGCCCGCAATCTCGTTCAGAGCGGCTATACAGGCGCGATCCATTTCGTCAGCCAGAAGCAGGGACAACTCTTTGAGCGTCCGCTGTACACGAATCTGGCGGATGTTCCCGATCCGGTTGACCTTGCGATTCTTATCGTCCCGCCGCAAGCAACGCCGGAAAACATCAAAGCCTGTGGCGAACGCGGCATCCGCGCGGCGATCATTGTTTCATCGGGGTTTCGTGAGGCAGGTCCACAGGGCGCGGCGCTGGAAAAAGAATGCGTCCGGATAGCGCAGGCGCAGGGCCTGCGGCTGCTGGGGCCGAACTGCATCGGCACGCTCGATACTCACCTCCCTCTCGACACAACCTTCCTACAACCACCCATGCCGGCGCAGGGCGGGATTGGCTTCATTTCTCATTCGGGCGCGTTCTGTGCGGCCATCATTGACTGGGCGCGCGGCCAGGGTTTCGGATTTTCGCAGCTTGTCAGCCTCGGGAACCAGGCCGATGTGAACGAGACGGACATGCTTCCCATGCTCGCGGCGGATGAGCATACCCATGTCATTGTGCTGTATATGGAAGGCGTTTCGGACGGCCGGCGCTTTGTGCAGGTGGCAAGTGAGGTAACGCGGCAGAAGCCGGTGATTGCGCTCAAAGTGGGTCGCTTCGAATCCGGGCAAAAAGCGGCCGCGTCTCATACGGGGGCATTGGCCGCATCTGACATAGCGTTCGCCGCAGCCTTCGAGAAATCCGGCATCCTCCGCGCAGACTCTGCCGAGCAGATGTTTGACTGGGTGCGGGCGCTGGAGAATTGTCTCTTGCCGCGCGGCAAGCGGATCGCGATCCTGACCAACGCTGGTGGTCCGGGAGTCATCGCCGCCGATTCGCTCGAGACGAATGGCCTGGCACTCGCAAAATTAGCAGACTCCACGCTGCAAACATTGGCCGCAGACCTGCCCCCTGCTGCGTCCGTGCAAAACCCGGTGGATATGCTCGCCTCTGCATCGCCACATCAGTACGCGGTATGTTTGAAGTTATTGCTTGAAGACGAAAACGTAGACGGCGTCATGGTCATCCTGCCTCCGCCGCCGATGTTCAAAGCAGAGGAAGTGGCAGAGAAGGTAATTGAAGTAATTAGCAATTCCGATAAACCAGTTGTAATTGCCTTGCTGGGTTCGGTATTGGTGGAGAATGCGAGCAAAGAGTTCCGTGCTGCAAAGGTCCCGGCCTATCCGTTTCCAGAGCGTGCGGCATCAGCATTATCTGCTTTAGCAAAACGCGCGGAATTTCTGGACCACGGACGACAGACGACAGACAACGTGGTAAGTGGCCGGCTCTCTGCAGTCGATCTTTCTCGAGAGGAACTCCTCGCAACCTACGGCATCCCAACGGCACCGATCAAACTGGCCCGCGACGAAAACGAAGCTGTAGCAATTGCACATGAACTTGGTTTCCCGGTCGTGATGAAGATTGCTTCGCCCGATATTTCCCACAAGAGCGATGTAGGCGGCGTAGCGTTGAATCTTTTAGATGAAGACGCCGCTCGTAGTGCCTATGCGCAAATGTTGAAACGGGTTTGTGAGGCTGTGCCATCCGCACAGATTGAGGGAGTACATATTCAGCGGCAGATTCCCCAGGGACAGGAAGTGATCGTCGGCGCTGTCCGCGATCCGCAGTTCGGACACTTGATAATGTTTGGCTCAGGCGGCGTAGAAGTCGAAGGCCTCAAAGATGTCGCATTTGCTCTGGCACCACTGAGCAGGCTCGAGGCCCAAGAAATGATGCGAAAGACCTGGGCCGGCAGAAAGCTGAGAGGCTTTCGCAGCCTCCCCGCTGTGGACGAGGAGTCGGTCATCGATGTGCTCATCCAACTATCGCAACTGGTGAACGATCATCCCGAGATCGAAGAGATTGAGATCAACCCGCTGAGTGTGCTCGCAAAAGGCGCGGTGGCTGTGGATGTGCGCCTCAAACGCTGACCCGTTGTTTTATAACTCGAAATATTGTATAGTGGTTTATCGGTCAACACAGAAAGGAGAGAGCCATGGCTGAGAGTGTTTATAAGGTAATCGAGCTGGTTGGCACAAGCACGGAATCATGGGAAAAGGCCGCAATTGCGGCAGTGGAGCTGGCATCCAAAACGCTGCGTGATTTGCGCGTGGCTGAGATCATCCAAATGGATATGACCGTTGAGGAGGGCAAAGTGGCGTTGTTCCGCACCAAGGTCAAGCTTTCATTCAAGTATGAGGATTAGAGCGAGCTGAGGGGGAAAAGGCACAAACAAGCATTTTCGGGGAAGGGGCTTGGAATTACAGGAAAGCCGCAGTTTGGCGCGGATAATCGTTTAACGCGTTAAAATAGCGCCCATGCGCGAACTCGAAGATTTCATTGCGGCCCAGAATGGGAAGACCATCGCCGTTGCGTTCCATGACCTGGAATCTGGTGCAGAGTACTTTTTTCAAGCGGATCAGGCTTTCCATGCCGCCAGCACCATGAAAGTGGCGGTGATGGCAGAGGTGTTTCGGCAGGCAGCACAGGGAAAGTTTTCGCTCGACGAACAAATCCCGGTCGTCAATTCATTCTCCAGCATCGCTGATGAAAGCGCATTCTCGACCTTTGCGAAAGATGATTCCGAACAGACTTTGTATGAAAGAGTTTGGAAGACGGAGAGCCTGCGAGAATTGACCCGCCTGATGATCGTGCGGAGCAGCAACCTTGCCACGAATATTTTGATCCAGCTTGTACGTGCGGCCAACGTGCGCGCCTTTCTCGATGAACTGGGGGTAGAAGGCCTGCTTGTCCTGCGCGGACCCGAAAATAATGCTGCGTTTCGCCAGGGGTTGAACAATACCGCGACGGCGCGTGGACTCATGCAACTGCATCTTGCCATCGCACAGGGACGAGTTGTATCGAAGCAGGCCTCGGAGGAAATGATCCGGATCATGCTCGCACAGGAATTCAAGGATGGTGTTGGCCCCGGCGTGCCGGGAAATGTGCCGGTCGCTAGCAAAAGCGGCTGGAACGACGATCTGTTCCACGACGCGGGAATCGTTTTTCCCCCAAACCGAAAGCCTTACGTGCTGGCGATCATGACCCAGGGCTATCCCGATGAGCCCGGCGCAAGAGAAGCGATGAAATCCATCTCAAGTATGATCTACAGGAATTTATGATCAGTCTTTCCAATCTCACCTATTATCCGATCAAGGCCTGCCGCGGGTTTGATGTGAAGGAGTCTCACGTCGAGCGGATGGGACTCGCCAATGACCGCCGCATGATGGTGGTGACGCCTGAGGGGGAGTTCCTCACACAACGCGAATATCCACGGCTGGCGTTGATCGCGCCAACTCTGCGGGATGGCACGGTTGAACTTTCCGCGCCGGACTGTGATTCCATCATCGTTTCAATTCAGACAACTGGCATACCCTGGCAGGTGCACATTTGGAAGAGCAAAGGCGTCCAGGCCATCGACCAGGGTGACGAAGCGGCCAGTTGGCTGTCGGATTGGCTGGGCACGGCCGTACGGCTGGTCCATTTTGCCGATGGGTTCAAGCGAAGGCTTAACGCCGACTACCGCATCAGGGAGGATGATCACACAGGGTTTGCGGATGGTTATCCCATTTTGCTCATCTCAGAAGAATCGCTCCAGGACTTGAACTCGCGGCTGGAGTCGCCCGTTCCGATGAATCGCTTCCGCCCGAATATCGTGGTCAAAGGCTGTGAGCCGTTCGCCGAGGATAAGTGGAAGCGAATTCGGATCGGCGGCATCGAGATGGCCATTGTCAAGCCGTGTGCGCGCTGCGTGGTCACAACGATCGACAAGGAAACCCTTGAGCAGAGCAAGGAACCGCTGAAAACCCTCAACACGTTCCGCAAGCGGGTTGGCGGAGCCATGTTTGGGCAGAATGTCATCCCGCTAAACGCTGGCAGGCTCGAGGTCGGCACGAGCGTGGAAATCATCAAATAAGCAATGAAGAACCTGTCCCGCCGTGATTTTCTAAAACTGGGCAGCGCCGCCCTGCTGGCCGCGTCGTTGCCACGGCTAGAATTTGCACAGGCATCCACGCCCAAGCCTGCGCCGTTGATCTATCATGGAAGCACACGTCAGCGATACGTGGCGCTCACGTACGACGACTGTTATCTACTCAAACGTCTGCAGGACCTGGAAATTCTGCTTGATGCATTCCCCGAATTCAAGATCACGCTGTTCCCTGTTGGGGTGGCAATTGAGAATCTCAACCGTCAGGATCGCGGCATCTGGAATCGCTTCCACGACAAGGGGCACGAGATCGGCTATCACTCGTGGGATCACAAGAATTTTGGCGGCCTGTCCACGCAGTTTGTCATGGACGATTACGCACGCTGGCTGGATGCTCTGTCAAATGCCCTTGGGTTTCAACCGCTGGTGCGCTTTGCGCGGCCAACGTTTGGTTCGTTATCCCCCGGCTTCGATGCCCTGTGCCGCGCCGAGGGCCTGGTCAGCACAATGTGGTCCACAGGCTGGGGCGGCGCGCTCGCTGACGGACTGCGCGCCGCACAGCGCTCTAAGAACGGAGATATTGTCCTGATGCACATTCGCACCGAGGATTATGAAACCAGCCGTGAGGCCTATCCATGGATGCGCGAGAATGGCTGGGGTGCAGTGACGCTGTCTAAGCTTTACGATGACCTTTTGATCGACGAGCATCACCTGAATGATTGTGAAGGTGACCTTGGAACTTCCCTCACACGCACTTGCATGGAATAACCTTCTGTCATTGCTTCGTCGCAACCCCGCCGAAAGCTGGCGGCGCAATGACAGAGGCGTATTTTTCTGCAAACAGCGCAGGCTGTCCGCCCGTGTGCCAGAACAGCACCGTTTCACCCTTCTTGAAAAACCCCTTGCGGATCAAATCGATCATGCCAGCCGCGGCGCGTCCCGTGTAGACCGGATCGAGCAGCAGGCCCTCCCTCCTTGCGAACAAATTGACTGCTTCGCATTCCGCATTGGTCAGGACGCCGTAGCCTGCGCGGCAATAATCGGCATTTGCCAACACCTCAGCAGGAGCGACCTCAATCCGCTCCCCCAGCTTTTCGCTCGCCGACGAAGCCAGCGCGGACACATGCTCCTGCAGCCACTCCACGGACTCGTCAATGCTGATGCCAAGCACCTTTCCCTTGTACCCAAATACCCGTTGACCTAACACAAGTCCTGCGTGCGTTCCACCGGAGGATGTGCCGAACACCATCCAGTCCGCGTGAATACCCTGGTTGAGGAATTCTTCCATGGCAAAGGCGTAGCCTAAAGCGCCAGTGGGACTTGAGCCGCCGTAGGGCACAAGATACGGTTTCTTCCCTATTTCAGTTGCCTCATCAAACGTCTTCTGTAAAATCCAGTCGCGGTCCTTGCGGTCTGCCACATGGACAATCTTCGCACCGAAGAGCTGGTCGAGCAGAATATTTGCAGAAGGCTGGCCGGGCATCTCACCGGTCAGCACGAGAGTGCACTCGAGTCCATAGCGCGCTGCCGCGGCTGCAGTCTGACGGCAGTGATTTGACTGGACTGCACCTGCTGAGATCAACATCCGTGCGCCCTGCTCCTGTGCCTCCGCAACAAGGAATTCCAGTTTACGGGTTTTGTTGCCGCCGAAAGCCAGCCCGGTCTGGTCGTCGCGCTTGACAAGGATGCGCGGCCCGCCAAGTTCCCTGCTCAGGTTCGGAAGCTCCTCAACAGGCGTTGGAAGATGAGCAAAATGAAGACGAGGGGTTTGATTCATGTCTATGCTCCTACTTGTTGCTTTGTCTTTTCTTTGCGGCGCCAGCGCATAATATCCAGAACGCGCGGAATAATTTCAGAGTACATCCGGTACCAGAGGGAATTCGGCGCGTAATCCCATGCGCCAAGCGTGCGGACAACCTGTCCGCCCAGGCCTTCCTTGAAGCGATACACCCCCCACATGCTGTCGCTTTCAACGAATTCATCCGGGGCGCCCCACAGGTCATAGACCTTTCGGCCGTACTGTTTGGCGCGCTTCATCGCCTCCCACTGTAACAGATACGTGGGCATCTTCTCACGGTGCGCATCGCGCGACATGCCATAAATGTAGTAGGCGCGCTTCCCAAAATAGAATACAAAGACCGCCGCGACTGCTTCGCCATTTACTTCAGCGATGATCGGTTCAGCGAATGGAGTGAAAGGCCTGCGTCCATTCTGTGACATGAAAGTTTCCCAGACGGTCCTGTAATACGCTTCATCGCGGACCACAAACCCATCACGGACAGCTGTCTCGGCATACATCTTGTAAAGCATAGGCAGATCATCCAAAGCCCCGGTGCGGACGGTCACGCCTTTTTTCTCAGCCAGACGAATGTTGTAGCGCGTTTTCTGCTTCATACGTCCCAGAAGATCATTCAGAGGCGGTTTCAAGTCAATCTCAACTGTGTTTTTGAACTGGATCTGATCGGACGAGCAGAGCCAGCCTCGAGCCGTCAGATCTGACGTAATGGTCGTCCCATTGTTATCTAGTACATCATTCTCACTATTAGGAATTCCTGTACCAAGGAGAGCATCCGGGTCAAGTTTCAGGAAGATCGCTCCCTGTTTCTTGGCAAAGGATTGCAGATCATCCAGCACGCGCTTTCTGAGGGGCTCGTCGTTCCAATCTATAAGCGGACCTTTAGGACTGTAGAGAATGCTCAAGCGAGCAGCAAACCCGCTGTTGAGCACCTTCTTCTTCAAGATCATTGCGGCCGCGACCGGTTCGTGCCCGGCGTATTCAGACTCCCATACGAAAGCCAGTGGCTCCCACCCATACTTCGCCTTGACCTGGGACCATTCCCACGTCTGAAGCAAATGCGGGTTCGGCAGCTGCGAAATAATTTCATTCCACTCTGAGCCGGTGCCGGTAAATTCCTTCATTACGGAGTCTCCCGTCCTGCCATGCGCCAAAGATAAAGTTTGTATAACAAAGGATTATAGACTCTGTCGAGTGCCTGCGCAGCCCGCTTCAATTCACCGCCGAAACCGCGCTTAAAACGATAAACACCCCATAAGCCATCCTGTCGCTTGTCAAAGTTAGCTTCCAGAGTTGCTTCGTCTTCATCTGGAACGCCCCAGAGATCATATGCCCCGCAACCGCGCGCCCTGGCCCATTTCATGGCTTCCCATTGAAGAAGGTAGGTTGGCATTCGGTTGCGCTCTTCATCTGTTGACGCCCCGTAGAGATAATAAGCCTGGTCTCCACTTCGAGCGACGAACAAAGCGGCCAGAGGTTTCCCTTCGTATTCAGCCAGCAAAATTTCACACATATCTTTTGGATGGAGCAGATTATATGCCCGTTGGTAATACTCTAAAGAATGGACGCCAAACCGATCACGTTCGCCTGTGATCCGCATCATTTTATGGAAGGCGGCAACATCATCCCAGGCGCGCACGGTCACACCTTTTTTCTCAGCCAGGCGGATGTTGTAGCGCGTCTTCTGTTTCATGTGCGCCAGGATTTGTTCCTCGCTATCCTGTATATTAATAATAACCGTGCGAGGAGGTTGGATGTTATGTTTTGAAGTGATGAGTGACGGGCGACGAGTAGTGAGTGGCGCGTCTCCCCACATATCAGGCTCAACCTTCAAAAAGACGGCATGATACTGCTTGCAAATGGAATCTATTTCATTCCAAAACGGTTCACTGACCACTGACGATAGACCACTGCATACGGGACCTTTGGGGATATAGGCAATCGTAAATCCCAGTGGCAGTCTGCGAAACAGGATCTGCGCGCCTACTTCGCCGTTGGTGATACGCACCGCATCCCAGCCAAACGCAGACTTTAATTCGCCCCACTCGCCAGTTTGCAAAAGATGGACGTTGGGATGATTCTGGATGAATTGATTCCACTTGGCAAGGGAAACAATGGGCATGTTGGTTGCAGTTTGCAAGGTTCAGGTTGAAGTTGGAAGGTTTCAACTTGCAGCCTTCAACTTCAGACGATAGAGGTCATATCCGGCGGTGGGCTTGAGCGGACAGAGGCCGAGGGGATGGAATCATCCAGGACACGGATCAGGCTCTCGGTCTCGGCTTGATTCGAGAGGATGGCAAGCTGCTGAATCGCCTGCGCGAGTTGGACGCTGTCCACCTGTTCCTCTTCTGCCGCGCGGTAAATCTCCGAGTGCGCCGTCGGCTGGAAGCGCATCCCTTCTTCCCAAAGATCTTCGCTCAGTTTTTCGCCGGGGCGAATCCCCGTAAAGGTGATCTCAATATCGCGGCCCGGCTCAAGGCCGGAGAGCCGGATCAGGTCCTCAGCCAGATCAAGAATGCGTACCTGCTGCCCCATATTGAGCAAAAAGACTTCACCGCCCTGTCCCATCGACGCGGCCTGCAAAACAAGATGCACAGCCTCCGGGATGGTCATAAAATACCGGCGCATATCGGGATGTGTCACAGTCACCGGTCCGCCGCGTGCGATTTGATTCTTGAAGAGAGGAACAACCGAACCGCGGCTTCCCAGCACGTTCCCAAAGCGGACCACGGTATAGGCACGCCCATTGCGATGTGCAGCATCGAGGACGACCATCTCCGCCAGACGTTTCGTCGCGCCCATCACGCTGACCGGGCGAATGGCTTTATCTGTTGAAATAAGAACGAGTCTTTCCACCTCGTGTCTGTTCGCCGCTTCGACAACATTGCGCGTCCCGAGCACATTGTTCGTGACCGCCTCTTCGACATTGGCCTCCATCAAAGGGACATGCTTGTGCGCCGCCGCATGGAACACGACTTCAGGCCGGTGCTGCTGGAACATCTCCTGAATACGATTTGGATCGCGTACATCTGCAATGACAGGATGAATCGGCAAAGCTGGGAAATTCTCGCTCAGTTCAAGCAAAGCTTCAAAGATGCTATTCTCGCCGTGACCAAGCAATACAAGTTCCGCCGGACTCCAGCGCGCTACCTGACGTGCAATTTCCCGGCCAATCGAGCCGCCTGCACCGGTAATAAGCACCCGTTTGCCAGAAAATGTTGAACCCACGAGGCGGTCATCGATCTTGATTGGATCGCGGCGCAGGAGGTCGGTGATATCCACTTCACGCAAACGATTGACACTGACCTTGCCGCCCAGCAATTCGAAGATGCCCGGCATCGTCCGGGACTGGATTCCCTTTAGGCGACAGACATCATTGACCATGCGCACAATTCGCCCTGGCGCGGATGGAATGGCAATGATCACTTCATCGACTTGCTGGTTATCGAGCACATCCGGGAGGTCCGCGATTTTGCCGATGACCTGCACACCATAGATATGCTGTCTCTGCTTAGCGGGGTCATCGTCAAGGAAACCGACCGGCAGCAGATTGATCTGGTCTGACTTCTGCAACTCACGCACCACGAGCGCTCCGGCGTCCCCGGCGCCGATAATCAGCGCACGGCGGCTTTTTCCATCACGCGGCGTGGCTGTCTGTTCAGCCAGGATGCGCAACGCGAAGCGTGAGCCTCCGATCAGGACCAGGGAGAGCAGCCAGTCAATACCGAGGGCAGAACGAGGCATGCCGGGGATGAGCAGTCCCAGCCCTATCAGCGCCAACATCAGCCCGGAGGTCAATACGGATGCAGTGGATACGGCAACAGTGATGAGGCGCAGTTCGTTCGTGCTGGCATACACCCATAAACGGCGATACAAGCCAAAATAATAATAGGTCGGGATCTTCACGAGCAATGCCACTACACACATGGTGAGTGCAGCGGGGAAATAGAACGGCAGTTGCGTCACGTCGAGGCGCAAGGCAAAACTACCCAGCACGGACGTGATCACGAGCGTAATATCGCCCAGGAGGACAAAACGATTACGGATGTGGAGGCGGGATTTCATGAGGCAGCGCGCATCCACTCAACGGTCTCTGCCAGACCATCCGCGAGTGAGACCCTGGCGCGGTAGCCCATCACATCCGCGGCTTTCTTGGGATTTCCTATGGAACGGTAGATATCGCCAGCGCGCGGCTCGGTGAAGACAGGTTGAGGAGCATTGGGGAACAGATCAAAGAGGATTTCGAGCAGGTCGAGCAGACGGGTCTCGACGCCTGTACAAACATTGAAAACTTTGCCCGGGGCATCCGGGTGTTCAGCCGCTGTCAGATTCGCCTGGACCACATCGTGCACATTGATGAGGTCACGCGACTGGCCTCCGTCGCCGAAGATGGTCACCGGCTTGTTATCCAACAGGCGACGGACAAAGATCGGCACGGCTGCGGCGTACTGTGAGTCCGGTCTCTGCCGCGGACCGTAGACATTGAAATAGCGCAGCGCCGCAACTTCCAGTCCAAAGGAACGCGTGAATAGCTCGGCATACATTTCGTCGACGCGCTTGGAGACAGCATAAGGCGAAAGCGGACGAAGCGGCGTATCTTCATTTAGAGGCCACGCTTCTGAATCACCATACACCGCGGCACTGGAAGCCACCACGGCACGCCGGACGCCAGCTTTGCGCGCTGCTTCAAATAAATTGGATGTGCCAGTGATATTCACGTCAAAGCAGTCCTGGGGCTTTTCCATGGATTCAGGCACTGAGATAAATGCTGCTTCGTGGAAAATGACATCGACGCCGCGCACAGCCTCGGCGACGCGCGAGGCGTCGCGCAGATCCCCTTCGATGATTTCGAGAGCGCCATTGAGCCCGGCAAGGTTCTCACGTTTTCCACTTGAAAAATTGTCCAGCACGCGGACCTGTGCCCCCTGTTCGAGCAAGGTACGAACAATATGCGAACCAATAAATCCAGCGCCACCCGTAACAAGATACTTCATTTATCTACCGCTCCTTCTGAGCATCGTGCCAATGGTGCGCAAAACAATGGAAAAATCCATGCCGAGCGTGCGATGCTTGATGTAATAAAGGTCATACTCCAGTTTGACGGCCATCTCAGTGATACTGGCAAAATACCCATAATTGATCTGTGCCCAGCCAGTCAGACCGGGCTTGACCAGCAGACGCGCCCGATAAAACGGAATTTGCTTCTGATAGGCGGCTACCAATTCGGGCCGCTCAGCGCGCGGACCAACGAGGCTCATCTCACCGCGCAACACGCTCACGAATTGCGGGAACTCATCCAGCCGCGTCTTGCGCAGGAAATTGCCGACGCGGGTCACACGCGGATCGTTCTCGGCGGCCAGTCTGGCTTCGCCATCCGCCTCAGCATCCTGTTTCATGGTGCGGAATTTATAGATCTTGAATACCTGCCCTCCTTTGCCGAGGCGAGGCTGGGCATAGAAGATGGGCATACCGCTATCGATCATGGTCGCCAGTGCAATGAACGGCAGGATGATTACAAATGCCAGGGAACCTGCAAGCCCCCCCAAAATATCCATCAGGCGCTTGAACAGTTCATACAGGCCGCTGATCCGTATCTGATCCACGAAGGAACGGATGACCCAGTCCGACTCGAGGTGATGAACGGGAACGCGGCCAGTCAGTTCCTCGTAGAGGATGGGCATACGCGTCACTTCCAGGCCGCGTTCCTGGGCATCCAGGATCGTCTGGAATGTGCTGCCTTTGATCTCCCCATTAATGGCTACCACGATATCAGACACGCGGTAGTATTCGACAATATCAAGCATTTTTTCGCTGGGCCCGATGACGGGAAATCCGCGGTAGACCTTGCCGCGCTTGCGCGGGTCATCGTCAATGAAACCGACCACTACGAATGGCGGCGGATTGAGGCCGCAATAGATATCCACCAGCGTATGTCCGGCTTTCCCTGCGCCAACCAGGAGCACACGGCGCATGAGACCTGATGAAGTGTAGATTCGAATATAAGCGCCGCGCCAGCTCAAAGTCAGAACAGAGGCGATGACTAGAAAGGCACCGACTCCCACGCGTGGGAGTCCATTTTGCTCCTGGCTAACCGTAAAAATCACGGAGTAGCCGACCAATCCAAAAATGGCGGCCACGGCAATCCCACGCCAGGTCTGTTTCCAGTTCGCAGCCTTATGAGGGTCATACAAATCGATCATTAATAGAAGCCAGGCCAAAGGGAGCAGGTAAAACCAACCGGGTACGCGTGCGATGAAGTTGCCATCCCATTGAAGCTCGCGCAGGGCACGCGCCATGGTGATGCCTTCCTGCGTGACACGGGAAAACAGGATCCACCGATACCAAGTGTAGACCGCCCCAAAGACCGCCAGGCTGGAACACAGCAGGTCGCCCAGAATCAAGATCGAACGCTGCTCGTTTGGGCGCAACCTGAGTGAGGGGCGGATAATATCAGCCATTTTTCGAGAAAAGACCTGCAAGAATGCTCCAAAGAAATCCGGCGCCCCATGCAAGATGCATGGTGGCAATCGAAAGCGGCAAACCGACCAGAAGATAGGGCTTTTGCTTTTCGATTGCCGAGATCAGGCCAACTAGGCCAAGCACCGTAAGATAAGTCAGAACTTGTATAAAAAGAAGGATGCGTGCAATCCCAATCCCTAAGGATAACACAAAGAGAACGGCCAAGATTAAAACAAAGAGCGGTGGTAAAGCCTGCCGCCAACGCAGTGTGCTGGGATAGCGGCGCAGCATACGCCACTTCCAGAATCCATAGCGCCAGTATTGTTTTGCAAGTTGAGAAAGTGTGGGACGCGCAAAATACACTGAGCGGATCGAAGGCTCGAGCCAGACCACGCCGCCCGCGTGGCGAATACGCGTGTTGAACTCATAGTCCTCGTTGGTAAGCAAAGTTTCATCAAAGGGTCCGATCTTTTCGATCAGCGAGCGGCGGAACGAGCCAAAAGGGACCGTATCCACGGCTCCAGCTTGTGCCTTTAGCCGATACATTGCATCGCCCACGCCAAGTGGATGTGCGGCTGCAATAGAGATGGATTCCGCCACCCATGTCGCTGCACCGGGGCGGATATCCCACACGCCGCCTACATTATCGCCCTTGCCGGCTTCCAATGCAGCGACACAACCCTCGATATATTCGGGAATCGGCATCGAATGGGCGTCCATGCGGATGAGAACCTCGCCTCGCGCGAGACGAATGGCCTGATTCAGCCCCGAGGGAATGGTCCTCGCCGGATTTTTCTCCACCAGAACCTGCAAATCCGGGCATTCCTGCTGGAATGCAGCGATGACCTCCAGCGTGTGGTCCGTGGACAGGCCATCCGAGATGACCACTTCCATCAAATCGCGCGCATAGGTCTGCGCGGAGAGCGCCTCCAGTAAATGTCGGATGGTGGCTTCTTCGTTGTAACAGGGAACAATAATGGAAACGAAAGGCGGCATGTTGAAAGAACTGGTTAGGAGAAGAGCTTTTGCCGCGGTTTACACAGATTCGCGCGGATTTTTCAAAACTGTTCGCGAAATTCGCGGCAAATGCATTGTCTCCGCTCAGGACGTATTCAGTTTTTTGCGTTTCACTCGGGTCGTCTCACTTACCTGAGAAAGAGGCAGGGAAACCTCGAAGGATGTCCCTGCTCCCCCGCTTCGGACGCTAATTCTACCACCATGCGCCTCGATAATCTGCTTCACAATGGCCAGTCCTAGCCCTGCGCCATGCCCGTCACCGCCTTTGCGTGCCCGATCTGCCTGATAAAAGCGGTCAAAAATGCGCGGAAGCGCGTCATCGGGGATTCCGGGGCCGGTATCAGAAACAGTGACTTGCATTTCATCCTGTGTCGCCGAAGCGCGCAGCGTGATCTCCCCTCCGTCTGGCGTAAATTTGAGAGCATTATCAACAAGATTGGTAAACACCTGCGCCAGTCTGTCCCCATCTCCCAGCAAGGCGGGCAGTTTCGGCGGGATCTCAACTTTCATTGTCACGCCATCCTTCTGAAGCTGCGGGGAGAATTTCTCGGCAGTCGCGTTGAGGATGGCGCCCATATCCAACGCGGTCATTTTCAGGTCAGCGGTGCCAGCATCCAGCCGCGCCAGATCGAGCAGATCCAATGCCAGGCGGTGCATCCGCCCGGCCTCGTTGTAGATCACCTCGGCGGCCTGCCGGCGCGCATCCGGCGAATTCGCTGTGCCATCGAGGATAGCCTGGGCAAATCCCTGAATGGATGTGAGCGGCGTCTTCAACTCGTGCGAGACATTGGCCACGAACTCGCGCTGTGAACGCTGACTGCTCTGCACCCGCGCTAGCATGGAGTTAAAAGACTGCGTGAGGTCCTGCACCTCCTGCGGACCAGTCACTTCAACGGGCTTTGCCTCAGCATCCGGCATCGTCCGCGCAGCTGTGATGACCTTTTGCATGGGCTGTGCGATCCAATTGGCAAAGATGAAGGCAACAAAGAGCGAGAGCATCAGCGCAATCAGACCGCCTGCCCCAAACAGCGGCAAAAGGTTATCTGTAAAAACAGCGAGTACTGTGAGACGCGGCCGCGGCGAGGCAACCATCAGCCAGGTCTTATCCGGTAATTCGCGAAGGGTGTAGAGCCAGGCCTTTCCTCCTTCATCGCGGACGATGGGTGCTGCGCGCAAAAGGACTCGCTTCCGAGGAAATGGGATGGCCGATTCGACGGCGCTTGCAGTATCGCCGATCATTTTGCGCTCGGCAGAATACAATACAACGCGGACATCAAAGGTGGTGGCCGCCCTTTGCATAGCCGTTTCAATCGATCCCCCATCCGCTGTTACTAACACTGTTTGCACGGCATTCAAACGTTCGATCGTTTGGCGATACAAAAAGGGATTTCGCAGCAGATAAACAAACAAGACAATCGCCACGAGTCCTAAAGCCGTGACGATTAGAAGGGCATAACTTAGCCAGAGGCGGGAACGGAGGGAGGAGAACATTAAACGACCAACTTATACCCCACGCCAGTTACTGTTTCTATCTTCACACTGCTCCCTTCGATCTTCTTACGGAGGTGCGCAATGTGGACATCCACGGTGCGGGTCTGGCCATAAAAGTCGAAGCCCCAGGCAAGCTGGAGCAGTTGCTCGCGGCTGAGGACGAGTCCGCGGTGCTCTGCCAGCGTGAGGAGCAAGTCAAATTCCTGAGTCCGCAGGCCAACGGTCCGATCTTTGATGCGGACCTCACGGCTGGCAGGCTCAATGGTCAAATCGCCGAGGTGGATGGGCTTGCCCGGAGTCGGCAGCTTTCCGTCGCTTCTGCGCAGGATTGCCTTGACGCGCGCAACCAGTTCACGCGGGTTGAACGGTTTGGTCAGATAATCGTCTGCACCAAGCTCAAGGCCAAGGATCTTGTCGATATCCTCGTCGCGGGCAGTCAGCATGAGAATCGGAGTTGCATCCTGCGCCGCCCGCAACCTGCGGCAGACTTCGAAACCGTCCAGTTTCGGGAGCATGACGTCGAGCACGATCAAGACGGGACGAAGTTTCGCCACGAGTTCCAATGCAGACTCGCCATCCCCGACATCCTGCACACGAAAACCCTCGCGCTCAAAGTACATGCGCGAGAGTTGAATGATGGACGGCTCGTCGTCCACGAGGAGGATCAACTCATTGGACATCTCGTCTGTTAGTCACCCTGGTGCGGCGATAGCAGAGCCACCGCTTCGATCTCAACCAATCCACCTTTGGGCAGGGCAGCGACCGCGATCGTGCTGCGCGCGGGCGGATTGTGACCAAAGAATTCAGCATAGATCGCGTTCATCCTGGCGAAGTCATTCATGTCCTTGAGAAAGACCGTAGTCTTGACCACATACCCCAGCCCCGAGTCCGCGGCTTCCAGAACTGCCTTGAGATTGGTCAATACCTGACGGGTTTGCTCTTCGATGCCGCCTTCCACCAATTCCCCGGTGGACGGATCAATGGCAATTTGTCCTGCTGTGAAAACGATATTCTCTGTGCGGATCGCCTGGGAATAGGGGCCAATTGCCTTGGGGGCATTTTCGGTTTGAATGATCTTCTTGCCTTCAGATGTGAACATGGTTACCTCGGTAGTTCAGTGGTTTGGTAGTTGCCGGCGAGTATACAACTTTTGAGGTAATCAATCAACAAAAAGGACGCTTCGTAAAACATCGCAGCGTTACCACTCAAGGAGCTTGCCGGCAAATGTGCAGAGACACGGTCATGCCGTGTCTCTTAGTTCTGGCCGTTTGGGCCTTATCCACTTGTAGAAGGGTCCGTCTGCTCTCTTGGGTGTGGATTAGCCTCACGGAAGGCCTTGATCGCCGCACGCAGCGCCCGACCGGTTCCCCCCATCGCGTCCTTGACTTGTTTCAGCGCATCCCGCATGGCCTCGACCGTGCCCTGCGCCTGAGAGGTATCGGTTACCTTTCCATTCGCATCAAAGCCCTTATGGGAATTGACGATTCCCTTGAAGCTTTCATACAGCGGATGCGCCTTCCTGGTTGCGGCAGCGAAGGCGTCCAGCGCAGCCTGCAAGCTGGTAACATCCTTCCCGTTCTGTCTGGCGAGATCGATTCGAGCCTGGATCAGTGCAGTGAAGGCATCGCTTCGGTCAAAGGCTTTGCCGAGCCGCTCATAAACTTTCAACTCACGCGCCCAGATTTTCTCGAGCTTCTCGTTTGAAATCTGCGCCGTGGACGGATCGTCCGCGGCGAAGACACTGGTCACCGGCAGAGCTGCTGCCATCAGCGCAACGGCCATCACGGCCAGAATGCTTTTCTTGAAAAACGTGTTTATCATCGTAAACCTCCTTTTGGGTTACGATGTGATTCTAGGATGCGTGGGTTATGCAGGTATGGCAGGGATGTAAAAAGATTGTAAATTCAGGCTCAGGGAGCTTCATATAATTGAACCTGCCCCCCATAAAAATCGCGCTGCCGGGTTAACTTCATCTGCGATGCAAGCGCTTGCGGGATCAGCCCCATTGGATCCGTGATATCGTCATGGCTGTACACCAGCCATACTCTGTTATGCCCGCGCAACAATGAAACTAACCCGGGTATATCGCTATCCGTCATCTTTGGTTCCAGGATACCGCTCTCGAACAGATCCAGAGGCACCCCGCGTTTCTCTACCTGGAGAAGATACTTTTTTTCATAGGCTTGAAAATAATAGTTGAACGGGATTTCTACAAAGTTGGAATTGAAAAGAACCAGATCATCCCTTTGAGCGAAATTGGCGACGTACCCGGCAGCGGTGTACCAGTCCTCTTTTTGCACGAAGCGGAGATAATCGCCGCTGGAAGTCAGATAGTTTGTGCTTAAAATCCCCAGTACCACGATCATAAGAAGACGAAATCTTAATTGAGCGATACCAGCCCCCAGTAGCAGGAACAACGGGATCGTTATCCAGATCAGGGTTCGGTCGATAAAAATAGGCCGGCGGATGCTCACGATCAGCTCGCCCAGGACGGGGATGGCGAACAGGGCAGCCAGAAATAAAAATATCGAAAGGTTTTTCCGGTAATATACCACCCCAAAACAAAGCACCGCGCACAGGATCCACGTCATGACCTGGCTGATTTGACCTGGCGCCGACGGATTCAATAAGGCTCGAAGCGTCTGGGTAATGATGTACCAATCTGGTTTTGGAAGCCAAAACCCCTGATCGACGCGGCGGACCTGTTGGATAAAGGCAAATAGCCATGGACTCCATAAAATGAAGATACCGATGTGAGCATTCACCCAGTTCCCAAAAGAGGGAGCCTGGAAAGCGGGTGGAGGTCCCGATTTCTGTCTCCTTTGAAAAAGCATCAGACCAAGAACGAAGAAATTGGTGGCTGCAACGAAGAGGACAGCCGTATTGTGGGTGAGCAGGGTCGCAGCCGAGAACACGATAAATGCCACCCAGGCGAGGTCCGTCTCAATGGTCTGGATTGGGGACCAACGGTGGCGATATATCCAGGCCCGCCATCCGGTCCGAGGGGGCTCAACCAAATAGCGGAAATCTCGTTCGGCCTCTGGTTGAATCGGTCCAGCTGTGCGCCAGGCATGCAGGTATTCCCGAAATTGACTTCCGATGGGCCTGATGGATCGTGAATCCGTAAGCAGCCTCACCAGGGCATAAATTGCCAGGGCTGCATTGAACGTCAGAAGGGTGTACATGCGCGTTTCCTGAGCGTAATAGATGTGGAAAGGCGAAAGAGCCATGCACACTGCCGCCACTGATCCCACGACCGCGCCAGACATGCGTTTACCGATCAGGTAAATGATCGGGATCGTGATTGTGCCGAATAATACGGACAGCATACGGACGTAATATGGCGTATCTCCATAGTGCGCGATCCAGTAATGGAGCAGAAGATAATACAGGGGTGGGTGTTGGTCGATCTTGACCATCCACTGCAGCATATCGGGGACACTCTGGTTTGCCAGCCAGACGCTGAACGTTTCATCCAACCACATCCCTTTGGTACTGAGCAGCAAGACCCGCAGAAAGCCACCGAACAGGGTGATGATGATTACCAAGCCGGGCGCCAACTCGTCAATATCGATTTCTTCGTTCATCGTCTTTATGAATCCTGTAACTCATAGATGGACCCGGAAGCAAGCTGATTTCCATGTTCGACCATGATTTGCCCGAACAAGCTACTTGCGAAGGGCAGGCCGATTCACATGACTGCGGGTGAAATCCAGTCCATGTCATCTTTTTGATGTATCGTGTCTGCTCATGAACTTCTTTTCTTGAACCATGAACGAGAAAAACATCCCGCGAGATTCATATTACTCGTTTTTGAACGGAAACTCCCCCTACCACGGGGGAGTTTTATCCTATCCACCTGGATAGGGGAATCAAGATGCGTTCTGAATCCAGGCCAGGTGTAACTCTAGCTCTCTGAAAGGAATCCTTGCGGCGGTGATGATCGCCGGAAAACTGTCTGCCTGCACCGGTGAAGACACGGCAAATCCTACCTTTCCATACATGCTGTGTGGAGAGCAATCTGAAGTGTAGTGCGCGCCCTGAATTGGATACAGGGCCAAACAAAATAAACCGTGTTCACAAAGGAGTGCAAGACGGCACGGACAAAAAGGAACTTTAGTGGGAAGCTCAAATACCCGGCTGTCTCATGTGTCACTTGTCACGGCGCCGCGGGCGCCCTTTTCACGGCCAGCATGGTCATATCATCGGCGGGAGGCAGGGGACCGGTGAACTCGTTCAAGTGAGATTCGACAGTGTCGAGGACCGCTTCGGCCGAGGTCTCGTGCAAAGACTGAAGTCTTTCGAACAGGCGCTCCTCGCCGTAGAAATCCCCATCAGAATTGAAGGACTCCGTCAGACCATCGGTATAAAGCAAAACCATCTCGCCGGGTTCCAGCAAGATCTTACGCTGGTTCATATTGGGCTGTTCCATTACACCCAGCGCGACGCCCGTGCGCGTCAGTTTTTCCATTTCGCCGGAACGCTTCAACCAGACCGGAGGGTTGTGCCCCGCGTTGACGTAGGTCATTTCGCCGCGCTTCAAATCCACGACGGCATAAACCGCCGTCACGAACATACCTTGCTGTGTATCCGGCAGCAGCAGGTCATTCACGCGGCTCAGGGCCTCAGCGGGAGAGTGCGTTTCGACAACGGCAGCCCGCACGAGGGTCCGTGTGAGCGCCATGAAGAGTGCGGCAGGCATGCCCTTATCGGCCACATCGGCGATGAATAGTCCCAGCCTGCGGTTCGGCAGTTCAAATACGTCATAGAAATCGCCGCCCACCTGACGCGCCGTCCTCCAGCGCGCGGCCAGTTCCCAGCCCGCGTGCTGCGGCAAAGTCTGCGGGATGAACGTCTGCTGGATCTGACGCGCCAGTTGTGCTTCCGTTTCAAGGCGCTCCTGCACCACCATCGCCTGCTGCAGGCGGTCATTTTGGATTGCCAGCGCGGCCTGCTGCCCAATACCGGTAATGATCTCGATGCGGCGGGCACGGAAACGGCGCCCATCGTCGCCCTCTTCAACGAGGAGCGCCCCAAACTGGTCATTCTTGATCGTGAGCGGGACTGCGATCAACAAGCGATCCTCATCCTGGAAATCCGCTTCCTCCTCCGCCTCAGGCTGGATCTCCAGCCAGGAGTTGATCTCAGCCCCGGGTTCAAGCGGATACGTGACCAGGCGATTCTCCCCGCAGGCAATGTCCAGCATCGGGAACTCCCCCACCTCGAACTCACGCCCGGTCAATTCCTCTGATTCTTCATCCAGGAAGCCATATTGATGCGAAGCAAAGAATGTGCCGCGTTCTGAATCCCATAGATACAACGCCACACGCTGGATGCCGACCAGGATCGGCATGATGCGGATGATCGAGCTGAGGATCTCATCCAGGTCACTCAAGCTGACCACGGCCTGCGCCACCTGCAGCAATGCCGCTGACGCATAAGCCTGCTCCTGCGCAGCATCGTACAGACGTGCATTTTCGATGGCCACCGCGGCATAACTTGCAAAAGTTGTGACCATATTCTGGGCTTCGTGACCGTAACGCCCGGGCATGGAATGGGAGAGCGTCAACACGCCAACCGGTTGATCGCCAATGCGCAAAGGCGCGGCAATCGACGAATAATGGTTCTCAAAGCCAGCCGCAAGCCCGGCCGGGCCAATCGGGTCAGAGGGTTTTCGGATGAGAGGGCCCTCCGCCACCAGCGAACTGATCATACTGACCGCGGCATCTGCGGAGGCTTGTCTCGCCTCCGACAGTTCTGAGACGTCACAGCAGCCATGGACCGCCGCCGGATAAAGCTCCCCTTCATTCAACAACCAGACGGAGGCAACTTCGCTGGGCAGGCTGCGCTCCAGTTCCGTCAGAATCGTATCGAGGACCTGCTCCACACCCACGTTGGCTGAGAGCAAACCGGCCACTTCGCGCAAACTGTCGCCAACCCGCCGCCGCCACTGCTCGGTGCCATACAGGTCGGCGTTGCGGATGGCAGCCGCAATGGTGTCCGCCACCGCCTCGAACATGACCCGATCATCCTCCGTGAACACATTCGGTTTATCCGATTGAATATCGAGGATGCCCACGACGGTCTCATTGAAGATAAGCGGCACTGCCAATTCTGAGCGCGTGTTCTTGGGCGGCAATGGCGACGGACGATACCGTTCATCCCTCGTCACATCATTGGAAAGGACGGTCTGTCCATTACGCGCGACCCAGGGGATAATGCCTTCTCCATCAAATAAAGGAATGGTATAGCCAGTGAGTTTTGCAGTGCGTTTGCCGCTCCCTGCCTCATACTGGATCAAACGGCGGTTGCGGTGGACCGTAAAAAGCGAAACATGGGGATAATGAAAGCGATCATGGATGAGGGAGGCCGCGTCTTTCAGAAGTTTTGAAAGTGTAAGGGTGGATGTCACGCTCTTACTGACCTCTGCAACCAGCGTCAGCTGATCCGCACGGCGGCGCGTGGCCCCGTACAGGCGCGCGCTTTCCACTGCCCGCGCGACGTTATCAGCCAGGGCACTTAGAATCAGCAAATCATTAGGATGGAAGCCGCGCAGTTTGTCGCTCTGTACATCCAGCACACCCAACACGCGATCTTCCACTTTAAGGGGAATGGTCACTTCGGAGCGCGTCTCAGGCAGGCTGTCGATAAAACGGTAACGTGGGTCCGCACGCACATCATCGACAACGATCTGTTCGCCGCGCGCGGCGGCCTCGCCGATCAGTCCCTGTCCAAGTTCCACCTCCAGCGCAATCGAGGCCTTTTTCTTTCCCTTGCGCGGCGCGCTCGCGCTCGACCGAAAACGCAGCGATTGCGATGGCGGTTTCAAAGTAAAGATCGCAACGTAATAATAATGAAATGTCTTTTGGATCAGTTCGGTGACGCGTTTCGCAAGTTCGTCCACGCTCATCATGTGCGCGATCTGCGCGCTGACCTCACGCACCAGGTTGAGCTGGGTTAACCTGAAACGCTCGACTTCCATCCGATGCGATGCATATAAGCCGACAGAGGCGATGTGCGCGAGACTTTGGAGCTGGTCCAATTCCTCCGCAGAAAGACGCGGCCCTTTTGGACGCGTGACTTGAAGCGCCCCCAGGATGTATCCCTGATCCTCCAGCGGGACCGCGCTATAGGTCCCACTGGATCCCGTTTTTCCATTGACGATTCTTTTGCTGGTTGGACGGCGGGCCTTCACTGCGAGCCGCATCCCATCCAGAGGAGGCTGATTTGGAAATAGCCGCTTCTTATCCCAATCCGGCAGGCGGAAAACGTTCTCGTCGAGCCACAAATCCACCTTCCCCTGCATCAGACTTGCAGTCATGGCCACAATGCGATCGCGCTGGGCAATCAACGAGGTCTCGCTGAGTAATTGCTCCCCCAGAGTGGCAAGTTGGCGCCAGTCCGAGGATTCGGGCCGGCGAGTCGCGGAGATCATACCCTACCCTCTTCGTTTGCGCATGGTCAAAAGGTTGCCGCCTCCCGGTTTCGATTCATACCGGACTTCGTCCATGAGTTTGCGCATCAGGTAGATCCCCAGCCCCCCGATCTGCCGTTCAGAGAGATCGGCCTTTAAATTCGGTGCCTTGACATTGGAAGGATTGAAGGACTTGCCATCATCGTGCATGGTAATGATAATATCCCGCCCCCGCAAATCACAGCTGATCCGGATCTCGCCATTGTTAACATCGGCATACGCGTGCTCGACAATATTGGAAGCGGCTTCGTCAGCAGCCAGCTGCAATGAATAGATCTCCTTGTCTGAAAATCCGCCCTGCCGGGCAACATCGGCCACGAAATCGCGGATTTCATCAAGAAATTCAAACCTGGCGAGGAACGTCCTTGTTGGCATGTTTACAATGAAAAGCCGCCTCCGCAGACATGCATGAGGAGGCGGCATCCTTCCTGAAAGATAGCAAATGAAACCTTGCGGAGACTGATACCGCAACCCCGCCGGAATCAGCGGGGTCATATTTCAAAGTGCAGGCTTGCTTCGAATTATATCCATTTATATCTGGACTGACCCTACACTTTGGCAAGTGAGGATGCTAGAAACTACCGACGGCCGCGAGCGTATCGTCGAAGGATCGGAACAGTTCAGTGAAACCCGCCAGTTCCAGGGCCTCCCGGATGCGGTCGGGCACCTGTACGAGGACCAGTTCGCCGCGGTTGTAGCGTTTGCAGACGCGCTGGGTCGCCAGCAGCGCACGGAATCCCGCACTGGACATGTATTCAAGATCCTTCATATTAAGCACGATTTTGAAGCGCCCGCCGTCGGTCACTTTTTCCAATGCCTGTGTGAATTGAGGGGCTGTGGAGCTATCGACTCTGCCCTTTACGTGGAGCAAGTCACAATGCTTGAATTCCTGATTGGTGATCTCCATCTTGCTAATCCTCCATCAATAGGTTGGGGCTGGAATACTAGCGACGGATTATATCATGTATACAACGGGAAGAATCGACGTCCTTTCACTCCGCGGCTGCTCAGAACTACTTGAATATGATCTTTCCCTGGATCAGTTCATCTACAAACTTCCAGCGCCGTGTTTTTGTGTAATCCCCGCCAGCAGGATAAAAGTACCGGGCGTAATCCTCCCAGTTATCCACCACGCCAAAATCATCCTTTTCCCCGTTCTTGAAATTCGCATATCGGACAATCCGCTTGCGCGCATGGTCAGATAATGTATTGCCCCGCTCCCAACCCACATACATGGCCACAGCCTCCGCGAAATCCTCTCTCCGGTCGAAGAGCCAGCTTGAGCCGCTTGGTTTGTCACCATAGAAATAACCTGCATGATTGCAGCCGGGTCTTCGTCCCTGGCGGCCGGGAGCGTTTTCCTTTCCATTCGGCCCAGCGTCCCAAAAGCCGAGACGCTTCTTCAATCGGGAAAGGAAAAGACTCGTAAAACCATAGGTATATCGTTCCAACTCACGGGAGAGTTTCCAGCCATAGTTTGCATCCCAGGCATGGGCACACTCGTGGACAATCGTCCACGGCGAAACAGGTCCATTCTTGGAGAACCTGACCTGGTGAGCATAGGCCTCCCCACCATGGGAACCGATATCCGTTTTTTGGACAGTAATTCCACCGAGCTGCTGGATGAGTTTTCCGTTTCCGCCCATGATCTCTGCAAACAAACAGATCGTATCGTACAAAACATCTAATTCATCCCTTGCCCAGCTTCCCGTCTGCCAGTTTCCGCTGGATTTTCTATCGCCTTTCCCCCAATCAGGAACGATTTCCACCTGAAAATCAGATTTGAATTGATTGAGCTTTTCAGAAGCAAAGTGGGAATCCAGCACTTTCATGGGACAACTCCTCTACCAATAAACGATCCGAAAGGGCAACGGATAACTGCACATAGTTTACAGCAGGCTCTGACGAGAGTCAAACGGAAATCAGCCGTGAGCATTTATAATTCGCCCATCTCTTAGCCAAAGGAAAACCGGTGATGAAATCCAAACTCTTTCCCATGCTGGAAGCGATATTTACAGTGATTGTGTGGGGAGCATCGTTTATTGCCACCAAGGTGGCGCTCAAGGATGTCTCTCCCATCACCGTTGTGTGGGTGAGATTTTCAATGGGGGTCGTGATCCTTGGGCTGGTTGTTGCTGCTCGCAGACAGTTTGCCCTCCCGGCAAAAAACGAATGGCTCTATTTTGCCCTGCTCGGGTTTCTCGGGATCACCTTTCATCAATGGCTACAATCCAATGCGTTGAAGACGTCTGAAGCCAGCACTACAGCATGGATCGTTGCCACAACGCCAGTCTTCATGGCGCTGCTTGGTTGGATCGTCTTGAAAGAGGGTCTTCCGTGGTTGAAGATCGGCGGCATCCTTTTGGCCGCCCTGGGAGTATTACTGGTTGTCACTGATGGTGACCTGCTTTCGATCGCGCGCGGCAGCTTTGGCGCCGTGGGCGATATTTTGGTTTTGATCAGTTCGGTCAACTGGGCCGTGTTTTCCGTGTTGTCGCGCCGCGGATTAAAATCCCACCCTGCTACGCGCATGATGTTCTTTGTGATGACTTTCGGCTGGCTGTTCTCATCTGTCTTGTTTTTCAGCGGCCCTGGCTTCAGTGAGATTCCGAAGCTCACAACGGATGGCTGGCTCAGCATTGGCTTTCTCGGCATTTTTTGTTCAGGACTCGCCTACATTGCCTGGTACGATGCTCTCCAGGCGCTATCCACAGCACAGACCGGCGTCTTCCTTTACATCGAGCCGCTCGTGGCCGTGGTTGTCGCGGCGATCATTCTGGACGAACCGATCACATGGTCATCTCTGCTGGGCGGGGGCATCATCCTGTTTGGCGTATGGCTGGTCAATCGGCCTGAGACCAGCCCTGCGCCAGCACTTGAGGCAACTGCAAATGAATAAGTACCGACTGCTCACTCGAATCTCAAAAGGAGCCAGCGTCGCGGAGACAGCGCGCGGATACAGGTTGACGATCCCTGCGTCGCGCCAATTTGGCTATCGACTGGCCCAACTCGATGATTACAGCGATCTGACCCGGCCAAATTTCCCGCATCGTTCGCTGACCCCTTCGACTGCGCTCAGGACGAGCCTCAGCCTGCGCGCCCGCGCTTCAAGCGACTCTATCCCCGGGACATGGGGCTTTGGCGTTTGGAATGACCCATTTATTTTTTCACTCGGCCTCGGAGGAGTCCCCTTCCGATTGCCAACACTCCCAAATGCCGCGTGGTTCTTCGGCGCATCTCCACAGAATCATCTTTCATTCAGAGATGATCGGCCCGGACATGGTTTCCTGGTGCAGACGTTTCGCGCGCCCATGCTGCATCCAATCCTTGTCCCGGCAGCATTGGCGATGCCTTTCTCACGAAAAACAACCCGCCGCATGCTGGGACGCGTGATCGAAGAAGATGGAACTGCCCTCAGCGTGGACGTTACTCAATGGCACGGATACAGGCTTGAGTGGAGTCCGAAGCGGGTGCTGTTCGAACTAGATGACGTCACGGTGCTGGAAACGTCGGTGAGTCCGCGAGGTCCGCTGGGGGTGGTCATCTGGATCGATAATCAGTTTGCAGCTTTTACGCCGGAAGGGAAGCTCGCTTTTGGTTTTCTGGAGGGAAACGAGGAGTGGATTGAAATTGAGGATATTGAAATAACGAAAAGCCCCGAATGACTCGGGGCCTGTGTTGACTATTGCGCTGCAGCCGCCTTCCTTTTCTTCTCCATTTGGGCGCTCACAAAAGTATAGACACCGTAAATGGCAAGGACAATCAGGCCGATCCAGTTGATGGCAAGCGGGAGTTGAAGCTTGCGGAACAGCGTATCGAGCAGAACGCCAAGGATGAATAGACCGCCGAACATGCGGTTGTGATAGAAACAGAAGCCAGAGAACCAGGTGGGCCAGAATGCTTCAAAGCCCTTGGGTGGACCTTCAGGCCGCGGCTTCGAAAGCGCCATAATGGCATATAACGCGCGTTGAGCGGCAAACAACACCAGGAGCATAACGACCGAGAAATAACCGATCACCACGAGATAGATCACAACGGCATATGCAATGAGTATTGCGGCGATATTCACGTAGCGCGCAACGGTTTCGCCGACGCGCACCGGGAAGGTACCCACGCCCTTTGATTTGTCATCGTTCAGCTTGTCAATATGCTTTCCGAAGTTGATGCTGGCCACGCTCAAGCCAAACGGAATCCCGGCAAGCGCCACCTTCCAGAGATTGGACCAATCTCCGCCTTCGCCCAGTGCAAGTACAAAGTACACGCCGGCGATCATGATCGGTCCCCAGATGAGGAAGATGGCAAGTTCGCCAAGCGCCCAGTATTTTAGCGGCCATGTGTAAAACAGCAGGACAAGTGCACCGAAAACAAACAGGCCGATCACATAGGAATTGAAAGACGTATAGAAGAGCGCAAAAAAGCCCGCCAGGGTGGCGATCACGCCGCTGACGAGGAACCATTGAATCTGCTGACTCTTCGTCCAGAAGTTCTGCACGAGCGGGTGGACACCATATTGAGTGCGGAAGTAGTTGTCTTTGTCGATACCGCGCGAAAAATCGGTGTAATCGTTGAGCAAATTGTTCGTTCCATGCGCAATGAACAGGCCGATTGTCAGGATAATCCACGCCAGCCAGGCAAAATGACCATCGCGCCAGGCCAGCAGGCCAGCAATGATACAGGAATATATCGTAACCGTGGTAACAGCAGACCGAGTGGCGATCAACCACTTCGAGACGACATCCAGCGCATCCCACTCCTTCTTGTCGTCCATTTTTATGAGTTCCCAGGAGGCCTTGCGCCACATGGCGAGGTTAAGTTTCATACTCTCTCTCCTTGAGCATATGAATTACGGCAGGCGCCGTTCGTGCTGCGCGCATTATACAATATATCTGTGAAAAACGACACTTTTGTCCAGGTATTTTGCTTTCCAGCGAGAATATGTGGCAAATACAACCACCCCAAGGCGAGGAGCCTTCGGATGGTTGATGGTCCTAAATCCAGAAATTTGGGAAGAAAATTCTCAGAGCCACATCGATCAATAAACCCAGCATAAAGAGCGAGCCAAAGGAGCGATTATTTCGGAATGCCAGCGGTGCGAAGAAGAGAGGCCAGCCACCCTGCCCTTCAGGGAAACCTTCCGGACGAGTCTCTGGCTTTGGCTTCAAGAGCGCCGGATAGGTTTGCAGAAGTGTGGGAATGGCCAGCAGGACAACCGCCATGACTGGCGTGAAGAACTTGATGGCTATAAGATAACCCGTGAACAGGTATGGCAGGATCATCATCGCCAGCACAGCGTAGCGCGCAACTTTTTCGCCGATCAATACTGGCAGGGTGTGAATATTCTTCGATTGATCGATCTTGAGCTTGTCAATATGCTTGCCAAATATGACGGTGGTCACACCGAGCACATAAGGCAGGCTGGCAATCGTTACATTCCAATCCCATTTGTGGGTCAACACAAAGTAGCCCCCACCGATCATCAGCGGCCCCCAGACGATCAACACAGCCAACTCGCCCAGTGCCATGCCTTTGAGCGGCCAGGTATAGAACAACACGAAGAATGCACCGAGGCCAAGCAGAATCCAGGTGACGGGACTGAAGCTCGTATACCAGATAAGATAGAACCCAAATATCAGCGCGAGCAGGCCGGTCACTGCAAAGTATGCGAGGTGCTGGCGGCGTGTCATGAGTCCGCTGGCAACAGGCTGCGCGCCGTACATCGTGCGATAATAATTATCCTTATCCACACCGCGGACGAAATCTGTGTAATCGTTGAAGATATTATTCGCAGCGTGAGCCAGAATCAGCCCTAGCACGAGAGCCAGCCAGGGGAGAAAACTGAATGAGCCGGCGCGCCAGGCAAAAAGTCCCGCGAGAGCCGCCGAGATAAAGGTCATAATCAGCACGGCTGCGCGGGTTGATATCAACCATTTGGAGATCACGTCAAGTTGATCCCATTCATCTTTCGAGACCTCGGGGATCACATTGAGCGCCTTCTTCCACATTCCGAAATTCATGATGTCTACTCCTTTGAGCGATTTGCGCAAATTATACCAACCGTATCTGATTTGGGAAAAACCCATGCATCCACCAGACAAAGGCCCCGGAACATCAAAGTTCCGAGGCCTTGTTTTCATGGACTCCAGAGTCTCCAGACTTTGGATTTGTTTCAGCACAAAAGACAACGTCGGATCCCCTGCGGAGATGGTAAGCCGTTGTATTCGATATCAGCCTTCGCTTGTCATAATGAAGAGCGGTTTCATTTCAAAGTTCTCATAGATCGGGCGATAGCGGTCGGTATCGTAGAAGTGACTCACATTCACCACTTTCTTCGTGGCCGTGACCACATCCAGCGGCATGTTGTCGTAACGTCCATTCTTGAGAACCACCAGACGCCCATGAACACCTTTCAGAAGCAGGTCGAGGGCTAAATTGCCAAAGGCCATCGGCGCGATGGAGTCAATTGCGTCGGGGTCGCCGCCGCGGACCATGTAACCGAGCTTCTGGTTGACCACGTCCACGGTCTTGCCGCCGTTGAACTTTGCAGAAAGATCCTTGATGCGAGCGGCAACAAGGTCCCCGATGCCGCCGAGTTTTGCATGACCGTAGGCGTCCGTTGAGCGGTCGGCAAAGATCATCTCGCCGCCCTCGAACATCGCACCTTCCGAAATCAGCAGGACCGAGTAATGGCTGGGGTTGGCCTGGCGGTCTTTGACCATTAATTCGGTCAGATGTTCGATATCGAATTTGTATTCGGGAATCACGCAGCGGTTGGCCGCGCCGGCCATGGTCGGCAACATGGCGGTGAAGCCTGCATAGCGGCCGAAGACCTCCAAAACCAGGAAACGCTCGTGGGAACCGGCAATCGTCCGCAAACTGTTGGTCAATGCAATGGTGCGGGTAACACAGGTGCTGAAACCGATGCAGTAATCGGTGCCCGGCACATCGTTGTCCATCGTCTTCGGGATGGCGATGACCTTCAGGCCTTCCTGATACAGGCGCACGCCATAGCTTAAAGTATCGTCACCGCCAATGGGGATCAAAAAATTGATGCCCAGGAAATCAAGGTTTTTGATCACCTCAGGCGTCAGGTCATTCTTTTCATCTTTATATTGATCTCTCAAATGCAGAGGGAGGCTATCCTTCTTGACAGAACTCGGCCGTGTGCGCGACGTATGCAGGAAAGTACCGCCGGTCCGCCCGGCGCGGTTGACAATCTCCTCTGTCAGGAATTGATAGTTGCCGCTGTTATCTGCGTCCTTGTCACGGATGATATCGACCAGTCCGGCCCAGCCGCGGCGGATTCCCACCACCTGGTAGCCTTCACGCAAGGCACGGATCGTTACTGCGCGGATGGCCGGGTTCAGACCCGGCACATCGCCGCCCCCTGTTAAAATTCCAATCACGCCTTTCTTTTTTGCTGACATAGAGACCTCGATGATATTTTTCACTAATTATACTCCCCGGTAATAGAGACCACAGACGATGGACAACGGCTGTTGCCGGTCAGTCGTCAATTGTCCGTGGTCAACCCGGCAACCTCTTCTCGTAGGCCGCAATAATCTTATCCCACGTTCTATTCATCTCACCGTCAATCGTCTGCCGGGATTTATCCTCATCGAACCATGCCAGTGAACGGCGGCATCCCTCCGCCCAGTCCACTTCGCAGATGAAATCGGGGACGAAGTGTTTGATCTTGCTGTTGTCGAAGACGACGCTGTTGGCTTTGTCGCCGGTCAAGGTTCCCAATTTCTCTGGGTCGTGTGCAATGATGAAATCGGATGAAATGTGGACGATGTTCGGTTCAACACCCAGTGCTCGATAAACTTCAAGGAAGATTTGGTTCCAGGCTAGCACTTCATCGGAGGTGATGGTGAACGCTTCGCCAATGGCCTTTTGATTGCCGAGCAGCCCAACCAGGCCTTTGGCAAAGTCCCCGTTCCAGGTCATGACCCAGAGCGAAGAGCCATCTCCAGGGATGATGACTTTTCCTCCACGCTTCATGCGGTCAATGACGGTGTAGGGGTGTTCCCAGCTTGCACCAATCAGGGCGGTTTGCGAGACGCCATATGTTAGCGAGGGACGAATAATGGTAACGGGGAAGCCATCGTGATGGTAGGCTTGCATCAACCGCCTCTCGCCGGTGATTTTGTTGCGTGAGTATTCCCAGAACGGATTCTCCAGCGGAGTCTCTTCCGTGATGAGGTAGTTCTTCGGCGGTTTCTGATACGCAGAGGCCGAACTGATGAAGACAAATTGATCCGTCCTATCCTTAAAGAGACGAATGTCCCGTTCGACATCATTGGCGGTGAATGCGATGAAGTCCACCACCGCGTCAAAACGGTGACCGGCCAGCAGTCCCGCGAGAAGCGCTTCGTCAGCGTGGATATCTGCCTGCAAAACGGCAGTGCCTTTGGGCGTTGGATGCTTCGTCGAAATGGAGCGGTTCAACAGGAAAAGCTCATGGCCGCGCGCAACCGCAAGCTCGGAACACGCTGAACTCAACAAGCCGGTGCCACCGATGAAAAGCAGTTTCATTTTCTCGCACCCTATCCCTCTCCCAATTCTGGGAGCGGGGCTGCAGGCATACGATGATAGATGAAGTTTTCGATCCAGAAGATAATGAGAGCAACCCAGACGATTGCGAAGCCGATGAAGTGCGCACGATCAAACGGCTCCTTGTAGACGAAAACGCCAAGTAGAAATTGAATGGTGGGCGCGATATATTGCAGAACGCCGATCATGGTCAGCGGGATGCGGCGCACGGCAGAGGCGAACATCAACAAGGGAACGGTCGTGACCAGGCCGGCGCCAATCAACAGACCTGTGACCCGAGAGCCATCATGCATGAATGCACCTGTACCGTTGAATTCCATCACAACCAGATAAATAAGTGCCGGCAGGAAGAGAATGCCTGTTTCGAGCGTGAGGCCATACAGCGAACTGAGCGGTGCGAGTTTCTTGACGAGGCCATAGAAGCCGAAAGAAAATGCCAGGAGGAGGGCGATCCACGGAAGCCGGCCATAGACAAAGGTGAGGTAGATCACGCCGACGGCTGCCAGCGTGACGGGAATCCACTGTGGGAGGCGCAGACGTTCGCGCAAAAAGATCATACCCAACAACATGCTCAGGAGCGGATTGATAAAGTAGCCAAGGCTGGTCTCAACAATGAACCCGGCATTGACTGCCCAAACATAAGTCAGCCAGTTGACACCGATCAGAATGGCAGCGATGAAATAGATCCCGAAGGTGCGCGCATTGAGGGTCGCCCGAAATTCTGACCACTGTCTGGCGGCAAAAATGAAAACTACCAGCAAAAGGAAGGACCATCCGATGCGATGGCTGAGAAGCTGGAGGGCAGGAACCTGGTGCAGCCATTTCCAGTATATGGGAAAGAACCCCCAGAGTGCGTACGTGGCAATACCGTAGAGAATGCCTTTCTTGTCCATGTGTCTCCTTTGGAACGGGGGAAGTATAACGCAAGCAATTCCCTCCATTTACGGAAGCTAACAAGCGCAGCATAAGGCGAAAACGATATTTTGTACGAACAATGTCAAATATGACATTTATGCTCTTATTCTGTGTGTTTTGTTACTGGTATGACAGTTCTTCATGCCCTAAAATCTAAATTACAGTAGTCGCTTTTTTGCAGAAGAAATTCAGGTTTGCTCACCTGAAAAATCGCACCGACATAACGAACTCAATCTAAAAGTCCTAACAGGAGCATCCATGTTGTATTTTCTCATAGCGATCTATCGCGGTACCGGTGAGCGCGTTGCTCTGGGCAGTAGGGACTGCGGCAAAATGGGGAGACGGCGAAAGGGAATAGCCTTTCAATCAATTTAGAACTTATCCACATCTGGGCAGGATGTCATTTGTAAGAAGTTGCCCGCCAAAGTAAAGGGTGGCGGGCAACTTGCATTTAAGAAGGGTATTTTCTTAGAAGCCTTCTATGGGCTGACGGCCGGCGAACCCGGCCTCCACTTCATGCCAGAAACTGATCTTCTCCTCCCCCACTTTCCAGCATAGATAGACTTCCTGTTCGTTACGCAAAGCAGGGAAATCCAGCAGACCTATCTCGATATCTTTGATCAGGGCGCCGGTCTCCTGCACACGGTGAAGCAGATCATCCAGCCGCTCAAAGGCCGGGACCAGCCTGCTGAGCGCGGCATTCCCGCCATTACCAGCCGAATTCTCGATAGCCGGCCAGATGTCGGGCTGGTCTGCGATGATCTGGCGGCAAATGTCTACGATTTCTTCCATCATAGGACGGATCGTTTTCAGCGTTTGGGAGGCTTCTTCCAACGTAAAAAACCTGGGCATGGTTTGAGCTTTCCACGAGTATACCAATAAAAAAGGAGCGACCGCTGGCCGCTCCTATGCTTGATTTCTGCAACTTCAGGCCAGTTCGGCTGTGTAACCTTTCTTCTTCACTGCAGCAATGATCTGTTCCTCGGTGAGCCTCTTTTCATCGTAGATCACCGTCATCTCCAGCTTGTGATAGCTGGCATTGATCTCCGTGACTCCTTCGAGCGTATCCTCGAGACTTTCGAGTTTCATGGCGCAGTTGGTACAGGTCATATCGTTAACTTTGAAGGTTTTTTTGATCATTGAGTCTCCTAAAGGTGACATTCACTTCGCCCCTCGCTCTGCTCGGGATGCTTCGCGAAGGTGACTGTCACCGGCTGTTTTATTCGAACACAATCACGCCCGTATACATTCCCATGGAGCAGGTGAAAAAGAGTTTTGAGCCTGCCTGTTGGGGCGGGATGTTCACCTCGACCGTTCCGGTATCGGGGAGCAGTTTGTAGAAATTCAAGGCAGGGATGACCAAATCGCGGGCACAGGAATAAGTTTGGTTGGTGACAAGACTCAGGGTGAGGGCAGTATTGGCAGGCGCGTTCAATGTCCGCGGGAAGTAGCCTCCATTCTGGACTTTGAGCATGAGTGAACCATCAGACGCCGCGGGTTGAGAGGAATCTGCCACAGAGGCTGCGCTGCTATTGGACGGGAACAGGCCGCGGGTCAAATTGGAGAACGAGAGCGGAGAGCCCAGCACATTGAGTCCACTGTTGACCGTCAGGAGTCCCACGATCAAAATGACTACCGCGACGAATCGCATAAAGAATTTTTCCAGACGAGCGCCGAGTTCGGTTGTCAAATATGCAACGATGAAAAACACAGGACTGGTTCCCAGGGTGAAGGCGAACATCAGCGCCGCGCCCATCAGGATGCTGCCTGTGCCGAGAGCGGCCGCCATCATGGCCTGCGTTACGCCACAGGGAATAAAGACGGTGAGCGCACCAAGGAAGAGAGGGGTGAACGTGTCCGTGCCTTTGGCGGTGCGACGGATGTAGCGAGTGATGAACTTCGGCGGTTCAATTGAAAAGTAGCGAAAGATCGGATGGACATTGAACATGCGCAATGCATTGCCAAGCATGAAAATGCCGATCGCGATCATGAGAAAGGCACGCACCATCGGACTGAGCGAGAGGTATGAACCGAGCCAGCCCAGCAGAGCTCCTAGCAAAGTGTAGGCGATCACTTTTGCAGCAAGAAAAAGCAAAATAGGAAGTGCGCTGTTGGTCCGCGGCTGTGTCTTCTGCCTGACCTTCTTGTTCTTCGAGGCATGTTCAACATAGTCCTGCTCGATCTGATGCGCCAGGGAACTTGCAAGCAGTCCACCTTGAACCGCAATGCAACTCAGGCCGCCGGTCGTCAGCCCCGTGATGAAGGCCACCGCAAGCTGACTGATCGAACCAGTACTGGTATTGATATTGATGGAAGTTGTCTGCGGCTTAAAGACTGCAAGCATCAACGCAATGGCAATGAACACGACTCCAATCGCTACGATAACAACCGGGTCTACAGAGGATTTTTGTTTTCTTGACGACATCGCGCCTCACGAGTTTCAAAGTTTTCTTTATGGATCCAGGCCAAGCTGACGATAGGGCTCTCTATACTTGAAATAATACAATACAGCCAAACGAGCCGTAGAGGATTTGCGCAACAGCTTTCCTGAGCCTAACGCTCGACTTCGATGAATTATAGATTCTTTATCGCGTGACCTATTAGTGATAATGGACACCTGCAAATCAGGTAAAATGACCTGTTTTGTCTTAATACTAAATTAAGCTTGTATTGCCGATTTTGCCGCTTGAACCCCTTGGTCAAAGCCTTCACCGATATATGGAAAAACCCACCATATCAACCCAAACGCGAATAGTATTCCCGAAACCCAGCGTGCCAACGAGTTGAAGGAACCAAGAGCATCGCCCGCGTAGAAAGACACCGGAAAATAATTCTGTGTTAGAACGACCAGCCAATGGTTTGTATATCGAAATCCTTCTGCCAGCCCGCTAAAGTCGCTGATCAGATGCGTTACACCATCCAGAGCCATTGGAAGAGCTAGAGCCAGGAAGCCCCAGACCGAAAATCGCGGGATATATTTTCTGCCTATCCCCCACAAAAGGCCCGCAGCCCAAATCCCTCCATACATGGAGATCATCCGATCAGACCAGGCAACCTTCCAGCCCATCTCAGCATTTCCGATAAATTGCCGCAGGATCATGGGATTCTCTGTCTTTTGCCATACAGACTGAATTTCGCTCAGCGAATACATTGTCTTCTGGCCAAAGAAAAAGAGCGAGCGCTCAGGCAGTTGATGACAGAAAAAACCATAGAAAAAATAAACAGATTTGCCCAGGCCCGGCAGGTTCCAATGCATCAGCACTGGCGCGAGAAATGGAAGAAAAACAAACGTGCCGTAAGCCACAATAAATATGACCCACCACTTTTGCGTCGGAGAGGCAGCGATGGATTTCATCAAGGTCATATCTTTCATTTCCTTCAATCAGGCTGCAAGCCTCAGCTTTTCGATCCCTGAAATGTTGCGACTCCACCAAACCAATAGCGGCTGATCTCAGCGTAATCCTTGAACCCCGCCTGACGGAACATTACCGGCAGGAAACCATCCAGGTTATCAGCCACACGCTCAAAGTGACGGGCAATGGGCCGAATAGCCTTGCCAAGGAAACCTCGCGGCTCGGCAAAATCCACGCCGTATAGTTTCCCGCCCGGGCGGAGAACGCGAACCATTTCTCTGGCCGTCTTTTGCTTATCCTCTTTCGTCAAATGATGCAGCATCATGCTTGTCATGACAACATCGAAGGACGCATCCGGATAAGGAAGCGCAAAGGACATTCCTTGCTCAAATCGAATCTCAAGTCCAAGCTCTTTTGCTTTTGAGCGCGCAATTTCCAGGATTTGAGGATCGCCATCCAGCCCGACCATGTCCACACCGGGATATGCCTGTTTGATCAACATGGACATGGTTCCCGTGCCGCTGCCCACATCCAGGATTCTTTTTCCGTTCAGGTCCCCCATCCCAGCAAGCAATTCCCTTCGAATCCTCGCGAACGACATGGGTCCTTCCACAAGTGAATCATAGAAGGGCGTCAACCATTTCATACTTAAGGCCGGGATATATTTCCGATTTGCCATGCTGTAATGTCCAATGAAGATGCTAGATCTTTACCTTGCGTAACCGCAGGCTGTTGCTCACTACAAAGACACTGCTGAATGCCATTGCGCCCGCCGCCAGCATCGGGTTCAAGTATCCGAGCGCAGCCGCTGGGATCAGGATCACATTGTAGAAGAATGCCCAGAATAGGTTTTGTTTGATCGTTCTCAGCGTTTTCCGAGAGAGCGAGATCGCACGCGCAACGCCGCGCAGGTCACCGCTCATCAACGTCACAGGCGCGGCGGCCATGGCGACATCTGTGCCAGTACCAATGGCAATGCCAACATCTGCCTGTGCCAGCGCCGGCGCGTCGTTCACTCCGTCGCCAACCATAGCAACCACATTTTCACCCGACTGCAACTTTTTCACTTCAGCCGATTTGCCTTCCGGCAAAACTTCGGCAAGCACCTGGTCAATGCCAACCTGCTTTGCAATCGCTTCGGCGGTCTTCTGGTTGTCACCCGTGATCATCGCGACCTTCAGCCCCATGCGGTGCAGTTCTTCAATCGCTTCCTTCGAGCCTTCCTTCAACGTGTCCGCCACGGCGATCACACCCTGCACTTTTCCATCCATCGCGACGAGCATGGCAGTCTTGGCTTCACCTTGCAGACGCGTGACCTCGGACTCAAGTCCGTTTAATGCAAAGCCTCTCGTCTGCATCATTCGCACGTTACCGACAGCAACGCTTCTTCCCCCGACCTCGGCCTGCACACCATGACCAGGCTCCGCTTTGAACCCGGACGCTTCCGCCAACCCCAGGCCGCGAGTCGTTGCCTCAGCCCAAATCGCTTCACCTAACGGATGCTCACTCCCCTTCTCAACCGAAGCTGCGACTCTCAACAACTGCTCACTGCTCACTGATGACTGATGACTGACCACTATATCCGTTACTGCCGGTTGGCCTTTCGTGATCGTTCCGGTCTTGTCAAGAACAACTACACTAACTTTGCCCGCGCGTTCCAGGGCTTCACTGTTGCGGAACAATACGCCAGCTTCCGCACCTTTACCAGTCCCAACCATGACAGCAGTCGGGGTTGCGAGTCCCATCGCACACGGACAGGCGATCACCAGCACGGCTACCATGTTGATAAGAGCAACGGTGAATCGGGAATCGGTGAATTGGTAATTAGGAAATTGTGGCACGAGGAAATACCACGCGGCAAAAGTCAGCACCGCAATCGCGATCACAGCCGGCACAAAAATCCCTGAGACTTGATCTGCGAGCTTTTGGATCGGTGCCTTGCTTCCCTGCGCGTCTTCCACTAATTTGATGATCTGCGCCAGCGCTGTTTCCTTTCCAACTTTGGTCGCCTCAAATTTGAGCAACCCCAGCTTGTTGAGCGTCGCTCCGATGACCGGGTCGCCGGGTTTCTTTTCGACCGGGAGCGATTCGCCTGTGAGCATGGATTCGTCCACGGCACTTCGCCCCTCGATGACAACACCATCCACCGGAATCGTCTCACCAGGTTTGACGAGAACAACATCGCTCACGCGAACATCGTCCACGGGCACTTCAGCTTCAAGTCCCGCACGAACGACGCGGGCTGTCTTGGCGCGCAGTCCCATTAGCTTTTTGATCGCTTCGGAGGTACGGCCCTTGGCGCGAGCCTCCAGAAATTTTCCAAGCTTGATCAGCGTGATGATGACTGCCGCCGTCTCAAAATAGACATGCCCGGCCAGCAATCCAAATGTGATCGGCAATGAATAGAAATACGCGGCTGATGAACCCATGGCAATGAGCACGTCCATGTTGGCAGATTTGTTCCGCAGTGCCTTGAACGCGCCCACGTAATATTGCCAGCCCACATAGAATTGTACAGGCGTCGCGAGCGCAAGCATGATCCAGTTTGTCCAAGGTGCAGGTACGCGTTCCATGCCACCCATCGCCGCCGTTTCATAGAACATCGCAGGCAGCAACCCAAAGTCACGTGCCATGGCGAACAGGAACAGAGGCACTGTAAAGATCAAGCCAGTGATGAGCAGGCGGCGTTGTTCATTGATCTCATGCTCGCGGGCTTTGGCTTCCGCATCTTCAGCTTGACCGCCCAATTCGACCGCTTCAAAACCAGCAGCCGCCACCGCACGGCGCAACTCGGCCTGTGTGACAATCGTCGGCACATATTTCACGCGTGCCTTTTCGGTGGTGTAAGTGACTTGTGCTTCAAGCACGCCTTCGAGATTCGTGAGCGCCTTTTCCAAACGACGGGCATCGTTATCATCCGCAAGACGCTTGATGATGAGGTCGGCCTCGCCGGTAGCAACGCCGTATCCCGCGCGATTGACACGAGCGATCATGTCTCCGAGTCCGAGCTTGGCCGCATCGAACTCAACCGTCGCACGTTCGGACGAAAGATTGACTATTGCCGTGTTCACGCCATCGAGCTTCTTGAGATTCCGCTCAACCGTTGCAACACAGTTGGCACAGGTCATGCCGGTGATGGGTAAAGTTAATTGTTTTGTTTCAGACATTAGAGCCTTCTCAATACAAACGTTCTGATTTTAAGGGTGCAGACTGAAGCCTGCACCCTGTAAAAGTTTCCTGTAAGCTTACAAGGAAAGCAAACCCTCGGCCGGATAATCAATCTCAGCCAGCAAAGCCTTGATCTTCTCCTCGTTTGCGGGCGCCTCGAAGGTAATTTCAACCTTCTTGGTGTTCTGGTCTGCCTTCACAGATTTGACTCCCTGTAACTCACTCACTTCCATTTCGATGGTGTGAGTACAATGTCCGCAATGAATGGCTGGAACGGTATAAGTAACTGTAGTCATGATTTTTTCTCCTTTGGAATTTTTGGTTTCTTCGCGCTGCGTAGTCCCAATGCTCTTTTGGGAAGCGTAGTCAAAGTGCTTCGGTAATGGCGTCCTTAGACCGCGCTCTTTACTTGTCGCTCCGCTCACATCCTCCCGCTGTCCCTGTTCGGGCCGTGAGCCCGACGGGGTGAAACGGCCTTCGGGAGGATGAATGATTACACTTTCGTAGACATCTCAAAAACTTCGGTGATTTCCTTCAGCACGCGTTCGCGTTCTTTGGGATCATTTCCCTTGATGGCGGTGGTGACGCAGGAATTCAGGTGTCCCTCCAATATTTGTGCGCTGACCTTGTTCAGGGCTGCCTCCACCGCCTGGATCTGGCGGATCACGTCAATGCAATAGGCATCCTCCTCCACCATGCGGATAACACCGCGCAGGTGCCCTTCAATGGTTTTCAAACGTCGCAGGCTGTTGGTATCGTATTCCATAGTTCCTCTATCTTTCAGAGAGTGACTCACCAGTAAATCTTACCCCCCCCAGGGGGGTGGGGACAACCGGATGATACCCTCCCACACCATGGGCTGTCAAGAAGCGGAGTGGGCAAAAATGTCACCTTTCCACTGGAAATTTGTCATATTCGCCTTGATTTGTCCCATTAGCGGTAGAATTGTCCCATGCCCGTTGACCCTTTGCGTTTGCGCCAGACCGATATGTTCCACCAGGCTACGGATGATGATCTCAGGCTGTTGGTTCAAAATGGGATCGAGCGATCCGTCGAAGAGGGAGAATTCTTCTTCTTGCAGGGTGACCCTGCCCGGCATGTCTACATTTTGACCTCAGGCCGCGCAAAACTCATGCAGACCAACCGCGCGGGCCAGCAGGTTAATTTACGGACGATCAACGAATGGCAGACTTTCGGCGCCCTGGGATCTGTCCGTGAGAACGCTACGTACCCCGCCAGCGCGCAGGCGCTTGAGCAAAGCAGTGCCCTGGCGATCAAAAGCGAAACTTTGCACGATATGATGGAAACGCGTCCCTATTTGTCGTTTGAATTGATGAAGTTGATGACAACATACCTCCAGGAAATGCAGGAACGCTACCGCGAGCTTGCCACCGAAAAAGTAGAGCGACGAATTGCGCGCGCCGTGTTACGTCTCACCGGGCAAATGGGTACGAAAACAAAAGATGGGAAGATCGAACTGGCGTTCACGCGACAGGACCTGGCGGAGATGTCCGGTACCACGCTCTACACCGTCAGCCGGGTGCTCTCAGAGTGGGAAAAACATGATTTAGTGGAAACAGGCCGCGAGCGGGTCCTGATCCGCAATCCTCACGGATTGGTGCAAATTGCCGAAGAGTTGGAATAGCTCGTTCGCCCTCCCGAAGGGCACACCTGCACCGAACGCAGGTACGGTGTCGGGACGATGTGAGTGGAGCGCAGCGCAATCGAAGGGCACGTTCCAAAGGAAATTATCCTTTCAAACTGGACGCGCATCGGCTGCGGCGCTAACGAACACGATCCCTCCGCTGCGCAGAAGAGCGCTGGACTTCGCAGCGCAAGGAATTGGTTTGGCCTATTTGCGCTAGCGCAAAGACAGAATGGGGAAAACAGGATATTTTATATCCACGATGAACGATTTTCTGGCAACTTCAGAAACAAGTGTAGCAGACGCCTTGAATTCCACGCCAATGGCAGCCAGGCTTTTCGTTGACCACCGGACGGCCTGCATTGGCTGTTACCTTGCGCGTCTGTGCGCGCTTAAAGACGTAGCGGACAACTATGAGTTGGAGTTGGAACCATTTTTGGAAAATCTAAATGAAATCATTCGATCAAGTCAAAGGAGTAACACAAATGAAAGTCTTTAAAGTACTCATCCTATTCCTATTGGGAGCACTCCTGATAACCGCATGCGCAGGTGCTGTCGCAAACCTGAGCGGCAAGGAATATGTTCTGACAACTGATCTGAAGGACGGCAAGCTCATGTTCCTCGGCGTGAGCGATGAGATCAACGGTCAGACCAACCCGACCCTAAGCGCGGATCCGGGCGAGACTATCACAGTCACACTCATCAACGGCGGCATGGGCCAGCACAGCCTGAGTTTCCCGGCGCTCAGGGCCAGCACGGATGTTGTGAAAGAAAAGGGCCAGACCGTCTCGGTCACCTTTACCGTTCCATACAGGGATGTGTCCCTGGAGTACATTGACGGCGTCGGCAACAATGCCAAATTAGGCATGCAAGGTGTCTTGCAGGTTGGTGCGCCCCAGGCCAGTCAGCCGGCCAGCGATGTATCTGCCAATAATGTACCTGTTCAGAACGCGTCGGCTCCGGACCCCGCAGTGCTGACCGCGTTCCAAAAGGGCACGTGCGGAAGCTGCCACACGATCCCCGGTATTCCCAACGCCAAAGGAATGGTTGGCCCGGACCTGACAAACATAGGGAACACGGCATCGCAGCGCGTCGCCGACAGCACCTATACCGGTTCGGCCAAAACACCTGAAGATTATCTGCATGAATCCATCGTGAACCCCGGTGCTTTCGTTTCGCCTGACTGCCCAATGGGTCCATGCCCGGCAAACGTCATGCCGACCACTCTGTCGCAGACTTTGACCCAGGACGAGATTAACAGTATTGTTGGATATCTAAGCCGTCTGCCGGGTGGAGCGTATTCAGATGCAGGTGTTGCATCTGCGGCTCCGACTGCCACGGCACAGGCTCCCACGACGGGCGCAAACATCGTCCGCGATCCCACCGACCTGCCTGCCCCGCTTGGCAACCGTGAACCCACTACTGTCCGCATTGACCTGGAAGCAATAGAAGTGGTCGGTCAACTTGCGGACGGCACAACCTTCCCGTACTGGACCTTCAACGGCAAGGTCCCCGGTCCATTCTTCCGTGTGCGCGTTGGTGACACAGTTGAAGTTCATTTCAAGAACAATGCCAGCAGCACGATGAATCATTCGGTTGACTTCCACGCAGTCACCGGGCCGGGCGGCGGTGCAGTCTTCACTCCCACGGAACCCGGAAAAGAAACGATGTTTACCTTCAAGGCCTTGAACCCGGGATTGTATGTCTATCACTGCGCCACACCCATGGTGGCCGAACATATCGCCAACGGTATGTATGGCATGATCCTGGTCGAACCTGAGGGGGGACTGCCCAAAGTGGACCGCGAATTTTACGTGATGCAAGGCGAGATTTACACCACTGGCAAGTTTGGCGACCAGGGTATGCAGATGCCGGATACCGACAAACTACTTAACGAGACACCGGACTACTATGTGCTTAATGGAAATGTCGGTGCTCTCACCACCACTGCCCCACTCAAGGCCAACGTCGGCGAGACCATCCGCATTTTCTTTGGCGTCGGCGGCCCGAACAAAACCTCATCCTTCCACGTGATCGGTGAGATCTTTGACCGGGTCTACAACCTCGCATCGGTCACGAGTGATCCCCTGACCAACGTTCAAACCACGCTGGTTCCGCCCGGTGGCGCGACCATTGTCGAAATGCAGTTGCAGGTGCCGGGACGCTACATCCTTGTGGACCACGCCCTCGCACGTTTACAGCGCGGCCTGGCCGGCTATCTCATGGTGGATGGTCCTGCTGCTCCTGAAATCTTTGACGGCACACCCATGCCTGGAAGCGGACATTAGAACGAACTAACAACCCCAAGCCCTGTCCCTGTGACAGGGCTTTTTGCATTTATAATTCTTTTCCATGACAAGAAAATTTTCGCGTCTTTTCTGGACCCTGGTCCTGGTCGCCGTTTTATTGACAGCCTGCGGCGCCAAGAAGACTCCTGATCCAAACGAAGCCATCCGTCAGATCGTCGCGGCGACATTGGCGGCACTGCCCGCGCCGACAGAAGCCCCGCGCTCCACGCCCTATCCTTCTCCCACTCCGTTCAGCCTGGTCGGTCTGTTCTGTGAATACCAGTTCTGCATTGGGCATCCGCCGGAAACATCCTTCTTTGATCAGCGCGCCGTGCAAAACACCGCGGTGACAAGCTCCTACAGTGATGGGTATCTCGTTGCCCTGAATGGCAACTTGTTTCTTCAAGTGATCTGGCAATATGCGCCCGGAACGGCTGACCCCTCGTTTCTTCTGGATACTGTTATTGACACAAAAGTTGATACAAAAACTGGCAACCAGGAAGTAAAACTCATCCACAACATGAACGTGATCTACACCCCGATCACCACCACCGCAACGACGGTCCTCCCCTTTGGCGCTGCCGCCGCCTGGACCTGCGGTGACCGCGTCTTTGCCTGGAAAGCTTATACGCCGCAGGCCGAAGCCGCCGCGCCGTTATTCCAGGAAACGCTCGACAAGTTCACCTGTCAAAACCAATGAGGCGGCCTAGATTCCTTTTTGCTTTGCCTCATTCCAAAAAGCATCCATCTCTTCCAGCGTCATCTCAGATAGATTTCGTGCCTGCTGTTTTGCGCCTTGCTCCACATAGGCAAAACGCTTCTTGAATTTCAGATTCGTCCCCCTCAGCGCTGACTCGGCGTCCACTTTGCGCCAGCGGGCAAGGTTGACAAGGACGAAAAACAGATCGCCCAGTTCGCCGGTCACTTCCACGAGATTTTCGGCTTTTTCGATCTCTGTGATCTCCTCACGGACCTTGTCCAGCACGCCCTGAATCTCCGGCCAATCAAAACCGACGCGTGCAGCGCGGTCCTGATATTCCTGTGCCTGGGTCAACGCAGGCAACGCCGCGGGGACACCGTCTAATATTCCCTTATCTTCTTTCTTTTTTCCTCTTTCTTGTTCCTTTAATTTCTCCCAATTCTGGAGAACTCCCTGCACTCCATCCAGCTTCACATCTCCAAACACATGCGGATGGCGACGGATGATCTTGTCATAAATGCTCTTGATGACCTGCGTCATCGTAAACTCACGGTCTTGATAGGCAATTTGGGCATTCAGCACGATCTGCAATAGTAAATCCCCAAATTCCTCATGCATGGCACCAACATCATTGGTATCCATTGCGGATAAAGTTTCATAGGATTCTTCCAGCAGATGTGTGCGCAGCGTTTGGTGAGTCTGCTCCTTGTCCCACGGACAGCCATCCTCCGGCGCGCGCAAATGAGCAACAATTTCAGCGAACGATTCAAAGGAAGTCCCTTCGCCGAGGGAAGGAAGATAAAGGCAGGCATTTGGTGAAAAACTTTCAAATCCCCCAAGCTTTAAATCGCTCCACTTTCCATTTTCCACAATTTTGACTTCATGCTCCTGCGGATAAACTGCAAGCAACACCTTCTTGACTTGCAAGGCCAATTCCTGTGAGTCAATACTGATAATCAAAGCCGGCACATCTGGCGGAAAAGGCGGGACATGCGCGGATGAAAGAGTCTGCGCTTCAAGCAGAGTCAACTTCGAGGGCGGAGGGATGCAAAGAGTCTCAAATACATGCGAAACAAGGGCCAGGTCCATGTGAGTCTCCGTTAAAAGGTAATTGGTAATTCGTAAATTACGAATTACCAATTACGAACTGATCCATCTCTTATAGAAAAAGGCTAACGCTTGGTGTATGTAGGAGCCTTGCGGGCTTTCTTCAGGCCCGGTTTCTTGCGTTCCTTGACGCGGGCATCGCGGGTGAGCAGGCCTTTCTTGCGGAGAGGGGAGGTCCAGTCACCGTTGATGAGCACAAGGGCACGGGCGAGGCCGAGGCGCACAGCTTCGGTCTGGCCCGTCGTGCCGCCGCCATTGACCATGACGCTCACATCATACTTGGTCGCGTCCTGTCCCGTGGCGTTGAATGCGCGCAGGATGTCATCGAGATCGCCGAGGCGCGTGAAGTACGCCGCGCCGTCCTTCTCGTTGACGGTGAACTTGCCACTGCCGCTCATCAGGCGCACACGGGCAGTGCTTTCCTTACGACGGCCAATGCCTTCATAAAATTGAGCCATATTTTCTTACCTCTTTATTTCGAGCTTGCAGCTTTGGTTTGCATGCCATGCGGGTGATCCGGGCCGGCATAGATCTTCAGACGCTTGAGCACCGCGCGTCCCATGCGGTTGTGCGGCAGCATGCCCCAGATTGCATCGCGCAATGCGCGGTCCGGGTAGGTGGCAAGCTGGTCACGCAGTGAGATGGACTTCAAACCACCGGGATAGCCCGAATGGTGATTGTAGATCTTTGTCTCCATCTTGCTGTGGGTGCGGGTGCCGGTCACAGCTACGCGCTCTGCATTAACGATCACCACATAATCACCCATCTCCACGCCGGGAGTGAATGTTGGTTTGTGCTTGCCAAGCAAAATATGCGCAACGTGTGCGGCCAGGCGGCCAAGGGTTTGCCCATTGGCATCCACCACAACCCAATCGCGCTGGATCTCAGCGGCTTTCGGATAGTACGTCTTCTGTTGCACTTTCGTCTCTCCGTTTCATTATTATTTCATCGTGATCCATACTTTACTTCGACTAATGTCAGTCCATGTGCGGGAGCAAGTCCGGCGGGAACCGCTCGACTCGCTCGGGGCAAGGTTTCGACTTGCTTTTTGAGCGCTCTCTGGACTTCCTCGCCCGAGCATTTTCCCTGTGCAAGGGCCACCTGGACGAAGACCAATCTTCTAACCATGCGGTACAAAAACGCTTCTGCCTGGACCTCAAACTGCCACTCACCATCCGGCATTTTCTTCCATTCGGATTCTGTCAGCGTGCGCACCGTCGTCCCTTTGGGGGTTGTCGGCGAACCAAAAGCGGCAAAATCATGTGTTCCGAGGAAGAGACCTGCGGACCGCTCGAGGACATTCTCATCCACCGCCGGCCAGACTCTCCAGGTAAACTTCTCGCGTAACGGGTCGCGAATCGGTTCGCAAAAGAGACGGTATCGGTATCGCCGCGAAGTCGCGTCGAAGCGGGGGTGAAAATTTGCGGAAGCGACGCACAGGCTTTTCACAACGACATCGAGTGGAAGTTCTGCATTGAGCGCCTTGAGCAATTGCTCATCGGTATGCGCCCAATCCAGATCGAACGCGCCCACCTGTCCTGTTGCATGGGTTCCTGTGTCCGTTCTGCCAGCCATGAGGACTGACTTGCTGGACCATCCCAATTTTCGAAGGGATTTTTCCAGTTCACCTTGAACAGTGCGCCTGTTAGCCTGCCGCTGACTTCCCTGAAAACCAGTGCCGTCGTAGGCAAGGATCACTTGGTAACGTGCCATAGTAAGAGAGTAGAGATTAGTTATTGGAGACTAGTCTCTATTCTCTAATCTCTATTCCTCTACTAACTCAAGAACCACCATCTCAGCCGAATCGCCCATACGAGGGCCGAGTTTCATCACGCGGGTGTAGCCGCCATTGCGGTTGGCAAAGCGCGGCGCAATCTCATCAAACAACCGTGGGATGATTTGATTATCGCCGAGCCTGGAAACTGCCAGACGTCGTGCATTGACCTTGTCCGCGTCACTGCCATTGGCGCTGTTGCGGGCAAGTGTGATCAGCCGCTCGGCATCGCCACGGATCGCGGCAGCCTTGGCCTCAGTGGTCCGAATCCGTTCATGTGTGAACAATTGCTTGATCAGGTTGCGCCGCAGGGCAATTCGTGCGCCTTTGGTGCGTCCTAGTTTATAACCTGCTATCGAATGTCGCATCGCTAACTCTCCGAGGTTGTTTCGTCTTTCAGGAAGCCCTTCTCGCGCATTTTCTGGCGAAGTTCATCGAGACTCTTCTCACCAAAGTTACGGATGGACATGACCGCCGTCTCACCCTTTTCAAGGAGGTCGAGCACATCACCAACAGTGGTGATGCCAGTGCGCTTGAGGGAGTTGAAGACACGCACGGAAAGGTCCAGCGCTTCCACTGGCGTTTCGGCCAGTTCACTGCTCAGGCGGCTTCCCGACGTTTCGCGTTCCACAGCCACGGTCAGCATTTCTTCATTGATACCCGCCACATAACGCAGGTGATCGATGAGAATGCGAGCCGAGTTGCTGAGGGCGCGTTCCGGCGAAATTGTGCCGTCTGTCCAGATATCCAAAATTAACTTGTCGTAAGCGGTACTCTGACCTACACGGGCTGAGGCCACTTCCCAATTGACACGCTTGACCGGGCTGTAGATCGCATCCACCGGCAGTTCACCGATGGGCATATGCCCGGAGCGCTCATTGGATGGGGAATAACCACGACCGCGTTCCACCATGAATTCGATGTCGAGCTTGGTCTTGGCTCCATCCACAGTGAACAAATAAAGATCGGGATTTACGATTTCAACTTCGGCCGGGGTAATAATGTCGGCCGCTGTAACCGTTCCTTCACCACGCACCTCGAGGTGCATGCGGGTGCTGTCCACGCCATCCATCTTGATGCGGATCTGCTTGATTTGCAGCATCACCTGAATGACATCCTCGCGCACGCCAGGGATGTCACTGAACTCATGCAACACATCTGCAAAGCGAACTGAGGAGACAGCCGCGCCCTCCAAAGAGGAGAGCAGGACACGGCGCAGGGCATTGCCCAGCGTCACGCCATAGCCTCGCTCGAGCGGGCTGATTGTAAATTTTCCGTAATTTCGAGCTTCCGCTTCGCGCTCGATCTTCGGCATAACCATGTTCGTGATACTCGTCACGGTACACCTCTCCCTGTTGATAAAAGCGCGGGGCCGGGAACAAGCTAACCGTCCGGCCCGAAGCGCAGATGGAGGACTAACGCCTGGAGTAGTACTCGACGATCAGTTGTTCGTCCAGACTACCGTCAATTTCAGCGCGTTCCGGCATACGAGTTACGGTACCACTCAACTGTCGAAGATCGCGGCCAAGCCACGCCGGAGCATTGCGCTTTTCTGCAACAGCGTTCAGGTCTTTGAAATAACTCAACTTGCTGGAACCTTCGCGCACAGCGATTTCATCACCCTGCCCAAGCTGCATGGAGGGAACATCAGTGCGGCGTCCGTTCACCGTGAAGTGACCATGAGTGACAAGCAAGCGAGCCTGCGGACGACTCGATGCAAATCCGAGGCGGAAGATAACATTATCGAGACGTGATTCGAGGATCTGAAGCAAAGTCAGACCCGTTAGACCACGGCTTCGAATAGCGGTATCGTAGTAACGGCGAAATTGACGTTCAAGCACCCCGTAAATACGGCGGGCCTTCTGTTTTGCGCGCAACTGGCGGGCGAAGTCTGAGGCACGGCCGGTACCCATACCTCTTCCACCGCGCGAACCCGTGCGGCCGTGTTGACCAGGAGCGAAGTTGCGCTTTTCGATGGCGCATTTTGGCGTGTAGCACCGCTCGCCTTTCAGGAAGAGCTTCTCGCCTTCGCGCCGGCAGAGTTTACAAACCGGACTAAGTGTTTTTGCCATATAAGACTACCTCAAATACTATACGCGGCGCTTCTTTGGGGGACGGCAGCCATTGTGGGGCACCGGGGTAATATCCGCAATGGAGCGCACTTTCATACCCATGGACTGTACGGCACGGATGGCGTTCTCGCGTCCGGGCCCGGGGCCTTTCACGAAGAGTTCAACTTCCTGAATGCCCAATTGCTGGGCGGCCTTGACAGCCTGCTCGGCAGCCAGTCGGGCGGCAAAAGGCGTGCTCTTGCGGGAGCCCTTGAAGCCGGCCGAACCAGCAGAACCCCAGGCCACTGTGTTGCCTTCGGAGTCCGTCACAGTCACAATGGTGTTATTGAATGAAGCAAAGATGTGCACCTGTCCGGAGGACAGGGCGCGTTTCCCTTTTTTGGCGCCGGAAGCGCGCCGGGTGGAACGAACACTCTGAGCCATAATTCTTTATATGCCTTTCGGACAGGATTACTTCTTCGCACCACGTCGGCGACCGCGGCCGGCAACCGTCTTCTTGGTGCCTTTGCGGGTACGCGAGTTGGTACGAGTTCTCTGCCCACGGACGGGCAGGTTGCGACGATGGCGCAGGCCGCGGTAGCACCCGATTTCAATCAGGCGCTTGATGTTCATCTGAACTTCGCGGCGCAAATCGCCTTCGACTTTGAAGTTCTTCGAAATGAATTCGCGCAAAGCAGAGACCTCTGCTTCGCTCAAGTCTTTTACGCGCGTATCAGGGTTGACTTTGGTGTGATCCAAAATCGCGTGAGCGCGTGTGGGGCCAATACCAAATAGATAGGTCAGGCCCACTTCAACCCGCTTGTTGCGGGGCAGGTCAACGCCTTCAATTCTCGCCATGGTTAACCCTGTCTCTGTTTGTGTTTAGGATTTTCGCAAATGATGTAGACGCGGCCCTTGCGCCGAATGATGCGGCACTTGGCACAGCGCTTGCGAATGGAGGGCGATACTTTCATGAGTTCAATCTCCTTACTTAGGACAGCCAAAGTTTCAATTATACAGGCTCTATCTCAGATTGTCTATATATTTCGGTGATCTGCTTGGTCACAGGACAGTCAGGATTAGGGGTTCTCCTTCGGTGACAGCCACACTATGTTCAAAATGGGCCGTCAGCGACCCGTCAGCAGAAACAACCGTCCATTGATCCGGCAGGACGCGGGTTTCCGGCGTCCCAACGAGGACCATCGGTTCGAGGGCGATGGTCATGCCCGGGCGGAGGAGAATGCCGCTTCCCGCATGACCATAATTGGGCACCTGCGGTCCTTCGTGCATCTTCCGCCCGACACCGTGTCCTGTATATTCTTTCGTTACATAGAAGCCACGGCTCTCGACATAATTTTGGATCGCCGCTGAAACGTCACCGGTACGGTTGCCTTTGCGCATCTTTGAGATGCCCTCATGCAACGCTCCTTCCGTGACTTCGAGCAGTTTCTTCGCCTGCGGGGAGATTTCCCCTACTCCGGCCGTAAGAGCCGAGTCGGCGACGAAGCCTTCATAGATTGTGCCACTATCCACCGAGACAATATCCCCTTCCTTTAGCTTGCGCTTTGGGTGGGGAATGCCGTGTACCAGCTCGTCATTGATACTGATCGTGACAGAAGCCGGATACGGAGGGTGGCCGTAACCTTTGAACGGCGATGTGCATCCATATGACTTCAGCACTTCCTCAGCAGCCGCGTTGAGGTCAGCTGTCGTCACACCGGGTTGTAAACGTTCTTTCACTGCCGCCAGAACGCTTGCATTGATATGTCCTGCTTCACGCATAATCTTCAGTTCAGCAGGGGTTTTGATGTTTGTCTGGCGAGCCCAACTCATTAATAAATACCTGTTCTTCTCACAGATTATTTCTTTAAAGCAGCCAGTAAATTTTCAGTAACCTGATCGACTGGCTGCGAACCATCTATCTCAACCAATACACCTTTCTGGCGGTAATACTCCACCAGGGGCATGGTCTGATCGAGATAAACCTTGATGCGTTTTGAAACCGTCTCGACTTTGTCATCATCGCGCTGATAAAGCTCTGAACCGTCTATGTCGCAGATGCCAACTTTTTGCGGCGGGTTGAACTTTTGATGATAGATGTGTCCCTGCTCCCGGCATGTCCAGCGTCCGCTCGCACGCTCAACGAGGATGTCCTTCGCTGCAGTGATAAATGGGACATAGTCCACTTTACCCTTGAAACCGGTGAGCATCTTCTCAAGCGCGTCGGCCTGGGCCGGGGTGCGGGGAAAGCCGTCCAAAATGGCACCAGTTTCACAGTCCGCGCGACTGAGGCGGTCTCTGATCATGCTGATCGTCACATCGTCCGGGACCAGTTCGCCTTTATCCATGTAGGACTTGGCAAGCTTGCCGAGTTCGGTTTGATTCTTAAGGTTCTCGCGAAACAAATCCCCAGAAGAGATGTGCGCGAGGTTCGTCGTTTCGGCCAGGATCTTGGCCTGCGTTCCTTTACCTACACCGGGAGGGCCGAGCAATACGATAAAGGTCGCCATATTGTCTCCTCTTTTTTAGCGGACAAGCAATGAGTCTTGATAGCCGTGCAGCTTGAGTTCGGCATCAATGTTCATGAAGGTATCGCGAACTACACCAACGACGATCAGCAAGCCGGAGGACGAAACGAGGAAAAGTCCCGCATTATTTGCTGCAGCCGGGACAAGGAGCTGCAATAGAAACGGCATGACTGCCACAAGACCCAGGAAGACTGCGCCTGGCAAGGTGATGCGCCGTTGGACGGTGCTCAGGTACTTTTGTGTGGGCGCGCCTGTATGCACACCAGGAACCGTCGCGCCATTCTTCTTCAGGTTTTCACCGTAATTCTGCTGGTCGAACAAGACCGAAGTATAGAAGAAGGTGAAAAGTACCACCATCAGGAAGTACATCGTCCAGTAGCCCCAGTTGTAATTGCCTGTGCCGCCAAAGAACTGTTGAACTCCCGTGAAGAATTTGACGACTCCTGCGTTTTGGGAGCGAAGGAAGAACCCGGCAATGATAGCCGGGAATTGAAGGATGGCACTGGCAAAGATCAGCGGGATCATGCCGGAGAGGTTGACCATCAGAGGCAGCGTACCTTTGACCGGCATGGACATGCGATTGCCCATGCGACGACCCGGGTACATCACCGGGACATTACGGCGTCCCTGCTGGACATAGACAATGGCAAAGACAGTCAGCACAATCACGATGATCGTAAAGGCAAGCATGAACCAGCGTGTGGTCACGTCGGCCAGCATCCGACTCAAATTCGCGGGCATGCGGGCCACAATCCCTGCAAAGATGATGAGAGATAGACCCTGACCGCGAATGCCATATTCGGAGATCAGCTCACCCAGCCAGATCGCAAACATGGTACCGGCGGTCATTGCGACCAGGACGGCCAGTGAAGGAAGCCAGAGATCGGCAGTAAAACCAAAATTCAGAATTGGCTGACCAACAGCCTGAATGGCGAGGGAATTGAAAATGTTGATCTGCCCGATCGCAGACAGCGCAGCCATCGGTACGGCCAGGTAGTATGTCCACTTCTCCTGCCAACGACGTCCTTCCCGCGGATCCTCTTCCATCCTGCGCTGGAGAGCCGGTATGATCGGAACGAGCAACTGCAGAATGATCTGAGCGGTGATGTACGGATAGACGCCCATCGAAAGCAGAGAGAAATTGGATACCGTGCCGCCGGAGAGCAGATCGAGGAACCCGAGGAAGTTTCCGCCGGCATTCCCGGCCGAAAGGAATTGTTGCAGGATCGTGTGGTTGACACCCGGCGCCGGGACGTTGGCCGCGATTCTATAGATTGCCAGGATCGCAAGTGTGATCAGCAATTTGCGCCGAATGTCTTCCGATTTCCAGAGATAACGCCAGCCTGAAAAGGTGGTCTTCATACGAAGTGTCCTTTTATGAGGATTAGGCGATCAATTCCACAGAGCCGCCAGCCTTTTCGATCTTGGCCTTGGCACCGGCGCTGATGCGATGTACGCGCACTTTCAGTGGAATGGTCACTTCACCGCGGCCAAGGACGACCACGGGATTGCTTGGCTCGCGCAGGAGGCGGGCTTTCTCGAGGCTCTCGGGATTCACGTCCTCGTTGGACTTGAAAGCTTCCGAAAGCTGGTCCAGGTTAACTTCGTTGAAGCTCACCTGATTCGGTGGGGTAAATCCTTCACCACGGATGAACGGCAGGCGGCGATAGAAGGGCAGGTTGCCGCCCTGGCGGTAAATGTGACCGCCTTCGCCGGAACGCGAGTGCTGGCCTTTGGTACCGCGGCCAGCGGTCTTGCCCTGACCGGCGGAAATGCCGCGGCCCACGCGTTTCCGATTCTTCTTGGAACCTTCATTAGGTACGAGTTCGTGTAATTTCATCTTCAGCTACTCTTCGATCTTGAGCAAGTGGATGATTTTGTTCAGCATCCCGCGTAAGGCAGGAGTATCCTTATGCTCAACAGTTTGGTGCAAACGGTGCAGACCGAGCGCCTTCACAGTGGCTTTTTGATCCTTGGTGTAACCGATGGCACTGCGCACCCATGTCACACGCACGGTCTTGCCGGAAGTTTCTTTCTTAGGCATGTTGCTTCCTCCGTTCCCAGAACGGCAAAAGCTCTTCGGCTCTCTTGCCGCGGCGGGCTGCTTCTGTCTGCGGAGATCGCAAGCTGTCGAGCGCGCCGAAAGTTGCCATGACTACATTCAATACATTCGCGCTTCCCATCGACTTGGTGAGAATGTCGCGCACGCCAGCCACTTCGAGCACAGCGCGCACGCCGCCTGCGGCGATAACACCAGTTCCAGGAGAAGCAGGCTTCAGGAAAACCTTTGCTCCAGCAACCTTGCCCAGCGATTCATGCGGGATGGTTGTCCCCGCGAGATTTACCTCGCGGAGGTCCTTGCGGGCGCGTTCCGAAGCCTTGCGCATCGCGTCAGGGACGGCATTGGCCTTACCAACTCCCATACCGATTGTGCCCTTCTTGTCACCAACGACAACGGTCACGCGGAACTGGAAGCGGCGTCCGCCTTTGACAACCTTCGCCACGCGGGCAATTTCGATCACACGCTCTTCAAAGGCGTCTTGTTGTTCGAAGTCCTGCTGTTCCGGATTCTTGTTAAATTCTGCCATATTTCAACTCCACTTCAGCCTAGAACTCCAGGCCGCCTTCGCGTGCGCCATCTGCGAGAGCTTTCACACGGCCAACATAACGGAAGCCGCCACGGTCAAATACGACGGTGCTAATTCCTTTTGACTTGGCGCGTTCAGCCACCGCTTTGCCAACAGCCTTGGCCTGTTCTGATTTCTTCATGCTCTTCACGGATTCGCGAAGTTCCTTATCGATCGTCGATGCGGAGACAAGCGTGTTGCCTTCGATATCATCGATGATCTGGGCATAGATTTCAGAAAGACTCTTGAAGACACTCAAGCGCGGACGCTGGGTTGTGCCAAATAACTGCTTGCGAACACGCGTATGGCGGCGTTCACGAGCGAGAGAACGAGACTTATTCGCCATGGTTTACTTGGCTCCTTTCCCGGCTTTACCGGCCTTGCGGCGGACGCGCTCACCCTGGTACCGGATCCCCTTGCCATGATATGGTTCCGGCGGGCGCACATTGCGCACATTAGCGGCCACCTGGCCGACCTGTTCTTTATCGAAGCCCAGCACTCTGATCTGGCGGGTCTTCGCCTCTGTTTCAAATGAGATACCCGCCGGCGGCTCCATTTTGACCGGGTGCGAGTAACCGACAAAAAGGGCCAGGTTCTTTCCTTCCATTTCAGCGCGGTAACCCACGCCTGCCACTTCGAGCACAACCTGAAAACCCTTACTTACGCCATGCACCATGTTGGCAAGCACGGCGCGAGTGGTGCCGTGCAGGGCGCGTTCCGCGGGATCTTCCGAATTGCGAGTGATCACCAGCTGGTTATTCTCCATCTTGATCCCAATCTGGGGGGAGAACGTACGCTGGAGTTCGCCTTTCGGCCCTTTCACACGCACATTGGAACCCTTGAGTTCCACCTGCACACCACCGGGAATTTCAACCGGCAAACGACCAATGCGAGACACGTTAACCTCCTACCACACCTTGCACAGAATCTCGCCGCCCACGCCCAACTGTCGGGCGCGTGCGCCGGTCATTACACCTTTGGGAGTGGAGAGGATGGCAACGCCAATTCCCGAAAGCACCCAGGGGATGTCTGTTTTCTTGGTGTAGATACGGCGGCCGGGCGAGCTGACGCGCTCGAGGCCGGAAATCACTGCGCGGCGCTGACGGCGTTCGCCAACATATTTGATTTTCACGCGCAGAACCTTCTGGCCTTCACGTTCACCATCGGCCACTTCATAACCTTCGATAAAGCCCTCATCCTTCAAAATGCGGGCGATCTCGTTTTTGATCTTCGAGTTGGGCATCGCGACCTGGGCATGACCAGCCAACACCGCGTTGCGGATTCTCGTCAACATATCAGCGATCGGATCAGTAAAGCTCATGACTTCCTCCACCCGCTACCAGGATGACTTCACAACGCCGGGGATTTTGCCCGTCAGCGCGAGTTCGCGGAAGCAAATGCGGCACAGGCCGAAGCGGCGGATATAACCGCGCGGGCGTCCGCATCGCTGACAGCGATTCCGCACCTGCACAGGATGGCGGCGGCGCAGTTCTCGATATTGCATGCATTTCTTTGCCATAATTTATGCTTCCTTCTTGTCCCCGAAGTTCGGAGACTTGCTAAACGGCATTCCGAGCATTTGCAGTAATGCGCGAGCCTGGTCATCATTTGGGGCTGAGGTTACGATAGTAACTTCCATGCCGCGCAGTTTGTCAATCTTGTCATACTCGATCTCGGGGAAGACCAGTTGGTCTTTCAGACCGAGCGTGTAATTTCCACGACCATCGAAGGCGTTCGGGGAGACGCCGCGGAAGTCACGTACACGCGGCAGCGCTACATTCAACAGGCGGTCAATGAAGGCCCACATGCGCGGGCCGCGCAGGGTGACCTTTGTACCGATCAAACGGCCTTCGCGCAGTTTGAAGTTCGCTATGCTCTTGCGCGCCTTCGTCTGTACCGGTTTCTGCCCGGTAATCTGCATCAGGTCGGATGTCGCAGCCTCAAGCGCCTTGGGATTATCCAACGCTTCGCCGAGGCCGATGTTCACAACGACCTTCTTGATGCGCGGCACCTGCATCACGTTCTTGAAACCGAACGATTTGAACAGGGCAGGGGCAATTTCATTCTTATAGCGTTCTTGCATTATGTTCATCTTATTCGCTCCACGGCCTAGTCAATCGCAGCTTCGCAGTTTTTGCAAACGCGGTGAGCGCCAGCATCGTCGCGCTGAACGCTAACGCGGGTGGGCTCTCCACATTTGGGGCAGACCAGCATCACGTTGGAGATGTCGATCGGCGCTTCCAACTGGATGCGGCCCGGGTTCATCTGGCGGTTTGCCGCCGTCTGCACCTGCTTTTGATGCTTGGTGCGGACGTTGACGCCCTGCACCACCACACGGCGGTCATCGGTCAACACATTGACGACCTCGCCGCGTTTTCCTTTATCTTCGAGGCGGCCGCTGATCACTTCAACAGTATCGCCTTTACGGATCTTAACTTTCATGCTTCGCTCCTACAACACTTCCGGGGCCAGCGAAACGATCTTCATGTAACCCATGTCGCGCAGTTCGCGCGCTACAGGTCCGAAGATACGAGTGCCCCGCGGATTTTCGCCATCAGCATCGAGAATGACCGCGGCGTTATCGTCGAAACGGATGTAAGAGCCATCCTCACGGCGCCATTCCTTGGTGCAACGCACGATGACGGCTTTCACAATTTCACTCTTCTTCACCGAGCCTTGCGGGGTCGCAGATTTGACCGTCGCAACCACGATGTCACCAATCGCGCCGTATCTGCGGCGGGAACCGCCCAGCACGTGAATGACAAGCAGTTCGCGGGCACCGGTGTTATCGGCAACTTTGATTCGAGACTCATGCTGGATCATGGCTTATTCTCCCACGCCAAGGTCAGCCGTACGGATCTCGCGCTTGACAACGGATTCGACCACCCACCGCTTCTCGCGGGAGAGCGGGCGGGATTCCACGATCTGGACTTCATCGCCAATCTGACAGCCGATCTCGTCATGCGCCTTTACACGCTTGCTCGAATACACCACCTTCTTATAAAGAGGATGGCGGAACTTGCGGGTAATTTCCACCACAACGGTCTTGGTCATTTTGTTACTGGTGACCACACCAGTCATGCGACGACGATTGTTCATGCAACACCTTCCCCGGCCGCGCGCTCGGTCTCTTTCAAAATGGTTTCCATGCGCGCGATATCACGGCGCAGATGGCGCAGGCGGGTCGGGTCAGTTAGCTGACCAGTCACCTGCTGGAAGCGCAATTTCATTAGTTCATCGCGCGTATCTGCCAGCTTTGTGCGGATTTCCTCCGCCGCCAATTTGCGGATTTCTGGGGTCTTCATGCCTGCTCTCCTCCTTCAAGCCTTGCAACGACCTTGGTCTTGATGGAGAACTTATACTGGGCGCTCCTCAAAGCAGCCACCGCCAGGTCTGCAGGTAAACCGCCAACTTCGAACATGATACGGCCAGGCTTTACCACCGCGACGTAATATTCCACGTTGCCCTTGCCGGAACCCATACGAGTTTCAGGTGGCTTGTGGGTGTAAGGCTTGGCCGGGAAAATCCGGATCCAGATCTTGCCGCGGCGTTTCATTTCACGCACGATCGAGCGACGCGCCGCTTCGATTTGACGGGCTGTGACCCAGCCCGGTTCCAGCGCCTGCAGGCCGAACTCGCCGAAGGAGACCTCTGCGCCACGCAGGGCCTTGCCTCTCATGCGGCCGCGCATCTGCTTGCGCCACTTTACACGTTTTGGCATCAACATAACAAATACCTCATCATTGTGGGGGCTGGCCTTGCGCCTGCCCTGTTGGACAGGGGCAAGCCCTATCCCTACTCACTGACGTACACGCCTTCTGTCGCTTCGGCTTTTTCTTCAACTTCAGGCGCAACCTCGCCCTTGTAGATCCAAACCTTGACGCCAATTTGACCGTAAGTCGTCGTGGCTTCCGTCATGGCAAAGTCCAGGTTGGCACGCAGCGTCTGCAGTGGCACGCGGCCTTCCCGCAACCAAACATCACGCGACATTTCTGCCCCGCCCAGGCGTCCACCGACCATGATCTTGATGCCTTCAGCGCCCTGTTTCATGGCTTGCTGAATGGCACGTTTCATTGCGCGGCGATAGGCAATACGGCGTTCGAGCTGATCAGCAATATTATGCGCGACCAATGCCGCATCAGTGTCCGGGGAACTGATCTCTTTGATATCAAGTTCCACTTTCTTGCCAACCAGCGCTTCAAGTGACTGGCGGATTTTCTTTACGCCTTCGCCCTTGCGGCCGATCAGAATGCCGGGTTTGGCAGTGTGAATGGCTACACGGATCTTGCCGGGCGTGCGTTCCACATCTACGCGGGAGACGCCAGCTTTACCATCCTTAATGGCATCAGGCATATCCTTGCGAAGTTCAGTCACTTTAGAATTGGCAGACGCGCCACCTTTCGAAAGTTTGCCGATCAGTAAATTGCGAATGGCAAAATCCTGGTGGAGTTGCTGGCGGTAGGTTGAGCCTTCGGCGAACCAACGGCCATGCCACGGTTGATTGATGCCAAGACGCATTCCAATGGGATGTACTTTGCGACCCATAGATTCTCCTTACTAAGCCCCGCGCTCGCGCAGGACAACGGTCACGTGCGAATTGCGGCGCAGGATCGGTTTGAAACGGCCGCGTGCCCCAAAGCGCCGCCACTTGCGAGTGGGCGCTTCATCTGCAACGATCTTCGCGACATACAGGTCGTCACGGCTGACACCGAAGTTCTCTTCAGCATTAGCGACCGCAGAAGCAACCAGCTTGCGAACAGGCATCGCGCCGCTTTTATTGACAAAGCGCAGGATCTCGAGCGCTTCATTCGCATCCTTGCCGCGCACCATATCGATGATCAGGCGCACTTTCTGGGCAGAGAGCGGGAGAAAACGCAGTTGTGCGTGGATATCAGTCATCTCTCACGCTCCTACGCTGAAGTTGCCGGGGCAGCCTTCTCAGCAGCCTGGTGGCCGCGGAAAGTCCGCGTCGGGGCAAACTCGCCCAATCGGTGGCCGACCATGTTTTCGGTAATGTAGATCGGTACGTGGCGGCGCCCATCATGTACAGCGATCGTATGTCCCACCATCTGGGGGAAGATCACCGACGCGCGGCTCCACGTTCGAATAACTTTCTTTTCGCCCTTCTGATTCATAGCCTCAATACGGAGGAGCAACTTCGGCTGAATGAAAGGCCCTTTTTTCAATGATCGTGACATATCTGCTTACCTCATCTACTTGCGACTCGTCTTGCTGCGACGGCGCACGATGTACTGATCAGTTTTCTTATTGTGACGTGTCTTCTTGCCAAGCGTCGGCTTGCCCCACGGACTTTTCGGACCGGGGAGACCGATAGGCTGGCGACCCTCACCACCACCGTGAGGATGGTCGCGCGGACTCATGGCTGATCCTCGCACCGTCGGGCGGATTCCCTTGTGGCGTTTGCGACCAGCTTTGCCTAATTTGATGTTGCCATGGTCGAGGTTTCCGACCTGGCCAATCGTGGCGTAGCACACTTGACGGATCAACCGCACCTCGCCGGAGGGCATACGGACCTGGGCAAAATCGCCCTCTTTGGCAAGCAATTGCGCCGCGCCACCCGCGGACCGAACGAGCTGGCCGCCCTTTCCCTCTTTGACCTCGATGTTGTGGATCAAAGTGCCGACCGGGATATTGCTGATCGGAAGGGAGTTACCGGAGCGGATCTCAGCGGTCGCGCCGGCCATGAGGGTGTCGCCAACTTTCAGGTCCAATGGAGCGAGGATGTAGCGCTTCTCTCCATCCGCGTAATAAAGCAAGGCAAGGCGAGCAGTGCGGTTCGGGTCGTATTCAATCGCCGCAACTTTCGCAGGGATGTCGCGCTTTTCACGTTTGAAATCCACCATGCGAATAAACTGGCGATTGCCGCCGCCCTGATGGCGGACAGTCACACGGCCATAGGAATTGCGGCCGCCATACTTCTTCTTGACTACCACTAATGAGCGCTCAGGAGTGCTCTTGGTAATTTCTTCAAAGGTGTAACCGGTCATCCCCCGCTGGCCGTGCGTTACGGGTTTGTACTTTTTGACTGCCATTACTGCACCCCTTCAAAGATCTCGAGGGGTTTGCTTCCCTCGGCAAGGGTTACAACGGCCTTCTTAAACGACGGACGGCGGACCAACAAGCGGCGGCTCTTGGCGCGGCGTCCGCGTTTGGCAGGCGCATTGACGATATTTACACGGGCAACGTTCACATCGAAGAGGGTTTCCACGGCATCTTTAACCATCGTTCGGGTGGCCTCATCTCTCACGACAAAGGAATATTGCTTCAACTTGCTCGACTGGTAATTGGTTTTTTCTGTAACCAGCGGGCGGACAAGGACATCATAAATAGTGGTCATGTCTGGTCTCCTTATCCGAGATGTGTGTTCAACACATCAATCGCCTTGAGCGGCAGGACGACTTTGTCGAAGCCAAGCACGTCGCGCACATTCAAATAGCTGGCGAGCATCACTTTTGTACCGTTCAGGTTATCGGCCGAACGCATGATCGTCGCGTAGGATTCATCCTTGGCGGGCATTAACACCAGCGCTGTGGATGCACCGACCAGATTGGTCAACGCTTCGGCCATCAGGCGGGTCCTGGGTTCTTCCAGATTGAAGTCATCAACGACCACAATTCCAGCCTCTGCAGCCTTGGCGGATAAAGCGGATCGAAGCGCAGCCAGACGCATTTTCTTGGGCATGCGCTGTTCATAACTACGAGGATGCGGTGTGTGGATACGACCACCGCCAACCCACTGCGCAGCACGCGTGGACCCCTGGCGGGCGCGGCCGGTCCCTTTTTGCTTCCACGGCTTTTTGCCGCCACCGGAGACTTCTGAACGGACCTTCGTATCATGAGTACCGAGGCGGGCATTCGCCATCTGGCGGGTGTACGCCTGATGCATCAGGTCTACATTTACAGGGGCTTCAAAGACTTTCGCAGGCAATTCGACCTCGCGAAGCTTCTGGCCTTTGATATCTAAAACATCTACTTTCATGGCTATAGCTCCCGCGCCTATTGCTTGCGCGACTCCTTGATCATTACAAGACTGCCCTTCCCGCCGGGAACCGCGCCATTGATCGCGATCAGGTTGCGCTCCGCATCCACCATGACGACTTTTAAGTTCTGCGTGGTGACGCGGTCCTGACCCATGTGGCCTGCACCGCGTGAGCCTTTGTAGACACGACCTGGGGTTGTTCCAGAGGAACGAGAACCAGGTGCACGATTGCGGTCAGAGGTACCATGTGTAGCGTTCATGCCATGAAAGTGATAGCGTTTGACAGCGCCGGCAAAGCCCTTGCCTTTGCTCACACCAATCACATCCACGCGTTCGCCTGCGGTAAACGCGTCGGCAACGGTAACCTTGTCACCGACCTTGAGGCCATGATCCTTGGCTCGAAATTCGCGCAGGAAGCGCATCGGGGGAATCTCATTGGTCTTCAAGTGACCCAGTTGTCCACCTGTGAGGCGCTTGGGGTTCACTTCACCAAAGCCCAGTTGTACCGCAGAATAGCCTTCACTCTCCGGCATACGTACCTGGGTAACGTAACATGGCCCAGCTTCGATGAGTGTCACAGGATACGCGACACCTTGTTCATCGAAGATCTGGGTCATGCCAATCTTCTTTCCAATCAGCCCTTTCAACATGCTCAATTTTCTCCTTTAGAAGATATTGACGAGACTGTTGGCCGGGGCTTCGGCCACATCATCTCCGTGCAGTGCAGTCAGGAGGTCCGGGAAGCGAAGCGGTTTTTCGGTTCGCGCGCGGACCAGCTCTTGCGCTGTCTCTAAAAAGCCTTACAGATCTTACCCGTCTAACAAGTCTGCACCTGCTAGATACTCTGTCAGACTCGTTAGATTAAATCTTGATCTCGATATCCACACCCGCAGGCAGGTTCAGCCTCATCAACATATCAATCGTCTTTGAGTCGGGGTCAAGCACGTCGATCAGACGGTTGTGCGTGCGGATTTCAAAGTGCTCGTGAGAGTCTTTGTCTATGAAAGTCGAGCGGCGTATTGTAAAACGTTCTGTCTTACTTGGCAAGGGCACGGGACCCACAACCTGGGCGCCAGTACGCTCGGCGGTTTCAACGATACGCTTGGCAGATTGATCAAGTACGCGATGATCGTATGCCTTGAGACGGATACGGATTTTCTGTTTTGCCATGATTTTACCTATTCCAAAATCTTGGTGACGACGCCGGCCCCGACGGTCAGGCCACCTTCACGGATGGCGAACTTCGAGCCTTGCTCCAACGCCACCGGCACAATCAACTGCACCGTCAAATTGACATCGTCCCCAGGCATCACCATCTCCACGCCCTCCGGCAAGGTGATGTCACCCGTCACATCCATCGTGCGGATGTAGAACTGCGGCCGATAGCCCGTGAAGAACGCCTTGTGCCGCCCGCCCTCTTCCTTCTTCAGCACATACACCTGCGCCAGAAACTTCTTGTGCGGCGTGATCGAACCCGGCTTGGCGATCACCTGCCCCCGCTCCACATCCTCCCGCTCGATGCCGCGCAAGAGCAAGCCAACATTGTCGCCAGCCATGCCTTCATCC